>CAZROY010000129.1:0-13914 GCA_964601885.1 uncultured Sulfurovum sp. | reverse complement strand
ACCCTAAAGGATAAGGCTTGAAGATTTTTAAGCGACTAAGTCGTTTAATTTTAATCTTGGTGGATGGCTGACGCACCCATTATTAGAATTGAAACAAGTTGCAAAATTATCTAAACCCATATCAATTGATAAGTAATTATTTTTATTAACAGATATAGGTTCAAACTCTTTTTTAGAGTAGTAAGATAACTGTTTAATAATTTCAAGTTTTTTAGAACTGAGTTTTAATCGGTTCTTTTGAGTTAGTATTATTATTTTCATATGATAATTACATACAAATTATAATAGAATGTCAAGAGGGATTAATTTTCAGTAAAACTAATTATTTCTCCTCACCGCCATCAATGGCGATGTCTCCGAAATAAAGGAATAGAGATGAAAAAGATATTTATACTATTTAGCTTAACAGTTATTCTCAATGCTAAAATAGATTTTAGAAAACATATAGATACTATTGTAGAGTGGGATACTATACCTTTGGCTGTAACTCATGTATCAAAAACAGATGTTTTACATTTACGATTAGAGCCATCATATAAGAGTAAAATTATATATCATATCCCTTATGATGCAAAAAATTTGGTCACCTATGATAAAAATATCATTGAAAAATTGGGGAAAAATATATGGGTATCTGTTAGATTAAAATTTATGGGAGGTTTTTATGACGGGTGGGTTAAAGCTAAATATATAAAACTGTATGAGAAGTATGGAGCTGTAGTCACAGAAAACTTAGCTCTATTATATCCTAAATTTCTAAAAGCCAATATTGAAAATGGTTGGATACATCTCTCAAATAGTATAGGGTTTGAACACTATAGCCGTTGTGACCAGAGGGATAATCCTGAACTTTTAGATGAGTTTAGCCGTTTTGATATAAAATTAAAAGGTTACTATTCACTATTAGATTTTTTTATAGATGATAAGAGTTATGATATAGAGACATATAAGAGAGTAGCAAAGGCTGGTTGGTTTAGAAAGGATATTAAAAACTTTGCAAAACGGATAAATCTATATGGATTAAGAGGATATAAAAATATTATTGGAGCAGAGGGGTGTGGGGTTAATATCTATTTTTTTAAGATTAAAGGTAAGGTGTTGGTTATAAAAGAGCCTTTTGATACCAATTTACCAAAACCAAAAGAGGGAAAACAGATACCTAAAAATCTTCAATTCAATGATAAGAGTGAGATTATGAGATATATTATTAAGAATTTACATCTATTTTAATATTTCAATAATTAAAAAAAATATATAATATGACTCTTGTGAACTATCCCACCATAAAATGCGGAGTTTACTGTAAAACAGGAGCTAAAATTTTAAAGGTTTCATTTGGAAGATACATTAACACATTTAAGTACTTGGGGATATTTAGCTTTGGCTTTTTTCTCTTTTGGTGGTTCATTGGTAGTAGTAGCTGCTGCTGGGGTTTTATCTTTTATAGGTGAGATGAATTTATTTATCTCTTTAGGAATAGCTATATTATTTAACTATCTTGGAGATATGTTTCTATTTTATCTTGGTCGTTACCATAAAGAGCAGATTAAACCATATTTTGAAAAACATAAACGAAAAATTGCATTATCAACTGTTATTATGAGAAAATATGGAGTATTAGCAATATTTATACAGAAATTCTTGTATGGAATTAAAACATTACTCCCAATCTCTATGGCAATATCAAGATATGATTTTAAAAAATTTGGTATATATAATATTTTTGCTACAATATTTTTTGTAGTAACTATTATGCTAAGTGCATACTATGCAGGAGGCACAATAAAAGCTTTATTTAAGTCATTTCAGGAGTATCCATGGGTACCTTTTTTCATACTTCTTGTAATTATTGGCGTTATGTGGTATGCTATGGAAATTTTTACAAAAAAGAGATAATGTGAAAAAGTATCCAAATATTTTATTAGTTAGACATGGAGAGACAGAGTGGAATTTAGAGGTTCGTTTTCAAGGATATTTAGACTCTCCATTAACTTCAAAAGGGAGACTCCAAGCAAAAGAGA
This sequence comes from uncultured Sulfurovum sp., assembly GCA_964601885.1. Taxonomy (GTDB): domain Bacteria; phylum Campylobacterota; class Campylobacteria; order Campylobacterales; family Sulfurovaceae; genus UBA1140. The sequence goes on along the minus strand of CAZROY010000129.1, from coordinate 11,893 downwards.
ATGGTATTAAATTAAAAAAATATATAGAGAAAAATTCTATTAATCCCATAATATTTTCATCTCCATTGGGTCGGGCAAAAAATACAGCATATATTATATCTAATGAAGTTGGAGTTAGAAAAGAGGATATTATTTTTGACAACAGAATTATTGAGTTTAATTATGGAATTTTTGAAGGTAAAAGAAAACGAGATGTATTAAATACCAAAGAGTTTAAAGATAGAGAGGCTAATAAGTGGCATTATGTAGTCAAAAATGGCGACTCTTATGAGATTGTTCACAATAGAATATTAAAGTTTTTAGACTCACTTAATAGTATAGATTGGATTATTATTGTAGCTCATGAGATGGTAAATAGAATAATTAGAGGGATATATTGTAATTTTTCAAATAGCAAAACATTAACTTTAAAACAACCTAATAGTCAAATTTTTATACTCCAAAATGGAGAGTATTCCATCTTAAATTAAATTTATTATCTACTTTTATATAATTTTTGATAAAATTATCTTTAAGAAAACATAAATAAGAGGAATAAATTTTAATGTTAAAGACAGTTTTTAGTCTATTTAAAAATAACCAAGATGAAAAAGAGGAAAAAGAGGTTCAAAAGTCAAAATTGGATAACCGCTCTAAAGTAATATATATTTCAGTAACAGAAATAGCTAAACATTATGATATGTCAGCTCCTGAAATCAATAATATTTTAATTGCATTAAAGTGGGCATATAAAAGTGGAAAATGGCGTATTCCCACAGAAATTGGTATATATAATGGAGCAAAAGAGTTTTATGATGTAAAAAATAGAGTAAAATATATAAAATGGAATAAAGATATTTTAAATAATAATGAATTTCTTGAAGCAATTAATAAATATAAAATATATAAAAACTTAAGTAGAAAAGCTAAAGGTGAGTTATATGAACAGTTTGTGGCAAAACATTATCAAAATTTGGGTTATACAATAATAGAGCATTATAAAAATAAAAGCAGATTAGACAATAGTATAGATTTAATTGCCAAAAAAGAGAAACAAATTTTATTTATACAGTGTAAAAATTGGAATAAAAACTCTAAATATAAGATAGACCACAAGGAAATAAAAGCGTCCCAAACTGAAATTAGAGAATTTGTTCAAAAAAATCAAATGTTTATCGGGTATAATTTGAAAATTAGATATGTTTTATCTGATGATTTTATTGATACATCAGCCATTAAATATATTCGAGAGCATAGTCAAATTATTGATTATGAAATCATCAACTATCCCATTATTTAATAAGTTGAGATAATGGGGTAGTTTATTATTTTGCCTTAATTATTTTTCGTTTTATATGTTGTGTAGGAATGGGTTTTCTTTTATTTTTTCTACAAGATTTTTTAAATATATCATGTTTAATATTATCTACAATTTTGTATCCTATACCTTGAATATTTAGTAAGTCATCTATTTTTTTTATAGAATGGTTTTTTTTATACTCTCTAATTGTATTTAATCTTTTACTTCCAATACCTTTAATACAACCAAGTTCGCTATCTGACGCCTCATTGACTTGTTGAATAGACATTGATAATAGTAATGAAGGCACTATTATTAATAAAGTTTTTCTTAATATCATGTTTCTGTTTCTCCTTTTTTATATTCTTTAATAAGATATATAATCTCATCACTAATTTTCTTTATATCGTTCTCTCTTTTTTCATCATCAATTAAATCCAATACATTAGAATTAAATTCTTCAAAATCAAGTCTTTTATCTACATATTTCCAATAATTTTCCTCCCAATCTATTTTGATATTATTAAGTTTGGCTAATTGTGATGTGGCTATATTTTCATCATCGACAAAATAGAAACCGTAATATATATTATGTCTTATCTCAATAAAAAAGTATAAATTATCATTAAGCTGATACTCATAACCATAATCTCGTTTATTTTTCTGTCTCTTATAATATTTCCTAACGCTCTCCTCTATTGTATGGTCACCATTATAATTATAAAATTTAAATGGGTAATGTGGTATTAAATTGTTTAATAATTCTTTCCAAAAATTTAACTGTATTTGAATTTTTGCTTCAATAATAGACTCTTTTATATTCAAAATTGTTCTTAAATTATTATCTTGAAGTAAGAAATCTTTAACTTCCAAAATAAAGCCCTTATGATGTGATTGAAATGTAAGTTTATTAATTAGATTAAGATATTGTATTAATGTTTCTCTTAATGTTGGAAATATTGCAACCTCTTTAATAGATAATTCTAGCCAATTTTTGATATGTTTACTATAAGAGATATTAATTACTCTATCTCTTATTGATGTCTCAGTTGGCTCATCTCCAAATAGAGTTAGATAAACAATATAGATATTTTCATCTTTATAACCTTGATATTGCATAGTTTTTAGATATGAACTCAATTGTTGAGAGTGGTCTGTAGTCTTTATTTTGTTTTCTAATATAATTACCTCTTTTTTTGATTTTATAAGAATATCTATATTAAATTTTTCTCTAAATATTTCAATAGCATAAAATTCAATACCAATCTCTCTTAAAAAAATATCTAAAAATACCCTTCCTTGTTTATGTGAACCATTTGGATTTAATAGTTCATAAATAAATCTTGAGTGTAAATTAACCTCATCGTGTGATTTCCTCAGAATTGAAAAAATATTAAATGAACTAATGGAAACCTCATCAATTTTTTGATATTTTAGTTCAAAAAGTTGTAATTGAGAAACAATTTTTTCGATATTCACTATATATCTCTCTTCAATATTATAATTTAAAATACTATTTATATATAAAAATGAATTTTAATACTATAGTAGGTTTATAAAAAGCAACCTTAATAATATATATTTTTTTCGATAAAATACTGAACTTTTATTATAAGGATTTTTCTATGGCAATTATTAATCTATTTGATATTGATAAAAATTATGATGTCAAACAGCTATTAAAAGGTGTTAATTTTACATTAAAAGATGGAGAGAGGGTTGCAATTGTAGGACAGAATGGTTGTGGCAAATCTACTCTTATGAAGATTATCTCAGGTCATATTCAACCAGATAGTGGAAGAAGAGTTATTAATAGTGGAGTTATTATAGATATACTTGAGCAAAATCCAAATTTTGAGGTTAACTTAAATGTTCGTGATGCAATCGAGAATGAGCTAACAGAACTAAAAGAGGCAAAAAGAAGATATGATGAACTATCTGATTTAATATCAATAGATTATGAAAATAGAGAGCTTTTAGAAGAACACTCCAAAATAACAACATACCTTGACCACCATAACGCATGGAATTTAGATGATAAAATAGAGAGGATTTTACAAGAGTTTAAGCTTAAAGAGTATGAGTATAGAGATGTAAATGGACTATCAGGAGGAGAACAGAGAAGGGTAGCTTTAGCATCTTTAATTTTAAAAAAGCCAGATATTTTACTTCTTGATGAGCCTACAAACCATCTTGATGTATATATGGTTGAGTTTTTAGAAGAGATACTTATTAAAGAGAAGTTTACAATACTTTTAATATCTCACGATAGACACTTTATAAATAGTATAGTTACAAGAATTATTGAGATAGAGAATATGAATATTGTCTCTTATGATGGTGGATATGACCAATTTCTAATAAAAAAAGAGCAGAGAGTGAAAAGTATGAAAAGGGAGCATGAGAACCTATTGAGATTTCTTAAAAAAGAGGAAGAGTGGTTAAGTCGTGGGGTTAAAGCTAGACTTACAAGAAATCAAGGTAGGAAAAAGAGAATTTTAGAATTAAGAGATAGAGCCAAAAAAGACCCAACTCTTATACGAAAAATGGTAATAGAGTTGGAAAGAGAGAAAAAAAGTTTTAATTCACAAGGCTCAATCTCTAAAAAAAAGATGCTTTTTGATATTGAAAATCTAAGCTACTCTATAGCAGGAAAAAATTTGATAGATGGTTTGACTACTAGAATTTTACAAAGAGATAAAATAGCAGTAGTAGGACATAATGGTTCTGGAAAATCAACTCTACTTAAAATTTTACTAGGAAGAATTAAAGCAGAGAGAGGAACTATAAAAAGAGGGGATATTACTATTGGATATTTTGACCAACATCGAGAGATGCTAGATGATAATAAAAGTATTATAGAGACATTTCTACCAAAAGGAGGAGATAGGGTAGATGTATATGGAAAATCCATACACATATATGCCTATTTAAAAAGTTTTTTATTTCCTGAAGAGTATTTACAAAAAAAGATAGGTTTTTTAAGTGGAGGAGAGAAAAATCGTATAGCTTTAGCTCTTTTATTTACAAAAAAGGTTGATTGTCTTATTTTAGATGAACCAACAAATGACCTTGACATTCAAACTATTAATATATTGGAGGAGAAGCTAATAAATTTTCAAGGTGCATTGATATTTGTCAGTCATGATAGATATTTTGTAGATAAGATTGCATCAAAACTTCTGATTTTTAAAGGTAATGGTGTGGTCGAAGAGTCTTTTCACAATTATAGTGAATATCTTGCTATTGAAAAAAATATTAATGAGTTATATAGTATAGAGAAAGAGATAAAAGTTAAAAAAGATATTGAGCCAAAAGTTATTAGAGTAAAAAAACAGACTAAATTAAGTTATAAAGAGCAGAGAGATTTAGAGATACTTCCTAATATAATAGAGAATTTGGAGGAGCAAATAGAGGAGTTAAATAACTGTTTATGCAATCCATCTTGTTATGAAGAGATGGAATTAGCAGTTGTAGCTGATAGGTTAAAAAAGTTAGAGCAGGAGTATGAAAAAGTTACCAATAGATATTTAGAGGTACTTGAATTGCAGGAAGAGCTAAATCTATCAAATAAAATTTAATAACTAAATAGCTAAAATTTCACCCAATTATCTTATCAAATTTTGCCGTAAAGCCATAGAGAAGGAGTTTTTGGGAAAGTTCCGCCATTTATGACGGGATAGTTTAGTGAGTAAGATAGTTAATTCAAGATTAAAAATCATAGGATATTCCTACTGTAATTGTGTCTAAGTTAGGTGTATTTTTTTTGACAACAAGTCTTTCATAATCTAAAAAAACACCAACACCTTGTTCTTGGTCACCTTTTCCATCAAACTTTCTTGAGTATCTGCCTTTTTTGGGTACATCTTTAGATAAATCAAACTCCAATCCACCACCAAAAGCAAAGCTCTCTGCATCTACCTTTGGAACTTCTCCTGTAACTTTTGTTTTTGCAAAACCTAAAATTGTATATAGATTAGTTATGTCGCCAATAGGTATCATAGGTTTTAAAAAAAGTCCGATATGTGATAGTTTAAAATCTTTATCTTCTGCTATACTTCTTACTCCTCTAGTCTCAATTCCTATATATGGATTGAAGTCATATCCTACTCTAGCAAGAAAGGCTAAATTTCTTTCTTTATTTTTTTTCTTTATTGGCATTGAGTTTATAGATGTTGTGCATTTACAACTATTTGAATATCTATTTCCTGTTATTCCAAGTCCTGCATAAAAACCATTTGAGTATATTTCTTGTTGGGGTTTAACAACTTTTGGAGGTTCCTTTTTGATAATAGTAGGAGATGGTGTGGGAGTTGGTGTAATATATGGTACAGCCTCCTCTATTGCCATATTGACATCGTCACTTTCATAAGGTGTAACAGTAGCTATATCTCCCCCTCCATATCCAAAAAATCCTAATGATATTAGAGTAATAATTGATAGTTTGATATTTTTCATCTTTTATTCCTTTGATTAATTAAAAAAATATTAAATATAGATTGATTATATCTAAAATTAAATTTTCTTTAAATTAAAAAATTAATAAGATTTTAAATTTTGTTTTAATGAATATGTATTAACTAATGATTAACTTTTCATTTGTTGATTATTAATCATAATTTAATATAATTCTTTTAAGAGAAAAGGGTATCACCACCATTGTTCACAAGATTTAGTATAGAATAAACTCCTTTCTGAAAAATATACTCCCTTGATAGAACATTTTTAGACCTCCTTTGTAATAAACCTTTGTGAACAATGCTGATGGTATATTTCTTTATTTAAAATTAATCTCCCTCATGTTAACATATCACCAAAAATTATGTCTATAAGGATTTATTATTATAAAAATTTTAATGATAGAAGATGATTATGAACTTTCTCAGATTTTAACAGAGTATCTAAATAAGTTTGATATTGAGGTTGTTGATGCTGAAGAGCCATATATTGGACTCTCTTTACTAACTCAACATAAATTTGATTTAATTATTTTGGACTTGACACTTCCCGGTATTGATGGGTTGGAGGTAATTCCTAAAATTAGACAAAACTCATCAATACCGATTATTGTCTCATCTGCCAGAGATGATATAACCGATAAAGTGATTGCATTAGAGAGAGGGGCAGATGATTATATGCCAAAACCGTATGACCCTAGAGAACTTGTAACTCGAATAAAGACTATTTTAAGAAGAGTTCAAAAAAGTAGCGAGAGTAATGTTAAAAAATCTATTTTTGAGCTTAATTTTAATGCAAGAAACATTATATTTAACAATAAGCTATTAGAGCTTACTGCTGCTGAGTTTGATATTTTATCTATTTTAATTAAAAATAAAAATTCAGCAGTATCAAGAGAACAGTTACTATATGATAGTGAGCATATAGATGATAATAGTTCCATTAAAAATATTGATGTAATGATTTCAAGAATACGACATAAATTATCAAATATTGATAAGGAAAACTCATATATTAAACCTGTTAGGGGTATAGGGTATCTATTGACCGAAAAAGTGTAATTATAATTATATAATTATGAAAAGTGGATATATAAAAGAGGAAAAAATCATGATATGAGAAATGTATCTGTTATTACTTTTATAAATATACTCTTTGCCCTTGTTTTATCTCTGTTGGTAACGGCTCTCTTTTTTTTTATATCATGGGATAAAGAGAGGCAGAAGCGAGATGAGATTTCTCGGTATCAACTTATCTCAAATGCTCTTCTCTCAACAGCACAATTAAATCCTACCAAAGATGAGATTGAAAAATTTTATAAAAATTCAAAAGTTAAACCTGTAGCAATTAATGCTAATAGACTACTAATTTTAAGTAGAGGCAAAGTTATATTTGAGGGTGAATCTGTTTATGGAAGAATGCAAATTTTTGCAATAGGAGATAATCACTATATATATCTTCAAAGATATGGATATAATCTTATGTTAAAGGACATCAAATCAAATAATATTAGAATTAAAGTAACAATCCTTATTGCTATTTTGGTTGCATTTTTATTTATCTTTTTATATATTGCTATTACTAGAAAAATATCTCCATTAAAAAAACTTAATAAACAGATTTTAAAATTTGCAAAAGGTGATATGAATATAAAAATAACATATAAAAGTAATGATGAGATAGGACAGATTGCACAGAGTTTTGATAATGCTATCTATCATATTAAAACCCTATTGGAGTCTAAAAATCTATTTATGAGAAATATGATGCATGAGCTTAAAACCCCCATTACAAAAGGTAGAATTGCTGTAGAGATGATAGAAGATGGGAATAATAAAAAGACTCTTATTAAAGCTTTTGAGCGAATGAATGAATTAATTAAAGAGTTGGCATATATTGAAAGAATTACCACACGGAGTTTTAAACCACAATTAAAAGAGGTCAATATCAATGATATTATAGAAAATAGCTTGAAATTACTATTATGTAATAGAGATAGAATATTTGTTGAAACAGAAAATGAGACTATTATAACTGATGCAAAGTTATTATCATTGGCACTTAAGAATTTAATTGATAATGCTATAAAATATTCAGAAGATTTTAGTACAACAATTATTACTGATAGTAAATCTATTAAGGTCTTATCAAAGGGGAGAAGTTTAGAACACCCATTAGAGTATTATCTTGAACCATTTACACAAGAGGAAAAGAGACAAAGAGGATTTGGTTTAGGACTTTATATTGTAAATAATATAGTCAAGAGATTAGATTATAGATTAAACTATCGCTATAAAAATGGTCACAATATTTTTGAAATTATTTTAATAACTAAATAGCTAAAATCCCAACCATCTCAACTTTTTATAACAAATTTATGATAATCTCTTTTTTAATAGTTCGTTAACTTTTTTAGGATTTGCTGAACCTCTACTAGCTTTCATTATTTGACCAACAAAAAAACCTAAAAGTTTTACTTTTCCGGCTTTATACTGCTCTACCTTGTCTTTATGTTTATCTAAAATTGAGTCTATTAGTTTTAAAATAGCTCTATCATCACTAATTTGAGCTAATCCCATAGAGTCTATTAACTTAGTAATATCACTATCTTTTTCCATAAGTACATCTAAAATATCTTTTGCACCCTTACCATTAATTGTTCCATCATCTATCTTTGAGATAAGTTCACCAAGTTTTGATGCTGAGACAGGAGAGTTGGTAATACTATATCCTTTTTTATTGAGTCGTCCCAATAGTTCAGTATTTAACCAATTAACTGCCATTTTAGGATTAGCTCCATGTTTTAACATATCTTCAAAAAATTGTGCCGACTCTTTAGTTGCACATATAACTGAAGCATCATATCTTTTAAGTCCCAATTTATTAATATATCTATCTATTTTGGCATCAGGTAACTCCGGCATATTTTTTGCTTGGGTTATCATATCATCTGTAACAATTACTGCTCTTAGGTCTGGGTCAGGAAAATATCTATAATCAGAAGCCTCCTCTTTTCCTCTCATAGATTTAGTTACACCTCTATCAACATCCCATAATCTAGTCTCTTGATAAATTTCATTCTCATAAACTCCATCTTCATACGCCTCTATTTGTCTTTGAACCTCATAATTGATAGCAGAGGCTATAAATTTAAAAGAGTTAATATTTTTTATCTCTACTCTCGTACCAAACTTAACTTGCCCTTTTGGTCTGATAGATACATTTACATCGCATCTAAATGAACCCTCCTGCATATTAGCATCACTAATATCTAAATATCTAACGGTTGCATGTAGTTTTTTTAAGTAGGCTACAGCCTCATTAGCACTTCGCATATCGGGTTGACTTACTATCTCTAATAGAGGTGTTCCAGCACGATTTAGGTCAACTTTAGAGATATTACCGTCATGTATATTTTTCCCAGCATCTGCCTCAAGGTGTGCTTGGATTATACCTACTCTTTTTTGAGTTCCATCTTCCAAATCAATAAATATTTCACCATTTTGTACAATGGCTTTATATAGTTGAGTAATTTGATATGCAGATGGACTATCAGGATAGAAATAACTTTTTCTATCAAACTTTGAATTAAGATTTACATTGGCATTAACTGCATATCCAAATCTCATAGCTTTTATAATAGCCTCTCTATTTACTACGGGTAAAGCACCCGGCAGAGCTAAACATGTTGGACATGTATTGCTATTTTGATGCTCTGCAAAACTTGTAGGACATGAACAGAATAGTTTTGTTTTGGTATTGAGTTGAACATGAACCTCAAGTCCAATAACTGTTTCAAACATTAGATAAACCTTCTTAATTTTATTAAATGTAAAATTTTTTTGCATATTATAGTATTATTTTCAATAAAAAATCATAAATTATTACTATTCTCTTAATAGAGATAGAGATAAAAATATTTTTTTTAATTTAAAAATGTTAATTATAGTTTAAGCGTTGGTTGGGTATAATTTCTTATATGAGTTTTTAGTATTTAATTTATTTTTCCAATTACAATCTGTGAAAATCCTATTATGCAATCTCTCCTCCTTTAATAATGCTAAAAGCTCGTTATAAACTCTTATATTTATAAAAGACTTAACAAAAAAATTATATAATCCCCCAAAAAACAGTGAAGCAAATGAATTTTATAAAAAAATTATTAAAAACAGAACCAATACAAGTACAATCGACTCTAACTATTACCTCATCTAATGGTTTTCATCTTCGTCCCATTGCGAAATTTGTAAATGAGGTTAAAAAATTTAATGCTACTATTACAATAATAGCAAAAGAGCAGGAGGTGTCTGCTTTGCAGGTTCCTAAAATATTATCATTAGCTTTAGAGGAGGGTGATAAATTTATATTAAAATCTATAGGAGAAGAGGCGAAAAAGAGTAATAGGTATCTTAGTGACTATTTTAATAAATTAATGAAAGAGGATACTAAGATTGAGATAGCTAAACAGGAAGATGAAAATTATCAATCTCCATCTATTCGTGGACAAAGTATCTCAAAAGGGGTTGGGGTTGCACCTTTAGTTAAATATCAAAGTGTAGAGATAAAAGATGATAATAGAGATATATCTATAAAAGATGCTATATCTTTAACTCAAAATGAGCTTTTACAACTTTATGAAAAGAATAAGAGTAGCAATGAAGCCCAAATATTCTTAGCCCAAAAAGAGCTACTCTCAAGTGATATTTTTCAGCAGAATATAAGTAGTATAGAGGAGTTAAAAGAGATATTTTCTAATGAAATAGAGAGATTAAAAGATACAAAATTTAAGTCTAAGATAGCAGATTATAAAGACTTAAAAAATAGGATTTTATCCCATTTAGGAGTTACTATGAGTCTAAATCTGCCAAATACTCCATATATACTTTTAGCTCATGATTTATTACCTAGTGAGGTTAATCAAATCTCTAAAACCCCTATTGAGGGGGTTATTTTAGAACAAGGCTCTATCACCTCTCATACATCTATTCTCCTTCGCTCATTGGCTATTCCATCAATAATTATAGATAGAAATATATGTAAAAATAGTACCTATTTAAATATTATAATTGATGCCAATAGTGGTGACATTATATTAGAACCAACCGATAGAGATTTAAGGAAAGCAAAGAATAAACAGAGTCAAATTAAACTAGAAGAGGATAAAAGTTACTCTAAAAGATTTGAGGAGGCAAAAACAAGGTTAGGAAAAAAGATTAGAGTATTGGCAAATATTACAGATATAAATTCAGCAAAAGAGGCAAAAGAGGAGGGGGCTGATGGTATAGGACTATTAAGAACTGAATTTCTTTTTACGAAAGAGAAGCCCTCATTAGATGAACAGGTAAGAGTCTATAGAGAGATATTTGAACTATTTGATGATGTAACAATTAGAACTCTTGATATAGGAGGGGATAAATCTCTACCTTATATAGATATTCCAAAAGAGGATAACCCATTTTTAGGATTAAGAGGTATCCGTTTTTCCCTCTATGAAGAGAAACTTTTTAGAGAGCAACTACTGGCAATATTTAAGGCTCACAATGGGAAACCAATTAAGATAATGTTTCCTATGATAAGTGAAAAAAGGGAGTTTAGAGAGGCTAAAAAGATAGCACAAGAGGTGGCAAAAGAGAATAATATAGATATTAGTAATATTCTATTTGGTATTATGATTGAAGTCCCATCTGTTATCTTAGCTTTAAAAGTTTTTGATAAAGGGGTTGATTTTTTCTCTATTGGAACAAATGATTTAACTCAGTATCTATTTGCAATTGAAAGAACCCACCCTATATTAAAGGTTGATTTAATATCGCCTATTATTATTTCAGCCTTAAAAATAATTATAGATAATACATCTAAACCAATTAGCATCTGTGGAGAGTTAGCAGGAGTGGAAGAGGTTATAAAAGAGCTTATTGATATGGGTTATACCAATCTTTCTGTATCTTCTAAATTAATACCATCAGTAAAAGAGAAGATTAGATTAATATAGCTTAATATATTATCTTAACCTCTATTGGATATAATTCTCCTTGAAAATTTATTTAATATTCTATAAAGGTTTAAATATGTCTATAAGTGTTATAATCTTGGCTGCTGGTCAAGGTACTAGAATGAAATCAGATACCCCAAAAGTACTTCATACAGTTTCAGGAA
>CAZROY010000128.1:0-8162 GCA_964601885.1 uncultured Sulfurovum sp. | reverse complement strand
ATGCCAATGGCAGCTGTTGTTATGGCTCTATTTATGTTATCCCTTGCAGGTGTTCCACCATTCTCTGTATTTTGGGGTAAAATCTATATTATGAGTTCAGCTGTAGATGTTGGCATGACATGGTTAGCTATTGTTATGGGTCTAAATTCTGCAATTTCGGCATATTACTATTTAAAGCTAATAGTATATATGTTCTTAGAAGAACCTACAAGTGAATTAAATACAGCAACTGTTTATTATAATGTATCTAAGCCATTAATGACAATTTTAGGTTTAACAGTATTGGTTACTGTTGCTTCAGTTCTATTTGTTAATCCTCTCTTAGAGTATATTACTCAAATGGTTCAAGTTAGTGGATATTAATCCATTAGATTTATGGGGCGTTTTCTGCTCCATAAATAATCTTCTTTTAATTTTTCATTAAATATAATGTCCATAATTAGATTATAAAGGTTTATTATGAATAGGGAACCGTGGGTTGCATATTTGGTTGTTATTTTTGTTGTTATAGCTGTGCTTTATGGAAAATATCTAATGGCAAGTGATGATAGTGACAATTCATCATAAACTTTTTAAGTGCCATCAAACTATCAGTAAAGATTAATTAGTACGAGGTAAAATTATGTAAAACTAGCCGTAGCTAATAGCTAATTTAAATAACATTTATTTATAATTGCAATTTTAGCCGTAAAGTACTCGGCTTTAGATATGGGGAGTATATAAACTTTATAATAAAGAACTTATATCTTTCGCTATTTCTGAATACTCTATTTCTCCAGAGTATGCAAATTCTGTTATACCATCTTTTATTATAAGAGTATATGGTAATATACCTCTCCAACCATAAGTCTGTTGTATAAAGTATTGTAGATTTGTAGCATCGTCTCCTTCTATTATTGGGTATCTAATTTGATGACCGTTAATATATGCTCTTGCCTCGAAATCACTCATTCTTCCTTGTGCTTGAATAGCAATAACTTCTAATTTACCTCTATATTTTCTACGAATTTTATCTATAATTGGTATCTCTCTTAAACAGTGAGGGCAGTTTTTACCAAATATCTCTAAGATAATAACTTTATTTTTATATTCTGGAAAAATAAAACCATTAGGTCTTTCAACAATATGAATGACTTTACCTCTTATACTTTTTAATGTATGGGTATCTCCATTTTTAGGTTGAGATTTGAGTTCGCTCTCTGATATAGTCCCTCTATCACAATCTGACTTTACTTTTGTTAAATCATCATTACACTCTACATCAGGATTTTGATACTCCTTATAACGCTTTTTCGATGCATTAATATCTTGTGTAGTGTTTTGAGATATATTAATAGGTTTTTCATCTTTTACGAAAAATCTCTGAATACAACCTGTATTAAATAGTGCTATAGCAGATATTAGAAATCCCGATATTATAGTGTTTTTATTCATAACTTACTCTTTATATCTTAAAATATTATCTATTTAATTTCCAAACTAATTCCTCTAAAGACTCTTTTTTAATAAGTCCTGCCTGAATTACCTGAACTGCTCCATACTTATCAATGGCAATTAAAAATGGAATTGCCCCTTTCCAACCAGCTCTTTGGACAATATGTTTAACAAAATCATAATTTTCTTTACCTGATACTAAACTATAGTTAATACCATATCGCTGTTTAAAAGCTCTAATCTGCTCTGTAGTATATCCCTGAACTTCAACTGCAATAACCGTTAATTTATCTTTGTATTTTGCTGTAAGTTCAATGAAATTGGGTATCTCCTCTTTACATGGAGGACAGTTATGTCCGAACATTAATAGAAATACTGCATTTCTATGCTCTTTAAATAGTAGTCCCTCTTTTATATCTTGAATATGAATTTGCTCACCCTCTGTATTAGTAAGAGTAAAGGTTGACATCTCTTCACTATTAGCATAGAGTGTTGTACTTACTATCAAGAGAACTGTTAATATAATATTTTTCACCTGTTTTCCTTATAAACTATTTTTTGTTTGCTCATTATACCAAATAAATAATATATTTATTGTGTATAATTTGTAAAAAGTCACCTTTTTCCATACTATATTGAAGATTGCGTTCTATCTCTTCTATAACCTCTACCACTGTTACTATTTCGTCCATGATGTCCACCATGATTACGATTTCGTCCTCTTTTACGACTACCTCTTCTATTATCTTGTTCTCTTTGATATTTGGCTCTTTCAATAAGTCTCTTTATCTCTTGATGACCTAAACCGATATTATCTTTACCCCTAACATCAATTCCTTGTTGAACAATAGATGCTAATAGATGAGCAATGGTTATAATATCTATATCGTGTTGAAGAGTTTTAACCATATCAATAGCGGATTGGGTTATCTCTGTTTGAAGTATCTTATTTAGTAGGTCATTATCTTTTTTGCTCTGAACCTCTTGGCGAGTTGGAATAACTTTACTTATCATTGTTGTTCCAACATCTTTTTCTATTCTCTTAATTGTCCTTAACTCATTTGGAGAGACTAAGGTAATAGCCTCACCTTTGTTTCCTGCTCTTCCTGTTCTTCCAATCCTATGCACATAACTTTCACTATCAAAAGGAATATGGTAGTTAAAAACATGTGATACATCATTTACATCAAGACCTCTGGCTGCCACATCTGTTGCGATAAATATCTCTACTAGTCCTTGTTTAAATGAACGAATGGTGTGTTCTCTCTGTTTCTGCTCCATATCACCGTGTAGCGATGCCACTTTAAATCCTTGTGATGTCATATAAGATGATAATCTATCCACCTCTTTTTTCATACGACAAAATATTATACATTTAGATGGATTTTTATAATCAATAAGTCTTAAAAGAGCATCATCTCTCTCATAATCTGCTACTACATAAAACTTTTGTGTAATATCCCTATTTGTCCTTTCACTTTTTGTAATGGTTACAGATTTTGGATTATGTAAAATCTGCTCTGCTAAGATTTTAATCTGTTTAGGCATAGTAGCAGAAAACATAAGAGTCTGCCTATCCTTTGGTAGATAGGTAAAGATATTTTTAATTTCATCTAAAAATCCCATATCTAACATCTCATCAGCTTCATCAAGGACTACAAATTTTGGTTTCAGTTTTATCTTATTTGATTTTAATAAATCTTGTAATCTTCCCGGTGTAGCTACTATAATATTTGCTTGGTTAATTCTATCTATCTGTTTATTATATGATGTACCGCCATAAACTGTAGCTGTTTTAAATCCAGCAATCTTTCCAAAACGGAAAAGTTCATCACTAACTTGCATAGCCAATTCACGAGTAGGGACAATAATAAGTGTTTCAACACCACTATTTCCTTTCATCATTTGAATAATTGGCAGACCAAAGGCAGCAGTTTTACCTGTACCTGTTTGGGCTTGACCAATTATATCATATCCCTCTAAGATAATAGGTATCGACTCTTTTTGTATGGGACTTGGTTCTTTAAAACCAGCACTATTAATGGCTTGGTTTAGAGTATCTTTAAAATTAAATTCTTTAAATGTCATTATGGTTACTTCTTTGTAATAAATTTTTTAAGGTAGCGGAAATTACGCAAATTATACCCAATTAATTTGCTATAATCGCTTGTTTAAGAAATTTAATTGAAAGAAGTTATAAAAATGATAAAAAAAAGTATTTTATTAGTATCTATAACCTTTATCTGTGGTTGTACTACAGATACTGTAGTAGCAAATGAAGCACCAAAGTTGGTTATGAAAGAGAGAATAATCTATACTACACCTCAAAAGTCACTGGAAGAGAAGATTGGCAGTATGTTAATGGTTGGATTTATGGGAACAACTGCACCTGCAGATAGTCAAATCTGCCGTGATATATATAAATATAATTTAGGAGGAGTAATACTATTTGATGCAAATCCAATTAATAAGAGAGAGCCTAAAAACATATATAGTAAAGCCCAATTGGCACAACTTACACAAGAGTTACAAAGTTGTAGTAGAGATGGCAAACTATTAATTGCTGTTGACCAAGAGGGGGGTAGAGTTCAGAGATTAAAGAGAAAATATGGATTTAATGGTAGATTTCCTAAAGCTAAAAGTATAAGAGGTATCTCAGATAGTAGAGTAGCACAAATATATGAAAAGATGGGTGAGGAGTTAAGCTCTGTAGGGGTCAACTATAACCTAGCTCCTGTTGTAGATTTGGCAATTAATAGACAAAATCGAGTTATTTATAAATTGGGTCGCTCTTTTGGCTCTAATCCTAAAGATGTGATTAAATATAGTAAAATTTTTATTAATGCAATGCATCAAAATGGAGTATTAACCTCAGTTAAGCATTTTCCCGGACATGGCTCATCTTTCGGCGATACCCATAAAGGATTTGTAGATGTAACAAAATTGTGGAATGGAAAAAAAGAGTTAGAGCCGTATAGAGTATTGAGTAGAGATGGAGTGCTAGATACTGTAATGGTGGCACATGTTTTTAATAGAAGATTAGACCCAAAATATCCAGCAACATTATCAAAAAAAACAATTAATGGACTATTGCGTAAAGAGATAGGATTTGATGGAGTTGTAATTACTGATGATTTACAGATGGGGGCAATAACCCATAAATATGGTTTAAGAAAAACATTAAAATTGGCTATTAATGCAGGTAATGATTTACTTCTATTTGGAAATCAATTATCGGTTAAAAGTATGGTGACTACCAGAAAATTGGTAAATACAGTTAAAAATCTATTAAAAAATGGTGAGGTAAATATATCTACAATTGAAAAATCTAATAATAGATTAGAGAGATTAAAAGCGAAAATTTAATAACTCTCTTCAATTTTGAGGTCATAAAAGTAGGCACAGATACCGCAAAATGTTTATTTTGTGCTATTTTTAGGAACTCTTTTTTTGATGGAAATCTTAATTTTTTTTTGGAGATGAGGTGGTTTACGGTACATAAGATATAGTGGGAATTCCTAATCCCTCATCAAATCCATACATTAAGTTTCCAGCGACTAACGCTTGTGAACTAGCTCCACGAAGTAGATTATCAATAGATGAGCTTACGAATAGAGAACTTCCATGTTTTTGAGCATATATATCACAAAAATGTGTTCCGGCAGTCGATTTAATATCAACAGGTTTCTCTCTTATTCTAATGAATTTATCATTAATATATCTCTTTTTTAATACCTCTATAGGCTCAATATCATCTTTTAAAACTGCATATATACTAACCAATTCACCTCTTGTTGCAGGTATTAGATGTGGAACAAAATTTATACTCACCTCTTTACCAGAAATTTTTTTTATTTTTTCTGCAATCTCTGGAGCATGTCTATGTTTTAGAGGATTATAAGCAAATATATTATCATTTATAGTTACAAAATGGGTTGTTTCAGATAGTTTTTTACCTGCTCCACTAACTCCTGATTTTGCATCTACAAATATGGGGATAGTCGTATCTATATATGATATAAATGGTAAAATCCCTAATAGTGTAGCAGTTGGATAACAACCCGGTCCTGCTACTAAAGATGTATTTTTTAACTCTTCTCTATAATACTCTATTAATCCATAAACACTTTTATTTAAGTTTTTACTATCTGTATGTTTACAGTAATATTTCTGATATGTATCTAATTCCAATCTATAATCAGCAGATAAATCAACTACTTTAATTTTAGCATCTATTAACTCTTTTGCAAATCTCATTGATGTTTTATGAGGTAAAGCTAGAAAAACTAGTTGACAACTATTAATTACACTCTCTACGGAAGCTTTATTTACCGCTATATTTATAACCCCTTTTAATGAAGGGTGCAACTCTTGAATTAAATTTTCCCCAATTGATGTAGCTAAATATTTAAGCTCAAATTTTGGGTGGTTAATTAACATTTTTATTAACTCTAAGCCAGTATATCCACTGGCTCCTACAACTCCTACACTTATCATGATTATATTGCTTTCATACAGTATATCTCTTCAATATCAAAAATCTTTTTACCATTTGGCAGATTAATTTCAACCTCATCTCCCTCCTCTTTTCCTAAAAGAGCCTTACCCATTGGAGAGCTAATAGAGATTAACCCTTTTTCAGGGTTTGACTCTTGAGAACCAACGATAGTATAACAGATTTGACTGTCATCGTCTTGGTCAATAAGTTCAACTGTTGAGCCAAAACTAACCCTATTATGTGGTAATAAAGTGGGGTCAATTATATGGGCTCTTCCTATTAAATCGGTAAGCTCTATAATTCTAGCCTCCATTAGACCTTGTTTATCTTTAGCCGCATGATACTCTGCATTCTCCTTTAAATCACCTAACTCTCTAGCAGTGTCAATTATCTTTGCTATCTTAGCTCTCTCTACAGTTTTTAACTGCTCTAACTCTTTTGATAACTTATTGAATGTAATTTGTAACATTGGTTCTTTTTGCACGGATAATCCCTTTTCCAATATGGTTTTAATTTTGGTTATTATACCATACGAAATAGAAAAAATATAAATGTAAGGAGATAACTGTGAATAGTATTTTAATATTAGAATTGATAGTGGGAATGGTTATAAGTTTTACGCTTCTTGGAATATTGATATGGGCAGTAAAGGGTGGACAGTTTGAGGATAGTAAAAGAATGATGAATGGACTATTGTATGATACTGAAGAGGATTTGCAAATAGCAGTTAAGAGGGAGCAGAAGATAAAGGAGTTAAAAGACAAAAAAGCTAATAAAATTAATCAGGAATAAAATGATTTTGATTAATATTATTGAATATTTTTAAATAAATATTTTCTGTTTCTATGTTATAAACTAAACAAGCAATTTAATACAACATGTTTTTGTTGAATTTTTAAGTATATATTAATGGTTATCTTTATACTATTAAATCCAGATAGTTACATCTTGTTACTATTCTATCAAAATTTTAAGAGGAGGTATTGATGCAAAGCAATGCACAACTTGAGTATGATTACTCAGTAGTGAAACTATTTACTTTTGCTACAATTTTGTTTGGTATCATTGGTATGACGATAGGTGTCATTATAGCTTTTCAACTTGCATTTCCAGAATTAAGTAACTTGGCAGGTGAATACGGTACTTTTGGAAGGCTTAGACCATTACACACCAATGGTGTAGCTTTTGGTTTTACACTTAGTGGTATTTTTGCAACATGGTATTATGTTGGACAGAGAACATTAAAAATGTCTCTTAAGGAGTCTAAGTTTTTAATGACTATAGCTAAACTACATTTTTGGTTATATTTTATAACTATACTTTTAGCGGTATTAACGCTTACTTTAGGTTTTACAACTTCTAAAGAGTATGCAGAGTTAGAATGGCCACTTGATTTACTTGTAGTAGTATGGTGGGTTCTTTGGGGTGTAGCAATGTTTGGAATGATAGGTTTAAGAAGAGAAAGAACAATATATGTCTCTACTTGGTATTATATGTCTTCATTCTTAGCTATTGCAATGCTTTATATATTTAATAATATGGAAGTTCCTACAATGTTCTGGGCTGGAGATGCTCCAAGTTCATGGATGCACTCAATATCAATGTGGGCAGGTACAAATGATGCTCTAGTTCAGTGGTGGTATGGACACAATGCTGTAGCATTTGTTTTTACTACACCAATTATTGGTATGATTTATTACTTTCTACCAAAAGAGTCGGCTCAACCTGTGTTTTCATATAAATTATCTGTTCTTGCATTTTGGGGATTAATGTTTGTTTATCTTTGGGCTGGTGGTCACCATTTATTATACTCAACTGTGCCGGATTGGATGCAGACTATGGGTTCTACTATGTCAGTAGTTCTTATTTTGCCATCTTGGGGTTCAGCGATTAATATGCTTCTTACAATGAAAGGTGAGTGGGGTCAACTTCAAACTTCACCATTAATTAAATTTATGATTTTGGCATCAACATTCTATATGTTAAGTACAATAGAAGGACCAATTCAAGCAATCAAATCAGTAAATGCCATTGCTCACTTTACAGATTGGATTCCAGGACATGTTCATGATGGTACTCTTGGTTGGGTTGGATTTATGATTATTGCATCTCTATATCACATGGCTCCTAGAATGTTTAAAAAAGAAATATATTCTAAGAAGTTGATGGATACACAGTTTTGGTTACAAACAACAGGTATTGTATTATATTTTACATCAATGTGGATTGC
>CAZROY010000127.1:0-7320 GCA_964601885.1 uncultured Sulfurovum sp. | reverse complement strand
GTCTCCAAAATCAAATTTAAACTCTGCATCAGTACACATAGCACCATCATTTAAACTAACATGCTCACCTGTTGCAAACAGTACAGCTGTAGCAGAGTTTGCAACATCAATTCTATATATATTTCCACTACCATTATCATAAATATAATAAAATCCATTTGCATCAAAAAAACTAGCTCCAAAACCTCTATTCCCTGTTAAAAGAGTATTATCTCTTGATAGTTTATGTCCGGTTGATGGGTCTATTTTATATAGGTATTTATTTCCACTCCCATTATTAACAGCATATAATAGATTATCTCTTGCATTAAATCCCCAATCGGCAATATTAAGGTCAAAATCTAAATTAAACTCTCTAATTTTTTTTAGATAATTAGACGAATTTGGGTCTAAATCTATAACAACAACTCTTCTACTATTTCCACTCTCTTTTAAATATAAATGAGCATTATTATCTATATCTCCTACATAGGATTTAAAACCATTAAGTCCATCTATCTTAAAATCTTCTGCAATCCATTTACCATCTGAATGAACACCAATTCTAGTTATTGTGCCATCTTGTTTTGTATAGTTATATCCCCAAAAGTATCCATCTTTTTTATTAAATCCAACCGCATTAATATTATCAAGAGATATATCAGCTTCTACAGATACCATCTCTCCATTGGCTAAATTTAAAGCATTAATATCTGTCGGTCTATTTTGAAACATAAAAGCACTCATTAAACAACCAATAGGAGAAGCACCTTTACACTCGACCTCATCTCTTACTGTATTATTCCAATTTTTTCCATTTCTCTCTCGCTCTCTAAATTGGTTCATGGTCTGTGCCATTAATCTATTTTTAAAAATTTTTAATTCATCAATATATCCATCGAAATAGTTATCAACATGCAAAGATGCACCTATTGTAATAGGACTCCCAACAGCTTGGTCAATATTTGTAGCACCGCTCCATGTAGTTCTATTTTCATAACTTTTATCATCAATCTGAACAGTAACAACTCCATCTCTATAACTTACACCAATAAAATGCCAACTATTTAAAGAAATATCCCCCTCTTCTCCAAAATTGGCATATCTATCTTGTTGTTGAGTATCTAAATAAAGATGGAGAGTTCCATTACTATTTATTCCTATCTCTATATTATCATTTTCACTATCTGAAGCTTTTGCAAAAAAAGTATTGGCTGTATTATGGTTTGTTTTAGCAGTAGTTAAAGAGGTCGGATACACCCATGCTGTAATAGTAAACTGATTACTACTTACTCCAAAAATATTATCTAAACCATTTTTCCCTTCTGTATATTGATGTTTATCTCTATGGAACTCTCCACTTCTATTAATTTGAGCTTTATCTCCATTAGTTGTAAATCCATTTTTAACTCTATGGTGATAATGGTGTGGAGTATGGTCTTTTATTTCTCCTTTTAAATCCAATGGACACTCATCAAAACGATACTCTACCATAAGTTCTGGGGTCTCTTTATCATCATTAATAATGGTAGCTATAGCTGTGGTGTGATTGTTATCCAATTTACCATTTTGAGGCGATAGAAGCTCTATACTAAATGTCTCATTATTCTCTACTTTAGTATCTCCATGTATTTTATAAATTACTCTCTTTTGACTCTCCCCTTTTGCAAAATGAATTATACTATTGACCCTTGAATAGTCTTCTCCCTCATTTGCTGTAATGTTGTGTGGTTCTACTTGAACGGTTACACCATCATCTGGTGCAGGATTATCAAGATTGACCATACAAATAAGCTCTTTATCCCCACTATCTCCCTCTGTAATCTCTATAGAGTCATCAAGACTAATGGTAGGCTCTTCTTGACAACCTAAACCCTCTAAATTAATAGTTAATCCTGATTTGGTAATAGAGCCATCAGATGTTAATCTAATCGTCACCTCTGAACCTGCTAAATCAATGGATTTATTATGAAAAGCTCCTGAGCCAACATAAATTTCATTATTATTTTCATCATAAATATAAATCCAATCAAAATTTTTCTCTGTTTCCCCATTAATTGTTAATTTAAGATTTTGAGCATCTGTTACTTTGATAGTTTTTGAAATATCAATGTTGTTATTATATGTCAAGTGTGTATCGCCTTCTATCCATGAGTTATTGGAGGTTGAGTAGTTTACACTGTTTTTACATGGAATTTCTACTTCAGACATAAGAGGTGTTAAATCTTTTAATTCAAATGAAAATTGAATAAGTCTATAGGCACCCGGATAACCATTAAGTGTGCCATAGGCATTATCATTTTGGACCCTTGCATAAAAACTTGATGTGTTATCAAAAGATACTCCAGCTCTACACTCTTTTTGTAAAAGTGTAGCATTATCATTACAATTTCCGCTATCTTGTCCTTTAAGTTTTGTTGAGTAGTTTCCAAAAAAGTTGCCTATACTCTTTGTTACATTTGTAAATTCACTTAAATAAACTTTACTAGGATTTTTATAATAAACATCATCTGTATCCGTATAATATGGATTATTGTCTAAGTCAAAATTGGTAACTGTAATTCTATCAACATTTAGTGGTATCTCTGTTCCCTTTTTTACAACAGTAACTTTAACATCTAAATATGCGTAATTATTTTTATCATCTGTATCTCTTAGACGAAACCCCATTACATTATCAACAATGTCAACACATTTCCCTTCACTATAATCATTATCTTCGGCAATAACATCTAGTATTAAATCTATATCTTCTCCTTGATAAGAAGATTGTGTACCAAACCTATATTTTGCCGTTTGACATTGATGTCCACTAAGGAGTGTTTTTGTTCCATCTAATACAATACTAACAGCTAATGACTTTTGAGTGAAAATAGATATAAAAAATAAAAATATAAATAGAAATCTTTTTATCATAGCTAATCCTTTTATTAAAAATATATTATCAAAAGTATATAATATTAAATATTAATATAAGGAATACTTTATTAAAATAAACTAATATTATATTTAAGAAAATATTAAGATTTCAATCCAATTTTTTTACTATTTGAAATTAGTGGCACTTAACTATTTGTAATAGCTAATATTGCAATATTTTTAAATTTATACTCCCCTATATGTTTTTGAATTCCAACAATAAATGATTTTTTAGTAAACTCCTCTTGTACGGTAATAAGATTTACATCAGAATATTTCATAATATATAAAACATCTGCCTCTATACGAAGTGGGATTGCATCTATAAATATATAATTATATCTCTTTTTCAGAATTTCTAAGAGAAAATATAATCTTCTTGACAAAATCAGTTCAGAAATATCTTCTGTAACAGAACCTGCTGTTAAAATATCTAAATTTTCATATTTTGTTTTTTGGATAAGTTTCTCTACATCATTCTCTTGAGCATTAAGATACTCTCCTGTACCTCTATTTAATTTCATATTGAAAGCTTTGTGAATTTGTGGATTATATAGGTCAAAATCTATAATTAAAGTTTTGTAGTTGGCTTTTTGAAATATATATCCTAAATTGGCTACAATATTTGTCTTTCCCTCCCTCTCTCTACTTGATGTTACTAAAATCACATTACCTTTCTGTTTAGGGTGGTTAAAGTTTATTTTTGTACGCAAATTTCTAAAACTCTTTAAAAGTTGAGATGAATCTTTTGTTAAAAATCTTGAGTTTTCTAAAATAGGCAACTCTGCATATAATGGCAAATTGGTCAACTCTTTAATCTCTCGAATATTTTGAAGTCTATCTACCATGGAGCTACGAATATATGCTAAAATAGAGGCAAAAATCATACTAAATATAGTTGATATTGCTAAATTCATGCTTTTTTTCGGTTTTATTGGTATTCCATTTGAATACGCATGGTCAATAATCTCATAATCGGATACAGTTGCCACATTTTTCATCTTATTTTCCGCCTGTTTTTCCAATAGATAAGAGTACATCTTTGAGCTAACTTCATGATTTCTCTGTAGGTCAATTAGCTGTTTCTCTTTTGTGGGAAGTATTTTTAACCTCCTTTCATATCTTTTTTTTAGATTTAATAGGTTTTTTTCTCTTTGTAAGATATTTTTCCGTAACTGTTTTATACTATTTTGAATGGCTCTTTTATCTCTTGCAATATCTCTATTGATGGTCTTAACTGCTGGGTGTTTTGGTGTAAACTCCATATTTAACTCATTTGCTCTTCTTTGTAACCTCTGTAGCTCTTCTATAATTCTAATAGTTGGTTCATCTCCAAGTTCACGAAGTGTAGGGGTGATGCTATCTAACTCTTCATTTTGTTTTACAGAGTTGGCGATATTCTCTATAAGTTTTTTTTCAATATTAAGTTGCGATAGTTGAACCTCAACATCGCTTAATCTATCTAATAGTGATTGTGACTGTCTTGTAGGCTCAATAATACGGTTTTTAATTCTATAGTTTTCCAATTCTGTCTCTGAACTCTTTAGTGCCTCACCGGTGGATATTAGCTGTTTATTGATAAAATCCAATACTTTATTATTTTTTCTACTTTTATTAATAATACTCTCTTTTATATATATCTCCATAAGCTCATTTAAATAGGCGGTTGCTCTTTTTGGGGAGTTATCTTGATATGTTATTTTTATGAGTGACGCATTTTTATTTAATCTTACAGCTTTAAAATGTTTTTTTACTATCTTCTCATATATATTTCTATTATTACCATTTATTCTAAAGTATATATCTCTATCAAATTTAGATTTCTTCTCAATTATGGTTGTAAAAAAAGGGGTTTTAACCTCTTTATTATAATTAAAAAACTTTCTATACTCCCCATTGGCTATTTGAAGTATAAAACCCTCCTTTTGTGGTGTTAGTAGAATATCATTGCCTATAATTTTTTTATTTAAAACTTTTATATTTTTTACCTCTATTGGAGGGTTTGAAAATATTTCTATTCTTTTATAGTTTTTTTCTATAAAATATTGTACTCCTAAATTTAATTTACCTATTGCCTTATTGTGAATATGAAATGTTTGTAAAATTGCTAACTCTTGGTCAATATTTTCTGAACCTGATGAGTATATATTACCTAATGGATTTAACTGCTCATACTGTTCACTCTTATTATTATTAGTTTTAACTTTTATAATAGCTTGTGCTTCATAAATAGATGGTGTTAGATATAGATATGAAGCGGAAAGCAACATACCTATTAATGTAATAAATATTATTGACCATCTATATGGTAAAATAGTTTTTAAAAATTCTACAAAAAAATTATCCTCTTTATTTACCATTATTTGACCTTATATACTTTATATTTTTATAGTAAAATTATTATCTGTTTTGAAATTTATATTAATTCCAACCCCACTCTCAATATAATTTTCTTCAAATTTCTCTTTAAATAGCTCTTTTGCTCTCGCTCCTGTACAGTGAGATGGAAATACAAATTTTGTATCTAATTTTTTAAGTGTTTCTATAGTCTCTAAAATCTCTATATCATCTCTATTGTTTAGGTGAAATCCACCTAAAATAAGAAATATTGGTCTATTAAAAAACTCATTTACCCTCTTGGCAATATTCTCTACTCCACTGTGTGCACACCCTACAATAACAATCAACCCTTTATTGGTATTCAGAATAATAGAGTGTTCATTCTGCTCTCCCATTGCTCCTGTAGAGTATATATCATCTAATATCTCTATAGGGGTATCCTCTATAATAGTAACTCCACTTGATAGAGTTTTTAAATCTCTAATTAGGTTTTTAGATATATATGATGTTATAAATATATTAACATGCGGATTAAGCTCTAAAATGGAGTCTAAACCACCTATATGGTCCCAATGTGTATGAGATATAAAAATATGATTAATAGAAGAGATATTTAAATCTCTCTTTTTTAAATTCTTTAAAAGTACTCTACCATTACTACCTGTATCAAAAAGTATATTACTATTTGGTGTCTTAATAAAACAAGAGAAACCCCAAAGAGAGGTTAAATTACTACTGCAATACTCATTATCAAAAACAATACTCAATTGTATATTATCTATTTTCATTATTAAATTAGGTTCAGAGACATCATCTTTTAAGACGCTGAGGAGAACCTTTCCTCCTTTATATTATAACTTATTTTGAAATTATCCAACTATATAAAAAGCTTATTTTTCGGACTTTTATTACTTATTTGAATGCCAGAAGCATGTTTGTCAATAATTATCTTATTCGTATTCATGCTTAATATTTTAACATCTTTTTCTTTCAAATAATAATCGTGATATATTATGTAACATATAATTAATAATTCATCAGAATATTAAAAAAAAGATATTATATAAAGATTTTTTTATCATTTAGATTTATAATAAGAGTATAAATTACAAAAAGGATTAGTAAGAAATGAAAAAAAGTGTATTGCTTTTTATTGGTGTCACAAGTGGTCTTTTAAGTACAGAATTTCAATTTGGGAGTGGTACATTTTCGATGGAGGGTGGATTTATGGGACTTAGTAGTAATATTGATAATGATGTAGCCTCATTTGCCATTGTAAATAGACATACAAATGTAGGAAAAAAAATATTTTACTCCTATGATTTTAACTGGTTTGACTCACAAGATTTAATTCAAGCTCAAAAAACATATAATAATATGGCTTCAAATTTCAATATTCCACAAATGGAATATAGAGTTAAGGGGTTAGATAGTAATATTAAATTAGGTTATGATATTATACACAAAAATGAAGATAACTTTTTAGGTTTAGGTGTTTTAGTAGGTTTTTCTATCCCTTGGGTAGATAGTACAAGAAGTAGTAATACTACACCAAATTTAGATTTTATCTCCTCTAATAGTAATGGAATGCAGACCACTTATGATATGTTTCAAAAAACTAAAACTAAAATTATGACATATAAAATAGGTCCTACTATTAATTTTCAAAAAACATTAATTAATAATAAATTATCAATATATGGAATTGGAAGTTACGCCTACCAAACAGGTTATATTAAGAATGACTATATAAAAGGTGATTTAGATGTCGATGGTACATTTCAAGAGTATGGAATGGGTTTATATTTTACCCCATTTACAGAAAAATTTAAATGGGGTTGGTTAACTTTAAGTCCTAGAATTTATGCAACACTAGGATATAAATATTCTAAATGGGATATGGGAGAGGTAGCTATAAATATAGCAGGAAAAAAAATAAATTCAAATGATATATCTCCATATAAAAGTACTTTTGAAATGAGCAGTTCTATCGGATATTTTGGAATAGGATATTCTTTCTAATAAACTTTTTAATAAGCTTAAATCACTTAATATTGTTAACAACATAGTATCTTTTTCAAT
>CAZROY010000126.1:0-6093 GCA_964601885.1 uncultured Sulfurovum sp. | reverse complement strand
TGTTTGATATAATTCAAATGGAACTCCAACAATATAGTTAATACCCATAAATATAAATAGAAATATAACACTATCTATTATCGAAGTTGTTGTGCCGAGTATAGAGACAAGCCATGAAAAACCTACACTTACCCACCATATGAACATTATATAATCAACAATAGTAGATACTATTGTTACCCTCTCTTTTCTAATAGCATACTCCCCTGCCACTCTAAATTTATCTTGACTCATTAATACAGCTTCACCATTTTTTTCAGTCGATATATATCCAATCTGCATTACTGATATATAAACTTTTATTAAAGTATATACTGTATAGAGTACTATTATAATTTGTAACATCAACAACCTCATTATTTTTTGGGAAATATACCCAAATATATTTTAATTTTAGCAAAAAAATATATTAATAGTTTACCTCATCTGCAATTTTAAACCTATATCTATTGTTTAATATATTTAAGATAATAAAGATTAAATATCACCACAAATAGATATAACATTAAAAATAGAACCAAAATCCCCTTTGAGTATGTGAGAAACGGTAACGGGACATCTGTTAATGGGATAATTTGTAGAACAGAAGATATATTGATAATAAAATATGAGAGCATATATGCAATAAACACACTATTTATTCCATAGATAAACTTAAATACCTCATTCTCCCTACTATAGAGTGTCATCGATTTTTTAAATGATAAAGATAATAACATAAGTGCAAATAGAAGAGTCAGCACCCCAAGTTGTCCAAATATATTGCTAAAAAATGCAAAAATAAAATCGGTATGGATAGCAGGAAGTGGTAAAAAGCTACTATTTATAAAATCTGATGGGAAAATGCTACTATTTTTTATCAGATAAATCCCTCTTGCTACCTGTTCATATCTATATAAAAAATATTGGGTAGATGGCTCTATCTCTTGGGCAAAAGGATTTGTCCACATAGCATATCTTACATTGTTTTTTAACTCCAAATGGTAAAATCCAACCATTAAAAGAACAACAAATGTCCCAGCAAGAACCAACCATCTCTTTTTAATCTCAAAATTATCTTTAAATAGTACAAAAATAATTCCTAAAGCTAACGCCACTTGTAAAATAGAACCCTTATCTTTAACCATAGAGATTGTTCCTAGAAGAATTATAAAAAAGAGAGATAGAAATCCCATATAAATTACCCTATTTCTACCAAAAGAGTGGTGAAAAAGTAGAGTAACTAACAGAAAGATAAAAAGTTTGGTACTCTCTATAAAAACCATACCTTGACCCTCTTTTATCAGACCAATGATAGATAGTAAAAGTATAGTTCCTAATAGAAAAATACTAGCATATATAAAATGTTTATAAATATCATTATTTACATGCTCTTTTGAAGTACCTATAAAGAGATAGTGTCGCCCATTTTTAATAAAGTTTGCAAAGAGCATAAATATAGCAAATATAAATAGCTGTTCACCTAAAAATATACCCATAGATTTAGGGATTGTTGCTATATGGGTTGAGGAGTAGATGTAATCCTTAAATAAAAAGACAAATATAAGAAGTAGTAAAAGATATATTGCAGTTGCAACAATAGAGGCTTTAAAAATATCTCTAAATTGATATAAAAACAGTACAACTCCTCCAAAAAAAACCATCATGCCATATACAACTATCTCAGTAAATAGACTCCCCTTTTCATATATATTGAATTGATAAAAATACATAATGGTAAAATTGATATATGAGGCTAAAAATAGAAATGCTAAAAGAATAGTAAAATAGAGTATGGGGTGAATAATAGCCCAATGGTTCTCTCCCTCCGCATAATCTGTCAGTTTCTTCACTATAAAAAATAAAATTGAAGCAAAAGATAGAAAAATTAATGATGTTACGCCCCATAACCATAATATGCTACTATTATGGACACCCACCTTTGTACCAACTACTATATCTGGATAGGTTGTGGTGGTATATAGATAGAACATATTAACCGGTGATAATAAATCTAGTGATACATTATCTAATATAATCCTATCTTTTTCTCTATATATCTTATAGTTGGAGTATCCAATTCTAATAAAATCTCCATTTTTAACTTTTATCTTATTTATATATTTATTACTCTTGTTTGAATTTAGCTCCAACTGCTCTTTAATACTATTTTCAACAGGAGATGGATTTTGTAAAAGCGTATCATTTACAATCGCCTTTCTTTTATTGGTAAGTAGCTCCAATGTTCCTATATATCCACTATCTTCACTATCTAATCTTAGTAAAAGATGACTATCAACAGCCAATTTATTGGTTAGATATGTCTCTTTTCCATCATAATCTCCACTACCAATAGTTACAGATTTCTGATTTGAAGATATAGGAAAGGTGTAAAAATCAACAAAACTAATCTTCTTTTGAAAAGCCAAATCAAAATAGATGAGAGATATTATAATCCATGCTAAAGAGACCAAAATGGCAATTAATACCCCATAGGCACTCTTTGTCGTATTATTTCTCTTTTTTATGTCAATATAAATTTTTGCAAAAAAGAGTATAAAAGCTAATAAAAAAGCTACAATAGTTAATGAAATTATAGAATACAAATCTTCTCCTACTTAACACTATAAATTGATGTAATTTTAAAACCGTAAGGGGTATTTTTAAGTGTCATACGGGCTATACTCCTACCTTGTGCTACCCTCCCATTTTGAGACACAACTCGATAACTTATAGTCTTTCTTACATCACAATACTCAACACCACCCTTTTTATATCTATATAAAATATCAAAAGAGATTAATCGAAAATTTCGCTCTACCCATCTTCTATTATATCTGAGTTTATCTTGATATATCTCTCTATGGGTTATATCTCTTAATCTAAAATATCTATCGACACGGTAATTGTAGTAGTATAGAAGATTATTTACAGAACCCTTTGCTGATGTGTGTAGAAATCCCAATAGAAAATTTTGAATATTAGCCCTATTAAATACAGATTGAGATGGTGGAACACTCATACCTCTTCCAGCTTGTATCATAGTCCCAAGAGATATATGGTGTGTTGGAGTTACTGTATGGAGAGTGGTAGGTTTTGGAGTAGCTACAATTTCAATACTCTCCTCCTCATTATCTTCTATCATTGGCGTTGATATAGGAGTTGATATTGATGTAGGAGTTGGTGTTGGGGTTGGAGTCTCTTGAATTTCAGGTATCTCAAGAGGTTTAATCTCCTCTTTTATCTCACTCTCCTCCTCTTCTTTGCTAACACTCTCTTTACTCTTCTCCTTGTTTGGAGTATAAGTTACCACCTCTCTCTCTTTTTTTAAGATTTGAGCTTTAGCTTTATCATCTTGAACAATCTTATAGGCGTATCCACCAAGTGCTAAAAATACAACAGCTAAAAGCAAACCTAATATTGTAAACCACGATTTAGAACTATCTCTCTCCTCCTTTTTTATACTTTGATTTCTCTTCTTAGGAGGTTTAGATTGAGGCAATACCTCCTTCTCCTCCTCATCATCAATTCTTATATCAAAAGAGCCTAAATCAATTAACTTTTCAACCTCTTCTAAATCTTGAAATCTATCATCAGCATCAAGTTCTGTCATTTTAATAAGAACTCTTCTAAACTCACTACTAATATCCAATCTATTAATAATAGCTTGAAATTCACTATCATCAATAAGCCTATCTGTGATATTGGGGAGAGTCTCCTCATCTTCTGCTAAAACCCTACATATAGTCATACCAATGGAGTAAATATCACTAAACTTACCGATAACAGCTCTCTTATTTCCACTAAGCTCTGGTGGAGTATATATTGGACTCTGGAACGCTGTAACTGTTGTTATTTGATTATCAACATAGGTTCTATTGGTTGTAAAATCTATAATCTTATAAATTCCATCTCTAGTTCTCATAATATTAGATGGCTTCATATCCCTATGTAAAATATTTAGTGCATGTATCTCTTTTATTCCGTGAATAATCTGTAAAAGTAAATCTTTTGCATCATCTTCACTATATGGTGGAACTTTTTTAAGATATTTATCTAAATCAATACCATCTATAAACTCCATAACAGAGTATAGAGTGTTATTCTCTTCAAAATATCCATAAGCTTCTACTATATTTTTATTTCTAATTCTTTGTAAAATCTTAACTTCAGATATAATATCATCTTTAATTTTTGAAAAAATCTGTTTAGCTTCTGCTCTATTATATACAGTTTGTCCATCTCTATGTCTAAAAGAGAAATCTCTTGAAAATAACTCTTTTATAACAAAATAAGCATTTAATCTATGTATATCTTTGACCAAATATACAATTCCAAAACCGCCTTGACCCAACACTTTAACTATCTCATAGTGTCCACCTATCTTATAACCTATAGCTAAATGTTCATTACTCTCTTGTTCCATCTACTACTCTCCTCTCTATCCTATTACGAAGTCAAAAATCTTAAAATAAAAAAAGTTATAGATGAGACTATAATAAGAAATATCAACATATTTTTAATATAGTTTAATCTATTAATAATAATCTCTCTTTTTTTAACTTTTCTATTGGTTTTATATTTTATTCTCTTTTGTTCTTGAGATTTATCTATCTCTTCTACATACTCTTCATATATATTTCCTGAAATATCAACCTTAGAGACTTTTGGAAAATATCTAATAACTGTTACATTATCGGTTGGAATAGTGTTATAAATATCATCTTTCAACTCATCTAAAGATTTATTAAAAACCTCTTTAGTTACATCTATCTTTTCCCAAAAGCCGTCACTACATAAAAGAAGTTTACTATTATCATATATAATAGATTGCTGAATAAAAATATTCTCCCTTTTTAAATTTCGTTTTCCTAACACAAATGCCAAAACACTCTTTTGATACTCTCTCTTCTGCTCCCTTGTTATTTTATTTGAACGAAAAAGAACCTCTACCACAGAGTGGTCTTGCGTTATCTGCCTTACACCTAAATTGCCATCTAACTCATATATTCTACTATCACCTACATGACCTATATATAAATTTATCTTATCAACAATAAGAGCAATAGTTAAAGTTGTTCCCATCATCGAGATACCATTATTATTAGCATACTCCAATATCTGCTCATTTGTACTATAGATGCTCTCTCTCAAAAGATTTAAAATGGCTTTATCATTTAAATTGGAGGAAAATTTATCTTTTAAGCTATTAATAATAAAATTTACAGCTATTTCACTAGCAATCTCTCCACTCTCTCCCCCACCAACCCCATCGGCAACAATTACACAAAGAGCATTATCTAACTCTATAGCTCCTAGATAATCTTGATTTTTAACTCTAGTTAAACCGAGAGTAGAAAACAGCTCAACCCTATAATCTCTATTTACTATGGTATCTTCTATTATATCTCGCCTCTCATAATTAAGAATAGATAAAAGTACTTTAGGATTACTCTCTCTACTCTCTTTTTCTTGCTTTAGTACCATATTGAGAAATTGATAAATTCGTGGCTCTTTTACTGCTCTATCATCTAGCGTTAGGTTATATTTGTTAGAAGTTATATTATAATATAAATATAGACCTAAAATATATACAACTGTCTCATTGCTAAATGAGTTATATATCTCATCAACAATTTTATCTTTATAAGACAATTTGACTATCGTTCTAGCCACATTAATCCTATTATCAAAATTTATATCTTGAAACTTAACAGCTGGAGTACCATTTGTAATCCAACTCCTTAGATACTTTTTTATATCTTCTACTATATTCATTATCTCACTTAATCTATCAGTTTATTGCTGGAATTATACTCTTAAACATCTCTTATATCCAAGATATGTTTAGTACTTATACTATTCCACTCTCTATTTATCTTGACAAACTCTCTATAGTTTTCTAAAACTCTTTTAAAATCTATATTCTTTTTAGCTTCATCTTCTAAAACTTCATCTAATGCTACTTTTGCAGCTTTCATCATATCTTTTGGAAAGGTTTTTATCTCTATATTTTTTGTTAAC
This sequence comes from uncultured Sulfurovum sp., assembly GCA_964601885.1. Classification (GTDB taxonomy): domain Bacteria; phylum Campylobacterota; class Campylobacteria; order Campylobacterales; family Sulfurovaceae; genus UBA1140. The sequence continues at coordinate 90 of CAZROY010000126.1, read as the reverse complement.
TCCTGAAGTGCTTTTGCATTTTTATATCTAAACTCCTCCAGCATATTAGCAGTCATTGCCTCAGAAGCTGTTGTAATAATTGCTCTATGC
>CAZROY010000125.1:0-4352 GCA_964601885.1 uncultured Sulfurovum sp. | reverse complement strand
TACATTACTATATAGGTCAATATAATAACTATATAAAAGTTTCATGCCTTTTCTTAATTCAAACTTTAAATAACTTTTCGGGAATTTACCTGTCGTCTTTCTCATTATATTATAACCACTATTACAGATTATATTATTTTTATAAGAGACATTTAGTTTTAAATTACAATCATTACGGAATGGATATAATCTCTCCAATCTGTCTATAAACTCTTTATCAATATTTAACTTATTTAAACTCATACATTTAATAGGAGTGGTAAGAGATGGACTTTTTATCACTATGGGTTTTGCTCTCTCTTCACAACCAATAAAAAAAGGTATAAGAATTATAAGAAATAATTTTAAATACATATTATTACTCTACGAAAATTGATGCCAAAATGGAGTTCCAACAGTTGGAGTTGAGGGGTTTGCCATATCTCTTTTCTCCATAACCCCAGCCTCAAATCCAAGTCGTCCAGCATATATAGCATATTTAAATGCCTTTGCCATTTTTATTGGTTCTTGTGCTAAGGCTACAGCAGAGTTTAGTAAAACTCCATCAAATCCAAGTTGCATAGCCTCTACTGCATCTGACGGTTTTCCAATTCCTGCATCAACTATTAAATTTAAGTTGGGAAACTGCTCTCTTATCGTTTTTAGATTATATGGGTTCATAATCCCTCTCCCTGTACCAATAGGAGAACCCCAAGGCATTAAGGTAGTACACCCAATCTCTGCTAATCTTTGGGCTAAAACTAAATCATCAGTCATATATGGAAGTACTCTAAATCCCTCATCAATTAAAATTTTAGTAGCCTCAACTAAAGCAAAAGGGTCAGGTTGGAGATTATACTGATTTCCAATAACCTCTAGTTTTACCCAATCTACCTCGAAAATTTCTCTTGCCATCATAGCAGTTGTTACTGCCTCTTTTGCTGTATGACACCCTGCTGTATTTGGAAGAACGGTTACTCCTAACTCTTTTATAATCTCCCAAAATTGATTTCCGCTATTTAAATCTGTAGCACTCTGTCTTCTTAACGATACAGTTACAATCTCTGCACCTGAGGCTTTGATTGATTTTGCCATAACTTCTGGAGATGGATATAGAGCTGAGCCTATCATTAATCTGCTATTAAACTCTCTACCTTCTAATTTCCATTTCACTCTATTCACCTTTATCCTCCTTGAATAGGTGAGAGAATATCCAATCTATCACCATCTTTGACCTCTATATTTTCATATTCTGTTTTTAAAACAAATGTCTCATTTAATGCCACTGCAATTCCTTTGTTATATTGCATTAAATCCAATATCTCTTTTATTGTTAAACTCTTCTCTTTAAACTCTTTTATTTCTCCATTTATAGATAGTCTCATTTTTTTCTAATCCCCTCATTTAATGCTTTTTCTACAATAGCAGGAGCCAATAGATACCCATGTCTATATAGTCCATTAATTCGTGTCAATCCTTTCTGGTTCTCTATTCGTGGCAAATTATCTCTAAAGGCAGGGCGACAATTTGTCTCTGTATTTACCACTCTAGCCTCTCCAAAACTTGGGTGAACTGTAAATAGAGCAGATAGAAGTTCTAATGTTGAGCGGACAGAAATATCGCTCATATCTTCACTCTCTATTTCAGTAGCTCCCACAATATACCGTTTTGAACCACTACTTTGGGCTATCTTGCAATCTTTACAATATTCTAGTTCTATACCCTCACAGCCGTTTTCTCTTGGAACTATATAGATTTTATATCGAGGGTGCATTAATCTTGTAGGACGAGAGATATTAATATCTTTTGCCTCCAACCAAATAACTTCACCTCTTACACCTCTTAACTCCTTAAAATACTCTTTTGCCCCAAGTCCTCTTGAGTCAAATACCCAATCAAAATACTCTTCACAACTATTATATATAACTCTATTTGGTTTTAATTTATCTACAAAAGTATTATCTTTCCATATTACATTTGGCATAGAGTCTAAATATGTAGTTGAGAATGCTATAAATCGTTGAGAGTCAATATGCCCCTCATCTTTTAGATAAAAGGCTTGTGTGTGAGCTTCAAGTTCAGGTTCTAATTTAGATAACTCTTGTGAATTTAGTAATCTTATCTCTTTTGCTTTTTCTACTTTTCGTCTAAGGGTTTTAATAAAATGTTCCAACTCTGGCATATCTTGTCTATGGGCTGTAATAATAGTTCCGTTAAATTTACAACCATTATATAATCCTGCCTCTTTTGCTAAACTAGCCCAAAGCTCCATAGAGCGATTTCCCAACTCAAATATAATAGACTCTGCTGTTTCCAACTCTGCAAATGGAGCTAACATTCCAGCTGCTGTAAAACCGGCTGAACTCACCCCCTCTTTTGTATCTTTATCAAAAAGGGTTATATTATGCCCTTCCTTTAATAGATTTAATGCAAGAACTCTTCCTACTAAACCTGTACCTACAATTGCTATATTCATATCACGCTTCTACTCTATCAATATAAACTTTACTACCATACTCTTTAAATACTTTAGACATATTGTCCATACCCTTTTGCTTTGCTGTTTCTATATCGGTGCCTAACTCTTTGGCATAATTTCTTGCCTCTTGACTAATCTTCATTGAGCAGAATTTTGGTCCACACATTGAGCAGAAATGTGCTACTTTAGAGGCTTCTGTTGGTAACTCTTTGTCATGAAATGCTCTAGCTCTTTCAGGGTCAAGTCCAATATTAAATTGGTCAACCCATCTAAATTCAAATCTAGCCCTACTCATTGCATCATCTCTAGCTCTTGCTCCCGGGTGACCTTTTGCAATATCAGCCGCGTGTGCTGCTATCTTATAGGTTATTAACCCCTCTTTGACATCTTCTCTATCTGGTAATCCTAAATGCTCTTTTGGAGTTACATAACATAACATAGCACAACCAAACCAACCAATCATACTTGCTCCAATTCCTGATGTAAAATGGTCATATCCCGGTGCTATATCGGTAACTAAAGGTCCTAATGTATAAAATGGTGCCCCATGACAATACTCCAACTGCCTATCCATATTCTCTTTTATCATGTGCATTGGAACATGTCCCGGTCCCTCTATTAGAGTCTGAACATCATGCTTCCATGCTATTTTAGTCAATCTTCCAAGCTCTTTTAGCTCTGCAAATTGTGCCTCATCATTAGCATCTGCTACACTTCCCGGTCTTAATCCATCACCTAAAGAGAATGTAATATCATAACTTTTCATAATCTGACAAATTTCTTCAAAATGGGTATTTAAAAAGTTCTCTTTATGGTGAGCTATCATCCATTTTGCCATAATGGAGCCTCCACGGCTAACTATACCGGTAACTCTTTTGGTTGTCATTGGTACATGGTGTAATAAAATTCCAGCATGAATAGTAAAATAATCAACTCCCTGCTCTGCTTGTTCAATAAGTGTATCGCGGAAAATTTCCCAAGTCAAATCTTCTGCTACCCCATTTACTTTTTCTAAAGCTTGATAGATAGGTACTGTTCCAATCGGTACGGGGGAGTTTCTTAAAATCCAATCTCTTGTAGTATGAATATTTTTACCTGTTGATAAATCCATTACAGTATCAGCTCCCCATCTAGTTGACCATACCATCTTTTCCACCTCTTGGGCAATAGAAGATGAGGTAGCAGAGTTGCCAATATTAGCATTTACCTTAACTAAAAAGTTCCGCCCAATAATCATAGGTTCTGCTTCTGGGTGGTTAATATTAAGAGGCATAACAGCTCTACCTTCTGCTATCTCTTTTCGCACAAACTCTGGAGTAATCTCTTCTTGAAGATTTGCTCCCATACTATTACCTCTTAATCTCTCTTCTCTCTCTTTATCATTTAGATACTCTCTACTCATAGCTAGATTTTGATTTTCTCTAATTGCTACAAACTCCATTTCTGGGGTGATAATACCTCTTCTTGCATAGTATAGTTGAGTGACATTTTTACCTTTTTTGGCTCTAAAAGGGGTTCTAACAAGCCCTTTGCTTCCAGCTGTTGCGAAATTCAACTGCTCATCACTATTATATCCATTATCTTTTGGAGCTACAACTCTACCTTGATACTCCTCTACATCTCCACGACTTTTAATCCACTCTTTACGAATAGGAGGAATACCCTCTCCTACATCAATATCAACTGTTGGGTCGGTATATACGCCTGAAGTATCATATACACCCAATTTTGTGCCATTGCTTAATGAAATTTCACGCATTGGAACTCTAATATCTTTATAAATTTTACCTTTGATGTATATTTTTTTTGAAGCAGGGAGTGGTTCTCGTGTTAGCAGTTCATTTGAAGTTGTTAATATATCTTTATACTTTTTTGTCATTATTTCCTCGTTTTA
>CAZROY010000124.1:0-4631 GCA_964601885.1 uncultured Sulfurovum sp. | reverse complement strand
AAGTTTACCCATCTATTATTAACACAATTTAACTATTATTACGATAAAATATAAAGTTTTATATAGAAAATAAATTATATTTTATGGAGTCTCTTAAATGGCAGAATATGGTGCTAGTAATATTAAAGTCCTCAAAGGATTAGAAGCAGTTAGAAAACGACCGGGTATGTATATAGGAGATACATCAACTAAAGGTCTCCACCACTTAGTCTATGAGGTTGTTGATAACTCTATAGATGAAGCAATGGCAGGTTTTTGTGACACTATTAAAGTTACTCTTACTAAACGGGGTTCGGCAATTATTGAAGATAATGGTAGAGGTATTCCTGTAGCACTTCACCCAACAGAGAAAATCTCAGCGGCGACTGTTGTACTTACGGTTCTTCATGCAGGGGGTAAATTTGATAAAGATACATATAAGGTTTCAGGTGGTCTGCATGGAGTTGGTGTCTCTGTTGTTAATGCTTTATCTAAAGAGTTATATTTAACTATTTTTAAAGATGGAAAAATATATCAACAATCTTTTAAAAAAGGTATTCCTCAAGAGCCTTTAAAAATCACAGGTAATACAAAAAAGAGAGGTACTAAAATAGAGTTCTTTGCTGATGAGACCATATTTACAGAGAGTACCTCATTTCAAAAAGAGATTTTAATGAAAAGGTTTAAAGAGTTAGCATATCTTAACCCAAGAATTAAGATTAATTTTAGAGATGAGAGAGATGGAACAGAAGAGGTGTACCATTTTGAAGGTGGAATTAAACAGTTTGTAGAGGATATGAATACAAAAGAGCCTATTAGTTCTGCTCAATTTTTTCAAGGTAAATCTGATGATATAGAGATAGATATATCTCTTATGTATTGCAATAGTGACTTTGAAAAGTCACTCTCATTTGTAAATAATATTAGAACCATAGATGGTGGAACACATGAAGCTGGATTTAGGGCAGGACTTACTCGTTCAATAGCTAGTTATATCTCTAAAAATGCTAGTGCAAAAGAGAGAGGTGTGAAAATTACAGGAGAGGATTGTAAAGAGGGGTTAATTGCTATAATATCTGTTAGAGTGCCAGAACCTCAATTTGAGGGACAGACAAAAGGGAAATTGGGTTCAAGTTATGTTAGACCGTTAGTTCAGAGGTTTTTTTCTGAAAATTTTAATAAATATTTAGAAGAGAACCCAATTGAGGCAAAAGCAATTATGGCACAAGTTCTTCTTGCGGCTAGAGGAAGAGATGCTGCCAAAAGAGCTAAAGAGTTGGTCAAACGAAAAGACTCAATGAGTGTTGGAACACTACCGGGTAAGTTGGCAGATTGTCAAACTAAAGACCCAACTTCTGCTGAAATCTATCTTGTTGAGGGTGATAGTGCTGGAGGTTCAGCAAAACAGGGACGAGATAGGGTTTTTCAAGCTATTTTACCGTTAAAGGGTAAGATTTTAAATGTTGAGAAGGCGAGACTTGAAAAAATATTAAAATCAGATGAGATAAAGAATATGATTACAGCTCTTGGGTGTGGTATTGGTGATGAATTTAATGAGGAGAGATTACGATACCATAAAATTATAATTATGACCGATGCCGATGTTGATGGCGCACATATTCAAACCCTATTAATGACATTTTTCTTTAGATTTTTAAAACCGATTATTAAGAAAGGTTATCTATATTTAGCCCAACCACCGCTCTATAGATATAAAAAGGGTAAAAATGAAACCTATTTAAAAGATGATAAGGCTTTAAATGATTTTTTAATAGAAAACGGCATTGATGTATTGGAGTTTAGCACTATGGGGAAACGAGATTTAATAGAGCTTTTTAAACTTATAGCATATTATAAAATGACTCTAAATGAGATAGGTAAAAGGTTTGCCCTACCTGAAGTTATAAGATATATGATTTAAAATCCAGATATTATCTCTACTAATAATAAAGATTTATCCTTAGAACTTGAAAATTATATTAAAACGATGGGATATAATATCTTAACTAAAAAGATAACTAGTGAGTTAATTCAATATTTTGTTCAGACAAATGATGGATTAGAGGAGTTTATTATAGATGATACTCTATTTACCTCTCCATATTATAGTGAAGCTATATATATGTATCAAAAAATAGAAGAGAGATTAACAGATGAGTTTAATGGTAAAGATATTTTAGCTCTCTTGGAGATGGTTGAAGCTAGTGCGAAAAAAGGTGCTTATATTCAAAGATATAAAGGTTTAGGAGAGATGAACCCTGAACAGCTTTGGGAGACAACTATGAACCCTGAGGATAGAAGACTCTTAAAGGTGGTAATTGATAATGAGGAGAAAGCTAGTAGTTCATTTGTTCTATTTATGGGTGATGAGGTTGAACCAAGAAGAGCTTATATTGAGACACATGCAAAAGATGTAAAACATTTAGATATATAAGGAAAAATGGTGAAATATGGAGAGCGAGAGATAGCAGAGTTTGATATAAATTCTGCTGAAAACTATTGGGATAATTTTCACCCTAAAAATTATATAATAGATATAGAGCTACCTGAATTTATGTGTAGATGTCCAAGAAGTGGCTATCCAGATTTTGCCACCATTAAACTTAGTTACTCACCTAATAAAAAGGTAGTTGAGTTAAAAGCGTTGAAACTCTATATTAATAGTTTTATAAATAGATATATATCACATGAGAATTCTGCTAATGAAATTTTTGATACTCTTTATAGAAATTTAAATCCCAAATGGATAAGAGTTGTGGCAGATTTTAATCCTAGAGGTAATGTGCATACTGTTATTACTATAGATAGTAGAGATAACTAATTAATTTATATAAAGGAAGATTAAAATGAGAATAATAGTACTACTAGTCTGCTCTCTATTATTGATTAAAGCAGAGACAATTAAGGTTGATTATAAAGTTGATTTTGGAATTGTAGGCGAGATAGGTGTAGCCCATGCTAAATTAACAAGAGATGACAAGAGTTATGAAATAGATATAGAGTTAAAATCAGTAGGTATTGCCAAGGTATTATCTGCAAATAGGCAGGAGGAGCATATATCAAAAGGACATATAGAAAATGGAGTAATGGTTTCCGATATGTATCAAATTATCAAGACACACGGCTCAAAAAGTAGTAATAGAGTATATACTATTGACCATAAAAATAAAAAGGTGGTTCGAGTTGATAAAAAATGGAAAAGGGGAAAGCTATATAAAGAGAGAAAAAAAGTGATGAAAAATTATTCTAAAGATGACCTTTTAACACTCTATTTTAATCTTAATAGCTATATAAAAGATAAAACCATAAGTAGAGATTATCGTTTTAATGCTGTAGGTGCTGAAATACAAAAAGGGTATGTGGATATTCATATTCCAAAAAATAGTGAGATGGCAGAGTATAAAGAGTTATTAGGAGATACTGGAGCTTGGTATGCTAGAGCTATTGTTAATCAAAATATATTCTCTAGTGATAAAGGGGAGTTATTTTTAAGTGTAGGAAGTGATGGAATTACTAATAAAGCAGTTCTAAAAGATTTAATCTTTTTTGGAGATATTAGAGCATATCGTATAAATAGATAAACTATTTTTTACTTAAATTAATTTTGTTTTTTAAGAAATTATTTATATTTTAAGAGTATAATATTTAAATGTCTTTACAATAATTTAAATTAAATCATAATTGTGATATAATGTTCACTTAAGTGAAAAATAGTTTAACAAGGAGTAGAGTTATGAAAAGATTTATATGGTTATTAACAATAATATCAATGTTTACAATCGTTAATTGTGGAGGAGGAGGCTCATCAAAGGAAGCAAAAGAGTTACTTCAAAAGATTTTACAAGTTGTTGGAATTCCCTATGATATAGTAGTAAATATATGTCAGGATGATAATAAAAATGGTATTTGTGAAAGTATGGAGTTACAGACAAAGATTACATTAAGAAAAGGCGATACCTTTGATGATATTTGGGAGAAGATTACATTAACAGAAGATGGTAAATATTTCTTAGAGACTAGAGACCCAACAAAGCCAATTTTATTAGAACTTCAAGATGCCAATAAAGTAACCTATGATAATGGTAAATTTACAATTCCGTTTAGTGGATTTAAAACCTATGAGCAGAATGAGACAAAAGAGTTATCAGTTTTGGCTGCAATGGTTGATAAAGGCTATTTTTTAGATAGTGAATTGGAGGCAGTTAGAAATTTAAATAATACCCAAACACAAGATAAATTTTATGCAAAACTATTAGATGCTTTGGAGACAAATATAAATACTCTAAGAGCTGTAGGAATGGCTTCACAAGATGCTATGTTGGCAAATTTACAAGAGATGACAACTGAATTAATAGCAAATGGAGTTAAAAAGACTCTACCACAAGATTTAAATAATTGTGGAGCAAATATGACCTGTGTAGATAATAGATTAGAAACTATGTATGATAGAGTTGCCATTTCTGAAGAAAAAGCCTCTACTATTAAAGAGACCTATACACCACCTGTAGCAACTGAAAGACCAACTAGTAATGGTAAAAAGTTACTTGTCTCAAAAGAGATAGAGTATGAAGATTATAGTTATGGAGATATAAAAAGCGATACCACAACTACTACAACCTATGAGTATGAGGGTAATAGAGTTATAAAAACTA
>CAZROY010000123.1:0-3029 GCA_964601885.1 uncultured Sulfurovum sp. | reverse complement strand
TTAAACCATATAGTTCTCTTTCTGATAAATTTTGGGCTATAGATAAAGCTGTTGTTGATGGAACAGTTGACCTTATTGCAAAAGTAATTTATAGAACTGGTGATGGCTCAAGAAAAATGCAAAATGGTAACCTCTCATCATATCTTAATTGGATGGGTGCAGGTGCATTATTGTTAGTGTTGGCTTCAGCTGTTGTTGCGGTTATAGGTTAAGGAGAGGTTTATGGAACATATATTAAGTATATTGATATTTTTCCCACTATTAGCTGGGATATTAGGATTTATTGTTGATAAGGGGTCTGCTAAAGCTTATGGTATATCGGTAGCAGCGGTTGAGTTTTTACTATCCCTTTGGTTATGGGTTAGTTTTGATATGAATAATGCAGATATGCAATTTGGTGAATTTGTACCACTTATTTCACAATTTGGTATCTCATATAATTTAGGTATTGATGGTATCTCGCTATTTATAGTTCTTATGTCAACTATGATAACACTTATTGGTATTATTTCTCTCAATGAAGAGAAGATTGATAATATGAAAAATATGATTGTCTCTCTACTATTTTTAGAGATGACAATGGTGGGTGTTTTTGTATCATTAGATGCAATACTGTTTTATCTATTTTGGGAGCTTTCATTGGTACCTATGCTTTATATTATTGGAGCATGGGGAGGACCTACAAGAGTATATGCAGCGGTTAAATTTTTCCTATATACATTTGCGGGTTCACTGATTATGTTAGTTGGTATGTTGACCATTGCCTATCTTTACCATTTAGAGACAAGTGTATGGACATTTAATCTTCTTGATTGGTATCAGTTGGATTTATCTGTTAATTTACAGTTTTGGTTATTTTTGGCTCTTTTTATCGGTTTTGCTTTTAAAGTGCCAATGTTTCCATTTCATACATGGTTGCCACATGCACATGGACAGGCTCCAACCATTGGCTCGGTAATATTGGCCGCTGTACTTCTTAAAATGGGTACTTATGGATTTGTAAGATTTTCACTTCCACTCTTTCCAGATGCCTCTGTACAGATGATACCAATGGTGACGGTTCTATCAATTATTATGATAGTATATACTGCTATGGTTGCATTTGCCCAAAAAGATATAAAGCAAATTATTGCATACTCATCAGTTTCGCACATGGGTATTATTATGATAGGTCTATTTGCAATGAATGCAGAAGGGATTACAGGTTCTGTATTTCAAATGTTATCTCACGGTATGGTCTCAGGTGCTTTGTTTTTACTTGTGGGTATTATATATGAGAGAAGAGGTACTAAACTTATGAGTGAATTTGGGGGACTCGCATCTATTATGCCGGTTTATGCTACTGTATTTGGTGTAATGCTTATGGCGTCTGTCGGACTACCTCTTACCATTGGATTTGTTGGTGAGTTTTTAGTATTACTAGGTTTCTATGAGGTCTCTCCGTTTGCTACAGTTTTAGCTGGAACTTCAGTTATTATAGGTGCTATATATATGTTATCTCTATTTAAAAAATCATTTTTCGGAGAGGTTACAAATGAGAAAAATAGAGGTTTAAAAGATTTAAATGGTAGAGAGTTAACCGCACTATTACCTTTAGTAGTAATAGTTGTTTGGTTAGGTGTATATCCTAAACCAATTTTAACTCCAATTGATAATAGTGTTAAAAAACTATTGCAAGATATGGAATATAAAGCTCGAACAGCTGAGGCTAAAAAGAGTATAATCTCAATTAAACGAGCTAAGGAGGAGAAATAATGTTAGAGCCAGTAAAAGTTAGTTTAGAAGCACTTAATCTTGCAACCCTTATGCCAATGCTTATTGCTATTGTGGGTGGGCTTATTATTTTAACAATAGATTTAATAAAAGATAGTTTGCATAAATCCCTTTATGTTATGTTAACTATACTTATTATTTTAATTGACTTGGGTGCGATTTTAGGTTTTAGTGGAAATGAAAAAGGCTTCTTTGATTTAATGTTAATTGATGGTTTGGCTGTAATTACGCAGGTTATTATACTTATTGCATCAGCATTATTTATCCCATTGGCATTAACCTCAAAAAGATTTCATGAATATTCATATCCTGAATTCTTTGCGCTTTTTCTATTTATGTTAGCCGGATTGCAGTTTATGGTAAGTAGTAATAACTTAATTTTAATCTTTATAGGGCTAGAAACATCATCTTTGGCACTATATACGCTAATAGCACTTCACAATCGGGCAAACTCATTTGAAGCGGCCGTAAAATATTTTACAATGGGTGCTTTAGCTGCTGGGTTCTTTGCTATGGGTTCTGCTATCCTTTACGGTTTAAGTGGAAGTTTAGAGTTAAATCAGATTGCAGATGCTCTTCAAAGCAGATTGGGTGACACAGGAATTTTAGCTCTTACTATTGCTGGGGCAGGTTTTTTACTAGCTTCATTCGCATTTAAGTTATCCTTATTTCCATTTCATACATGGTTACCAGATGTTTATGAGGGAGCATCAGCTCCATTGGCTGGATTTATGTCGATAGTGCCAAAGTTGGTTGCATTTGTTGTATCTATAAGAATTTTTGAGATGTTTATTAAGCTCAATATAGAATGGGTACAGATGTCTATTTTAGTTTTAGCAGTTCTTACTATGACTTTAGCAAATATTATGGCATTAGTGCAGGAAGATGTAAAGAGAATGTTAGCATACTCCTCTATATCTCATGCTGGTTTTGTAATGGCGGCCATTGCAATAGCAACCACTAAAGCAAACTCGGCAATATTTTTATATTATGGTCTATTTATGTTTACAAATATTGGAGCATTTACTATGCTTTGGGTAAGTCGTCATAAACATAAAATTCACCATGCAAGATATGACCATCCTTATGAGAAGTTTGCAGGAATGATACATATTATGCCAATGGCAGCTGTTGTTATGGCTCTATTTATGTTATCCCTTGCAGGTGTTCCACCATTCTCTGTATTTTGGGGTAAAATCTATATTATGAGTTCAGCTGTAGATGTTGGCATGACATGGTTAGCTATTGTTATGGGT
>CAZROY010000122.1:0-47803 GCA_964601885.1 uncultured Sulfurovum sp. | reverse complement strand
ATTATATATAGAATTTTATTATTTTTATGTTAAATATACTATATATTATTAAGTTCATTTTTAAAATTTATGTTTAACTAAACAAAAATGATGTATCATACGACTAAACATAATTATTAATAAAGGAGAACAGATGAAAACTGTAATATCAAAATATATTACATTGAGTGTATTAATTATTGTTGGATTGGGAGGATACGCTCACGCAGGAACCGCAACACCAACAAAAGAGAAAGTAGAAAAAGCCAAAAAAACGGCTACAGCTGATGTCGATTTGCCTGTGATAAAATTAAAAATAGATGACTCTAAACCTAAAAATTCAAAACTAAAAAAAGGTAAAGGTTGTGAAGATTTAGAAGAGGTCGAGGGAGAAACATTCAATGATTATCCTATGGCAGAAACAGTACCGTGTGATAAAGTTGATTGTAAAGACTTAAAACCTGCTGTATTACATGATGATAATTTTAAAGAGTTACCAACAGCAAAAACAGACGGTAGCTGTGAAGGCGATGATTAGTAAAAGAGAACTATATCTTTAATTTGATATAATCCCCTCTAAAAAAAAGAGGGGTATATATTGACCTTTGAGACATATCCATTTGAAAAATTAAATAATCTTCTAAAAGAGATTACTCCAAATAGTAGTTTTGAACCATTAAGTTTGACCATTGGAGAGCCACAGTTTCCTACACCACAATTTATATTAGATGAGCTAAATAAAAAAGCCTCTCTACTTAATAAGTATCCTAAAAGTTCAGGTGAGAGTATATTGCGAAAAGGGATACAGCAATATTTAAATAATCGTTTTAAATTACAAATAGATAATTCACAAATTATTCCAACATTTGGAACAAGAGAAACCCTTTTTAACTTTCCGCAATTTCTACTCCATGATATAGAAAATCCTATAATGGCATTTCCAAATCCATTTTATCAAATATATGAGGGTTCAGCAAAAGCTAGTAGGGCTGAAGTTATATATTTAAATCTAACCTCTGAAAATAATTTTAAACCTATAATAGAAGAGGATAAACTATCTAAATGTAATCTAGTAATTATTAATACCCCAAATAATCCAACTGCCTCTGTAATATTAATGGAAGAGCTTAAAAAATGGGTAGAGTTGGCATTAAAGTATGATTTTGTACTACTAAATGATGAGTGTTATATAGATTTATATTTAGACAAACCTCTACCTTCACTACTCAATGCAAGTGTAGAGCTTGGTAACATTGATTTTAAAAATATTTTGGTAGTAAACTCAATCTCTAAACGCTCCTCTGCACCGGGACTTAGAAGTGGATTTATTGCAGGTGATGCCCATATATTAAAAGAGTATATGATATATAGAACCTATGTTGGGTGTGCATCACCATTACCTTTGCAATACGCCTCTGCTAAAGCTTGGAGTGACCAGAGCCATGTTGATATATTTAGAAAAAAATATATTAAAAACTTTAAAATAGCTAGGGAGATTTTAGGAGTTAATCCCCCACTTGCAACATTTTATATATGGCTAAAGGTTGATGATGAAATAGAATTTACAAAAAGGCTATATAAAGAGTATAATTTAAAAGTACTAGCAGGGTCATTTCTAGGACGAGATAGTCAAGGTAGCAATTTTATAAGATTAGCACTTGTTTATGAAGAAGATAAGACAAGAGAAGCATTACATAGAATTAAAGAGGTACTATGAGAACAAAACAGATAGATATAGAGGCATTAAAAAGAGATAAAAACTTTATTAATGATTTAAAAAAATTAGAAAAAGAGATGAAAAAAGAAAAGAGTATTGATAAAGGATATAAACTCTTAGATACCAAATTGACCATTGAGGCAGACAAAGAGGAGATAAATGAGATATTTAGATTTATTGTAAATCAAGCTTTTGATGTATTGGCTGATTATCTAATAGATAATAAAGGGTTTAATTTAGATAAACCTGAAGAGTTAGCCACTGCTAGAGCAATATATGAGCATGGTATTCAAATATATAGTGAAAATGATATTAGGGGTGCAAAAGAGATATTTTTAATACTTCACCACACAATAGAAGATAAAGAATTAAAAGATGCAATGATGATACATGCTTGTGCCGTTATGGCAGGATATAAATTTGATAACTTTATTGAAGAGTTAGCAGATACAGATAATATAGATGAGAATGAGCCAACTGCATGTTTTATAAAAAATTTCACACAATCTAAGGATATGCTTTTAACCATGTTTGCAAAATATGTTAAACTTGGAAAATCCGAACTGAAAATATTAGAAAGAAAGTAATAAGAATTTAAAAGAATTATCATCAATGTTATCAAATTGTTATAACTTTATAATAGAATATCCCCATTTTAAGTAAAAGGGTGTTGTATGAACAATCTAATTAAGATAATATTGGGTGCTGGATTTGCTACCGCAATAGCATATTATGTCAATAGTTCCTTTGGGAATTTACCTCATATAGAATTTTTAATGGTGGCAGGAATATTTGGGGCATATATGGCTATGAATATTGGTGCAAATGATGTTGCAAACAATGTAGGTCCAGCTGTTGGTTCCAAAGCCTTAACTATTGGTGGAGCTATATTAGTTGCCTCTATATTTGAAGCTAGTGGAGCTTTAATTGCTGGTGGTGATGTTGTGAGTACAATTAAAAAAGGAATTATTGACCCTATTGCATTCTCTGGCAACTCCATGATGTTTGTTTATGCAATGGCAGCAGCTCTCCTATCTGCTGCTTTATGGTTAAATCTTGCTACATGGTTAAAAGCTCCTGTTTCAACAACCCACTCAATTGTTGGAGGTGTAATGGGTGCTGGAATTGCAGCAGGTGGATTTGCTATTGTCTCGTGGGATACAATGGGTAAAATTGTAGCATCTTGGATTATCTCTCCTCTACTTGGCGGATTAATTGCTGCCTCTTTTTTATATATTATTAAATCGGAAATATTACATAGAGAAAACAGATTAGAGTCTGCTAAAAAGGTTGTTCCCATTTTAATATCAATTATGGTAATGGCTTTTATAACATATTTAACTATTAAGGGTCTAAAACATATATGGAGTGATATTTTAAATATATTACCATTTTTACCAGAAAGTAAAAAGCCAACTATTGGTGTAGCCCTTAGTTTTGGTATAATTGGGGCTATTGGAACCTATTTCTTTATAAAACCTCGTATAACTAAACGAGTAGAGACTCTTAAAAATGATAGAGTAGCAATTAATACACTATTTACCATACCTTTAATTTTTTCCGCTGCTTTATTAAGTTTTGCTCATGGAGCTAATGATGTGGCAAATGCCGTAGGACCATTAGCTGCCATTTATGATGCTATAGTGCATACTACTATATCATCAAAAGCATCTATTCCATTATGGGTAATGGTTGTAGGTGGAGTCGGTATCTCTATAGGACTTACCCTTTTTGGACCTAGACTTATTAAAACAGTTGGTTCAGAAATTACAGAATTAGACCAGATGAGAGCTTTTTCCATCATGATGGCGGCTGCCATTACGGTAGTAATTGCTTCACAACTTGGTCTTCCTGTATCATCTACACATATTGCCGTTGGGGGTGTTTTCGGTGTAGGTTTTCTGAGAGAGTGGTTAGATAGAAAAAAAACAAATGCTAAACATCAAGAGTTAAATGCACAACTTGCTACTGTTAATAAGTTCAAAAAAGAGTTAGCTAATGTTGGAAATGATTATAAAAGAAAAGTTGAACTTATGGAAAGAATTAAAATGGAAAAGAAAGTTGCTAAAAAAATAAAAAAAGAGCTTCGTGAACATTATGTAAAACGGGGTATGGTTAAGAAGATTATTTTAGCATGGATTATTACAGTACCTGTAGCAGCAATACTTTCAGCTTCGGTTTTTTATATTTTAAAAGGTATGACTCTCTAGTGTCAACTACCTCATTCTAAAGGGTGAGGCTTGAAGATTTTTAAGCGACTAAGTCGTTTGATTTTAATCTTGGTGGATAATTGACACACCCATATCTCTTAACTACTACTTTTGATAGGTGCTAAATTGTTCACACTTACTTTTTATTTCTCCTCACCACCATAAATGGCGATGTCTCAGAAATAAAGCAATAGAGATAAATTTTATTATCAATTTGATATAATATCACCAATATAATAAAAAGAGGGTATATATGTTTGATACACTAACCAATAGTTTTAAAAATGCCATAGATAAAATTCGCTTTTATGATGATATAAAGGCACTTAAAAAAGCTATTACAGAACTTAAAAAATCACTTCTTAAAGCTGATGTCCACCATAAAGTGGTTAAAGAGCTTTTAACCGTTGTTGAGAAGGAGACAAAGGCTAACGGTATTGGAAAAGAGAATTTTTTAAAAGCACTACGGAATGAGTTAAGAAAAATCTTAACAGCAAAGGGAAATCAAGGGTTTGTTTTTGCCTCTAAACCACCAACCGTTGTTTTAATGATAGGTCTTCAAGGGTCAGGAAAAACGACAACAACAGGTAAATTGGCATTTTTTTTAAAAGAACAAAAAAGAAAAAAAGTTATGGTAGTGGCAGGAGACCTACAGAGATTGGCTGCTGTTGAGCAGTTAAGACAAATAACCTCTCAAATAGGTGTTACTTTAGTAGCCAATGAAGAGTCAACACCACAAGCAATTGTAAAAGAGGCTTTAAAAAAGGCTCAAAAAGAGCTTTATGATGTTGTTCTGATAGATACAGCAGGACGATTGGCTATTGATGATAAATTAATGGATGAGTTGGTGGAGATTAAAAAAATAGCAAATCCTGATGAACTATTCTATGTAGCAGATGCCATGACGGGAATGGACGCTGTTAGAACTGCCAAAACCTTTAAAGAAAAAATTGGAATAAGCGGTGTAATTTTAACCAAATATGACGGTGATTCAAAAGGCGGTGTGGCACTTGGAATTGCTCATCAAGTAGGAGTTCCTCTTCGTTTTATAGGTGCTGGAGAAAAGATGCCTGACCTTGAACAGTTTATTCCAGATAGAATTGTATCAAGACTTATGGGAGCAGGTGACCTTGAGTCATTGGCAGAAAAAACTGCTAATATTATAGATGAGAAAAAAGCTAAACAGTTAACCAAAAAAATTAAAAAAGGTAAATTTAATTTTAATGACTTTTTAGAGCAGATGGAGTCTATGAAAAAATTAGGAAGTATGAAATCTATTATGAGTATGATACCGGGAATGGGTAACATGGCTAAACAGATAAGTGATATGGATTTAGAAAACTCATCAGAGATTAAAATGATAAAAGCAATGATAAACTCTATGACAAAAAAAGAGAGAGAAAATCCAGACTTACTTAATAATACAAGAAAAAGAAGATTAGCAAAAGGTGCAGGACTTAGTCAAATGGAGGTCAACCGAGTACTCAAACAGTTTAAACATGCAGGTAAGATGGCTAAACAGCTTTCAAGTAAAGGTGGAATGCGACAAATACAAGAGATGATGAAACAGATGCAAGGTAATAGAATTATGAGATAAAATAATTTTAAACCCAAAAGGGATTTATAGAATTGGTGCTAAAAAAGATATGCTGGAGTACAGAGTTCTACCTTTTTACCTTTTTGCTCTAAAACAATAATATCTATAATATCACCAACATTATATAGTGTATCCAATCTATCAATTCTCTCTTTTGCTACCTTTGAAATGTGTAATAGAGCATCATATCCATCTGGCATCTCGACAAACATACCAAACTCAACAATCTTTTTTATCTTTCCACTATATTGTTTGTTTATCTCATAATTCATCTGCCGTTTAGTAGGAGTTGAAGTGATTGTATCAATATATGCTTTTGCATTTGCTACACTATTTTTTGATGAGCCTGTAATTTTTACACTATTAGCCTCTCTGTCTATATCAATACTAACACCATATTTGTCTATAATCTCTTTAATTGTAACCCCACCCTTTCCAATTACAGCTGGAATATGGGCAGAATCAATATTAAAGACTATCGTGGTTGGTAAGGCTTGACTTGGCGTCATATTCTTTAAAGACTCCTCCATTATATTTAAAATGTGTAGTCGTCCCTCTTTAGCTTGATACAAAGCATCTTTTAAAACCTCTCTATCTATACCACCCAATTTTATATCCATCTGAAGAGCTGTTATTCCATCTTTTGTACCTGTAATTTTAAAATCCATATCACCATCATGGTCTTCCAATCCTATAATATCACTAAGTATAGCATATCTATTACCATCTGTTATAAGCCCCATAGCAATACCAGCAACAAGTTTTTCAGTCTCTACTTCAGATGCTCTAAGAGCTAATGAACCTCCACACACTGTAGCCATTGATGACGAACCATTTGACTCTAATATTTCTGAGACCAATCTTACTGTTGTATCTCTATCTATATTTAATGTAGGCTCTAATGCTCTTTTTGCTAAATTTCCATGTCCAAGCTCTCTTCTACCCGGAGGACCTTGTCTTTTTGCCTCTCCTACAGAGAAGGCAGGAAAATTATAATGAACCATAAATGTCTCATATAGTGAACTTTTAGAACCGATTAATTCATAAGCTTGTGCAGATTTCGCATCACCTATTGTTGATGTAACTAAAGCTTGTGTTTGACCTCTTGTAAATAGACATGAACCATGAACTGATGGTAAAATATTAGTCTCTATAGTAATATCTCTTATCTCATCTAAAGCTCTACCATCTGCTCTTATATTTTTATCTAAAATAAGAGAACGGACAACGGATTTTTTATATGCTGATAACATCTCATAGACTAATGCCTCATCTACCTCTTTGTGATTACTCTTTAAATGAGAGATAATATCATCTTGAATAGCTTTTAATTCACTATTTCTTTCACTTTTTGCCATAACCTGAATAGCACTCTCCACTGCCTCTTTATAGTTAGTAGCTATATAATTATATAACTCTTTATCAGATACCTCCTCAAATATGGTTAACGAGATTTCATCTTTTTTAGCACTTTTAAATCTAAGCTCATACTCTTTTGTTGCATTTGAAATTGCCTCTTGTGCTGTAGCAATAATATCTAAAAGCTCATCTTCACTTAACTCATTAACCTGCTGTTTATAATCTTTTTTTGATGCGTTAACACACATCTCAATCATTAATATATCTAATCCACTGCCAACTACCAATAGGTCAAGTGTAGATTTATTCTGCTCTTTAAAAGTAGGATTTATGACAATCTCTTCATTAATTTTACCAATACGAACAGCTGATATAGCTTGTGTTATTGGAATATCAGAAGTATATAGAGCAGATGATGCTGCATGTAATCCGGCTAACTGCATATCAACTCTCTCATCACTACTTAAGACCATAATAGTCAACACTATAGGATAACCAAATCCCTTTGGAAAAAGAGGTCTTAGGGAACGGTCAATAATCCTTGATGTTAATGTTTCAAAGTCTCCCGGTTTTGTCTCTCTTTTGATAAATCCTCCCGGTATTTTTGCTGCTGCATAAGATTTTTCGATATATTGAACTGTTAGTGGTAAAAAATCATCTTCTACAGCTTTTGTATCAATTGCTACAGCTGCTAAAAGCACTGCATCTCCACACTGATAGAGTACTGCTCCACTTGCCTGTTTTGCTATTTTATTAAATGAATATTTCTCATTTAAATTATTACAAGCAATCTCTATAATCTGTTCACCCATCTTCTATTTTCCTTTCTATTTTATATCTATTCTATTTACCAGCTGAAGCTGAGGCAGCTGCACCTAAAAGATTTTTTAAATCATCATCAACAAAACTTACACCAAGACCAACAGATACACTATTTGCTTTACTATTTAATAGATTATTTCCACTTAAATATGCATTTATATGTTTAAAGAATTGGTACCTTACAGTGGCAGTAAGATTAGGATTTTTTCCTCTAATATCACTTACAGCATTAAAATCATATATATCTGTACTAATTTTGAGCGTATCATTCCAAGAGAAGAAATCCACTCCAAATCCACCTGTCCCCTCTATTATACCGACACGAAAAAGTAAGTCATCAAATCTTTTACCATATTGAGCAGATATTGCAAAGTCTCCACTCTCATGTTTTTTATTCCCCGCATAGCCCCTTTCAAAACTATCATCTGCTTTAAAGCTAGGAGCAGAGGTTAAACCTATCATATAATATCTAGTAGCATCTGGTTTTAGTGCTAAATTGAATTGACTTTTTGAGTAACCCCCATCATCATACACCTCATCATTTCTCATCTCTACATGTAGTTCACTTTTTGTCATGCTATCTAAATATTTATCAATCTTCTCCATTGTCTCTGTACCATCAGAGAAAAATCCATCAACAGAAGTTAAAGCTTTATTTAAATTACTATTATTATCCTCTATTTTGTTATTTAGATTATCCTCTAATCGTGTAAATTTATCTAATACAGATGGTAATTTTTCATCTAGTGTGGCACTAACTCCCTTTAAATAGGTAGTAATTTTATCAATCTTTGCCATAATTGCAGGTAAATCTTTATTTATATTTTTTGCCACACTAGAGTAGTGGGCTAATGTTTTTTTAACATCTTTTGAAACTTCAGAGTAATCTTTTGCTGTTTTTGTTATACTTTTACTCATTGTATTAAAGCTCTTAATTGTCTCATTTGCATTGGTAATAATCTCATGTATAGTTTTATTATCATCTCTGCTAATTGATGCCAAAAGGTCAGTAAACTCTTTAATATTATCTAATGAACCTTTAATATCATCTTTTCCACCACTATTTAACACATCTCTCAAGTCTCTAACTAAGAGTTTAATTTCATTAAAAGCCTCATCTGCAGATGTTGAAGCATCAGAGATAGAAGATTTTTTCTCCTCTTTTACTAAAAGCATATTGGGTTTTAACAGCTCTTTTGAGTTACTTGGTTTTATATCTAAAAATTTTCCACCAAGTAGAGAGTCTTGTGAGAGTGTTATAATGGAATTTATAGGTATCTTAACCCCCTCATTTATACGAAGATTTGTAATAACATTACCATCTTTTAAAACAATACTCTCAACAAATCCTATATCAACACCTTTAAACTTCACTTTTGCTTTTGGTTTTAAACCTGTACCATCATTAATTTTTGCCATTATAGGATAGGTTTTTTTAAATAAATTATCAAAACTGCTTAGTTGAGATAGTAATCCAAAAAGAAAAAATAGCGATATAGTAATAAAAAGACCCACTTTAGCTTCTGTTTTCATCAATTATTTACTCCTTGTGAAGAAAAACTATTTTCTATATTTTGTTGTATTCCGCCTATAGGATTTAAATTCAGCTCCAAATATAAGGCTGTATTTCTGAAAGAGTTATCAAAATTAGGAACAACCTCTTGACCTATACTAATTTTAGAACTCCAACACTTCTGTTTATGTGTCCAACCTATATTCCATTGATGATTAAAATTCTGTTTTAAATCATAATCAAAACTTATAAAATAACTATCCTTATCTGTATAATGATTTATAAATTTACTCTGTATAAAACTGGTTTGCTTATTGTCAAATAAAAAATCACTATTATAAAAATGTGTTAACATTATATCATAGTTGCTTTGATTATATCTAAGTGAGGTTACTGTTGAATAGATTTGCTCCTCTTCTTTGGAATATTTTATATTATTATATAGATTTAAATTATCTCTATTATACTCCAACTCATTAATTATATCCCCTTTTGATTTTAACCTATTTGGATAGTAACTATATCCAATAGAGTGCATAAAACCCATATTTAAACCATTGTTGAAATACTCCTCTAAGGAGAGAGATAACTGCTCCTCTTGTGTATATGTTACGAAAAGCTCTTTTTTCTCATTGGCTAAATATCTATAGGCAAAAGGCTTCTCTTTCTGTATGCTAGGTACTATATATGTTAGTTTGGGATAGATTGTGTGAGAAAAATCTTTATACTGTTTTGTTAAATCGGAGAATATATCAATTTTATGGTAGTTTCTATAATAGTAGTAGTAGTCTCTATATTTAGAGTTAATATTTGAAAAATCAACCCTATTTAGATATAGATTTTCAGATAGAGAGAGATTTAAATAGTGATTAAAAAATGAGTCATAATATGTTATTGGTAAATCTATCTCTGCTTGTGTAGCTCTACTCCCTTGAGTTCTTGTAAAATTGTGTAATTTTGTATCAAATGAGTAAAAAAGTTTCCCTTCTAATAGATTTTGTAAAAAACTATGATATTGAAGTGAGGGCATATCTTGAATTGTCCTATTATTATTTTCTTTACTTATATCGATATTATATTTACCATAAATTCCAAAATAGTGATTACTATTATATAAAAATGAGTTTAACCTAGACTCCACTAGATTACTTTTAACAAGTGATGAGACAGAGTTTTTTTGTAAATTTAAATACTCTCTATCACTTAAATATGTACTATTTAAATAGAAACCACTCTTATAATCTCTTAAATACCAATTTTCAGGAATAAAATCTCTTGATTGATAAAATAGCTCGAAACCTTTATGCTCATCTTTCAAATTATTATTTTTAGCATAGGTGTGACTATTTTTAAAATATCCAACCCTAAAATATCCATTGGATTGATTACTATCTATAAATCTAGCAGTAAAAAAGGCTCCAGCTCCCCTTTTTAAACGAAATTGTGGATTAAGTTCTAAATCCCAATTTGGACTAGAGGCATAATATAAAGGTTGCTCATATACTATACCATCTCTAGCAGTTATTTTAAATCTAGGATATAATAGACCTGTTTTTCTCTTATGCACTGTAGGAAATGCTAAGTATGGCAGATATAGTATAGTTGTATTATAAAATCTTACCTTAGCATCTTCCATTGTAATAACCTCTTTATCACTATAATAATC
This sequence comes from uncultured Sulfurovum sp., assembly GCA_964601885.1. GTDB lineage: Bacteria > Campylobacterota > Campylobacteria > Campylobacterales > Sulfurovaceae > UBA1140. Next base: position 36,940 of record CAZROY010000122.1, on the reverse strand, counting down.
AGCTTGTGTAAACTCTATCGTCCAATCTGGATTTAACTTATTACAACTTGATATTTTACTATTTTTCAGCCTATAGATATTATCTCCCTTTATAGCAGATGAGGCATCTATCCACAAATTATCCTCTCCTGCTAAAAAAATACTATCAATCTCAACCTCTTTTGTTAAGGTATCTATCTTAAGAGTGTTTGAGGAGAGTCTATTTGTATCTTTACCTAACATCTCAACACTACCCTCTAAAAAAAGGGTTGATGTCTCTTTATTATATGTGATTTTATCTGCTTTAATTAAATTATTATCATATAGTAAAATAACACTATTTTTGGCTATTAGAGTGGTATTATTCTCCAAGATGACATCTTTAGCAAATATCTCTACTCTCTCTTTTGCAAACGAGAGTACCGTCAAGAGAATAATACAAATAAATTTAGCCATGTAATATTATACATCTACTACTATCGTTTTAGCTAACTTATCGTGTAGAGTTTGAACTAAAGGATTAAAGTATGCAAATATATATCCAAGATAGAATATACTATCACTAATTATTCGTAAAGTAGAACGCAAAAAGGCAGTCTGAAACTGTGGTATATTGCCACTCTCTTTCTCAACTACCTTAATTTTTGTAACCATTTTTCCCAAAGTCATACCGTTTTGCCACACAAAAAAAGTTTGATAGACTATTCTAAGCAGAATAAATACTATACTATTTTGTTCTAAAAAGATAATCATAGGGGTAAAATCCATAGAGTTTTGTAGCTCTACATATATAGATATTAACTGCTCATAAAAGATAATAAATAGAAATAGTGAAACCACTATATCATCAATAAAATAAGCAATTGTCCTTTTTCCTATTGATGATACATTATGGGTGTTGCTGTGTGAGTTTTCCACTTACTCTCCTAAAGTGCTTGATATGCTATATCGGTTCTACACTGTTTTCCTGCAAAATGGACTTGACCTACCAACATATATGCTCTTTCTTGTGCTTCGGCAATACTATTTCCCAATCCAACACAAACAAGAACCCTGCCACCTGTTGCATATAGCTTTCCATCTTCTCCGCGAGTAACCCCCGCAAATGATATATGAGAATTCTCTTTTAATTCACTATCCACTATCTCATCAATAATAATCTCAGAAGGTTCACTACTCTTATAAGGATAGTTTTTACTTGCCATAACAACACCTACAGCATATCTATCTTTAAAAAACTCAATTTTACTATTTTTAAGCTTACCTGTTGCCGCATTAAAAAAAAGCTCACTAGCAGGAGTTTTTAAAAGAGGCATAAGCTCTTCACACTCTGGGTCACCAAAACGAACATTATACTCCAACACCATAGGTTCACCATTAACAACCATTATGCCAATAAATAAAACACCTTTAAAAGGGTTTCCCTCCTCTCTCATACCCTTTAAAGTTGGAACAATAATCCTATTCTCTATCTTTTGATAAAGTTCGTCATTAACAAGAGGAGTAGGTGCATAAGCACCCATTCCACCCGTATTGGGTCCTTTATCTCCATTGAGAAGTCTTTTATGGTCTTGTGCAGGGGGTAAAACCACAAAATCCTTTCCATCGCAAACAGCAAAGATGGAGAGTTCATATCCATTTAAAACCTCCTCAATTACAATAGAGGTTCCAGCTTCTCCAAATGAGTTTCCAGATAACATCTCTCCACTAACTCTTTTAGCCTCATCACGACTCTCTGCAATAATTACACCTTTTCCACCACACAACCCATCAGCTTTGACTACAATAGGAGGCTTCATAGAGTTAATAAATCTATACGCCTCCTCTATAGAGTCCGTCTCTATATATTCAGCTGTTGGAATATTGTGTCGCGAGAGAAACTTTTTCATAAAAATCTTAGAACCTTCTAATCTTGAAGCTTTAGCAGATGGACCAAAAATGGTTAAACCTCTATTTTCAAAAATATCTACAATTCCTGCAACAAGTGGAGCTTCAGGACCTACAATAGTTAAATCTACACTATTTAATTCACAAAAATCTGCCAACTCATTAAAATCACTAATATCTAAATTTTCACCCAACTCATCTGTAGCACCATTGCCTAATGCAAAATATAACTTTTCAACACTCTTATCTTTTTTTAGTGCCATACCAATAGAGTACTCTCTTCCACCGGCACCAATTATTAATATATTCACTTACAACCTCTTAAGATTTAAATAATTAAAACTATATAATAAATTATACACAATTAAATATTTAATAAAGCATTGTAATAAAAAATCAACCAAAATTTCCCAAGTGGCCGTTCTGTGAAAAGTCGGCCCTAAAAGCCAACGGTGTAGGAGAGAGTGACTCTTCGGGGATAATTTCTCGTAAGGGTTAGTTACTCAAACGAAACCGTCCACACCCAAATCAACTACTTGTCCCACTATTGAAAATGTTGGACCACACATTACAGTAGTCGAACCACTCAGGTTAATTATATGTACCCTGCCATAAATGGCAAAGCTTCCTAAAAATTCCAAACTATTGTTTAGATATTAAAGGCTTTAACAGAAATTCATTAATTTGACTCCTGTTAAATGAATTATAGCACAATATTCCTTATATCCCCACACTCAACAACGAGGGTTTACAGAACTGATGCCAAAAAGTCCGCTTTAAACAAAATATTTTTAAAACTTAGATTTATGAAACTAATCTTTAAAAAGTTATGATAAAATTAAACAAAAAAAATTAAAAGGATTTAAGTTGCAAAAGATATTTGGTTTTTTATTTATTCTTCTATCTTCTGGCATATCTGTTTGGTATCCACTACTTAAACTATTTTAGGAGAGTATATGTCAAAAGCAAAACGATATAACCCAACGGTTGAGAAGAAAAACCCTTTAAAACTAAAAAAGGGAAATTTTCTCTATATATTTTTAGTTCCACTATTTATAGCTATTGTTATCTCTCTATTGATGTTAGAGATAAAAGCATTTATTTTAAATATGGTTGCATTTGGACTTTTTTTTGCTACAGCAAAAGCAAACTCTATGGGATTAGACCAAGAACTAGAATACTATACGAAAACTCTTATAAAAGCACCAAAAATAAAATATAAGTTTATAGCCGGAGTTCTACTTGGTATCTCTACCTTTTTTACTGCTTCATTTGCTGGTTATCAAAATATATTAATTGGTATATTTTTAGGAGTTGTTGCCTCTATTGGATATTTTTTATATTATGGCTTTGACCCAAGAGCTGATAAGTTAGAAAATATTGGTGATATTTCAGCTGAGTTTGTATTGGAAACTTTGGCTACAGCTAGAGGAAAGTTAAAAGATATAGAAGAGGACATGCTCCTTATAAAAGATACAAAATTGAACTCTAAATTAAGAGTAGCAATAGATAAAGCTTATGAGATTTTAAAAAATATTGAGTCTGACCCAAAAGATATAAGAGTAGCTAGAAAATTTCTTATTGTCTATATTGATGGAATTAAAAAGGTAACAAACTCTTATGTCGAGATGAAAGAAGAGGAGATAACAGAAGAGACAAAAGAGAGACTATATCATCTATTAACAGATGTAGAAAAGAGATTTAATAAAGAGATAATAAGATTAAAAAGAAATAATCAATTTGACCTTGATGTGCATATTGATGTACTTCATGAGCAAATAACGAATTAAAGGAGATAGTAATGGAAACAAAAACGAAAAAAGAGATTATAGAGGCTACAGTAGGAGAGAGAAGTGACAACCTTCCAGCTGTAATGCCAGAAGAGCAGAACAAATTAGAGAAGGCTCTAAATGAGTTGGATTTTAATAATAGAAGTAGTATTATATATTTTGGTGCATCTGTTCAAGAGGAGTTAGATGATATATCCAACCGTATGATAGATGGAGTTAAAAATAAAGATACAGGTGCAGTAGGTGCTGTTTTAAATGAGATGGTGGCATCAATTAAAGGTTTTGATATAGATGAGTTAAATCCAAATAAAAAACTACCTTGGTATAAGAGTCTATTTGGTGGAACTAAACCAATTGTAAAATTTATGCAAGGATATGAGGAGGTTAGAGACCAAATTGACCAAATTGCAAATAGCCTAGAGGAGCATAAATCCAAATTAATGGTAGATGTTAGGTCCCTTGATAAATTATATAATGCCAATTTGGAATATTTTAGAAACTTAGAGCTATATATTCAGGCTGGAGAAATCAAATTAAAAGAGTTGGAAGATAATATTATCCCTAAATATGAAGAGAGAACGGAAAATGGTGATATGATGGCAATTCAAGAGTTAAAAGAGATTAGAGGATTTAGAGATGAGTTAGAGAGAAGAGTTCATGATTTAAGACTCTCAAGACAGGTCGCTATGCAGTCACTGCCTAGTATTAGATTAATTCAAGAGAATGATAAATCACTTATTAATAAGATAACCTCAACTATTGTAAATACTGTTCCATTATGGAGAAATCAGTTAGCCCAAACTGTAACCATATTTAGAACTCATGAGTCTGCAAAAGCTCTTAAAAATGCAAGTGATTTAACAAATGAGCTATTAGAGAAGAATGCTGAAGGGTTAAGAGAGGCAAATAGAGAGGTTAGAACCCAAATGGAGAGAGGTCTGTTTGATATAGAGAGTATTAAAAAGGCAAATCAAACTTTAATAGATACACTAAATGACTCTTTAAGAATTGCAGATGAGGGCAAAAGTGCAAGAGAGATGGCATTGGCTCAACTTAATAAAACAGAGCAGGAGTTAAAAGATGCACTTCTTGCTACAAAAGCGAAAATGGAAGTATCGTCAGATAGAGTTATAGAAGATATGGGTAAAAAGGAGTAAAAGATGGGACTTTTTGATTGGATTGGTGGACAGTTTATAGATGTTATTGAGTGGCTTGACGATAGTCATGACACTATGGTATATAGATTTCCAAGACATGGAAATGAGATAAAATATGGTGCAAAACTGACTGTAAGAGAGTCACAAGTTGCTGTTTTTGTAAATGAAGGTGTAATTGCTGATATATTAGGGCCGGGCATTTATGAGTTAGAGACAAAAAATTTACCTATTTTAACATCTTTACAACATTGGGACCATGGATTTAACTCACCATTTAAAGCAGAGGTCTATTTTTTTAATACAAAACGGTTTACAAATCTTAAATGGGGAACAAAAAACCCCATTATGGTAAGAGACCCAGAGTTTAAAATGGTTCGACTTAGAGCATTTGGAACTTATGAGATACGGATTATTGACCCAAAAGTATTTATGAGTGAAATTGTAGGAACTGATGGCAATTTTATGATTGATGAGATTGATGAGCAGTTAAAAAATCTTATTTTATCGAAATTTACAAGAGTGTTAGGGGAGAGTAAAATTCCAATTCTTGATTTAGCCTCAAATTATGAGAATTTTAGTGAGTATGTTACTAAACATATCGCTCCATATTTTAAAGAGTATGGATTAGAGTTGACAAAAGTGATTATAGAAAATATCTCCCTACCAGAAAATGTAGAGAGGGTATTAGATAGAAGAACTAGCAGAGAGGTTACAGGTGACCTTGATGATAATTTAAAATATCAAGCGGGTGAAGCTTTGGGAAATGCTAAAGGTGGAAGTGCAATTGGTGATATAATGGGTATGGGAATTGGCTTCTCTATGGGTCAAGAGATATTTGGAAATAGAACAAAAAAGGAGGAGAGAGATACCCCTCCACCACTTCCTACAAGAGATGAGACTATGTATCATATTGCAGTTGATAACTTAACTGAGGGACCTTATGATATAAGAACTATTCAAAATTTTATAGATAAAGGCAAAATAGATAGAAACTCTTTAGTCTGGACAAAAGGTATGAGAAATTGGGAAAAGGCTGGAGATAGGCTTTCTGATTTATTTGAAAACACCCCTCCACCACTGCCTCCACAATAAGATTTATGGTTTATATATTGTGAAGTTTAAAGCAAAAAATTTTATCTGTAAAAATTGTGGTGGAACACTTAGATTTGACCCAGTTAGTGATGAATTAAAGTGTGATTTTTGCGGTTCAATAGAACATATTAAGAGGTCAAATATTGAGATTAAAGAGTATGATTATAAAGAGGGATTGAGTAAACTTTCTACAAAAAAAGTAGATAGTAGAGAGATTATATGCAATAAATGTGGAGCAAAAATTGAGTTGGAATCATATTTAATAAGTTCAAACTGCCCATATTGCAATACTCCTCTTATTACGGATTTTACAAAACCTATAGAACCTAAATCTCTAATCCCTTTTAATATAACTCAAAAAGATGCACAAGAGAGGTTTAAAAAGTGGATTGGTTCACTATGGTTTGCTCCAACTCAACTAAAAGATTTTGTAGATGGAAATAGAAAATTAACCGGATATTACCTCCCATATTGGACATTTGATAGCCAAACAGAGACTAGATATAGTGGGGAGAGAGGAGATATATATTTTGTTAAGGTTCAAAGGAGAGTTGAGATTAACGGTAGAGAAGAGATAGTAGAAGAGGAAGAGCCTAGAATTAGATGGACTCCTGTTAGAGGAGAGGTATATAATAGTTTCGACGATATAACAGTAGGTGCATCAAAAACCCTACCCCACTCTCTACTTGATAGTTTGGCTCCTTGGAATACAAAAGAGCTTATACCATTTAACCAAAAATATCTATCTGGTTTTGTAAGCGAAGAGTATTCCATAGATTTAAATGATGGCTTTAGATATGCAAAAAAAGAGATGGAAAGAATAATTATAAGAACCATAAAAGCAGATATTGGAGGAGACCAACAGAGAATAGGATATATGAAAACAGAGTATAATAATATAACTTATAAAGATGTACTATTTCCAATATACTCAGCAGAATTTAAATGGAAAGGTAAGGTTTATGACTATTTAATTAATGGTCAATCTGGAAAGGTTGTTGGAGAGAGACCATATAGTATAGTTAAAATATCTATTGCTATTATATCGTGTTTAACTCTTTTAGCTATACTCTATTATTTCTATCATTCTACAACATAAAAAGGGGATATGGTGATAGAAAAATATATGGAACATATAAACGAGCTGGATAGTATGAAAAAATACCCTAAAGAGTTATATAGTATTGGGGATAAAACTCTTTTAAAAAGACCAAAAGTATCTATAGTTGGGACAAGAAGACCGTCTAGCTATACAAAACAATATACATACACCTTAGCTAAAACTTTAGCTGATAGAGGTGTTATTATTGTAAGTGGTGTAGCTATGGGAGTTGATGCTATAGCTCACAATGGAGCAGGAGTTAAAAATACTATAGCAGTTGTAGCAAATGGATTAGATATTCGTTATCCTGCAGTAAACCGTTTTCTAATAAAAGATATAGAAGATAATGGATTACTTTTAAGCCAATTTCCTATAGGTTTTAAAGCTACACCTTGGAGTTTTGTCGTCAGAAATGAGTTGGTTGTGGCTTTAGGTAGTGTTTTAATTGTCACAGAAGCAGATGAAGATAGTGGCTCTATTCGCTCAATAGAGTTTGCTTTAAAGATGGGTAAAAAGGTTTTTGTATTGCCACATAGATTAAATGAGAGTATAGGTACAAATAAATTAATAGAAAATGGTTTAGTAACACCAATATATGATATTGAAAAATTTGCAAATAGTTATGGGGTTGTTCCAAAAAATAATGATATAAAAAAAGACGAATTTTTCTACTTTTGTCAAACATCACCAACATTAGATGAGGTAGTAGCTAAGTTTCAAGATAGAGTGTATGAAGCTGAACTCGAGGGATTAATTAAAATCGAAAATGGATTAGTTCATCTTATCTAATTTTATTGATTATAGGCTCATTTAACATCGTCAATTATTATATTATAAATTGCTCTAATTCATTTTTGTGAGCAATAAGTCCTAAATTGAGAAAAAATAGAATAAAAATCTAATCAGATAAGCTTACTCTTAGATAATAAAGTATAAAAGTATAAAAAAACAGATATAGGAGTTTTAATGACAAATGAAAATGTCTTAGAAGCATTGAAAAATGTGACTTATCCCGGATTTACAAAAGATATTGTAACCTTTGGATTTGTCAAAAATGTAGAAATAGATAATGATAAAGTGGCAGTAGTTGTTGATATTACCTCTTCGGCAGATGAAGTTAAAGCACAAATTAGAGATGATGCAACAAAAGAGCTTAAAAAACTTGGATTTTCTAATATAGAGGTACACATTCTAGCACCCAAACCTCCAAAACAGATGAGCAACTCTGTGAGTGGTAAAAATATTGCTCCTCATGTTAAAAGTTTTGTAATGGTAAGTTCAGGCAAAGGAGGAGTTGGAAAATCAACAACTTCTGTTAATTTAGCTGTAGCTATGGCAATGCAAGGTAAAAAGGTTGGACTTCTTGATGCAGACATTTATGGACCAAACATTCCTAGAATGATGGGTATAGCAGACCAAAAACCTGAGGTTCAGGGTAATAAGGTACTTCCTCTTAAAGCTTACGGTGTTGAGGTTATGTCAATGGGTTCATTAATGGAAGAGGGTCAATCTCTTATATGGAGAGGTGCGATGATTATGAAAGCTATTGAGCAGTTCTTAAGAGACATTTTATGGAGTGAATTAGATGTACTTATAATTGATATGCCCCCGGGTACAGGAGATGCACAGTTAACTCTTGCACAATCTGTTCCTGTAACTGCTGGAATTACAGTTACAACTCCTCAAGAGGTTAGTCTTGATGATAGTAAAAGAAGTTTAGATATGTTCAAAAAACTCCATATCCCAACTGCTGGAATTGTTGAGAATATGAGTGGATTTATCTGTCCAGAGTGTAATACAGAGTCTGACATTTTTGGAATGGGAACAACAGAAGCTATAGCTAAAGAGTACGACACAAATATTATCGCTAGAATTCCAATTGAACCTGCTATTAGAGTCGGAGGAGATACAGGAATGCCTATAACATATCATAAACCAGATAGCCAAACAGCAAAAAGATACCAAAGTGCATCTAGTAACCTTTTAGAATTTATAGATAAAACTATTAATGAGGGTAGAGCAGACAATCAAGCAATTCAACCAACAACACCACCGGGTGTTAGTGCTTGTAGCATGTAGTAGAAAAAAATGACACTTAAAGCCTCTTAAAATTTATAAGAGGCTTTTATTTTACATAGTCGAAAATGGTTGCCAATTTGCTATTTTATCTACTTGTGGAAACCCATCTAATATCTCTTGAGGTTGAAATTTCGGTTTATAAGCAAAGGCTTTACACCCATCTACCCAATATCCCAAATATATCCATGATAGCCCTAATACCCTTGCCAACTCTATCTGATATAATAGAGAGTATGTTCCAAGTGAGAGTTTTGCATAGTCTGGGTCATAGTAAAAATATATAGCGGAAATACCATTATCAAGAATATCAATTAAATCAATACCAATAACTTTATTATCCTTTAGATATAGTACCTCTTTTCCAAAATCATGTGCTCCTTCTACAAAATTCTCTCTATACTCTCTTGGAGATATATTTCTATGTGACCATTTATCTTTTTTGTTTTTAAAATTATGATATTTATTATATAGGTCAATATGTGCCTGAGTTAAACTTGGTTTTTGTATAATTATCTCTGTATCCCTATTTCGCTTAATTGATTTTTTCTGAGATTTGGTTAATTTAAAATTATCAACATCAATACGAATAGATTTACACTCATTGCACCCATTACAAATCGGATGAAAATAGTAACAACCAAAACGACGCCATCCACGATGAATTAATGCTGTATTATATTTTTTTGTCGCCTCTTCAATATATTTATAATTCATGCGAACCATTCTGTCTTGGAGATAGGCACACTCATAATCTAGCATACAAAAATCTGTTGATAGTGGTTCTTCATCGGTAAAAACTGTATTATTCATAAAAGAAATTTTATCGTAAAAATATCAATTTTTAGTAAAATATTTTGAAAATATAAGAAAAAATTTTATCAGCCAATCAGTAGTCAAATTGTGTTATATTGTTGTTTTGAAAATAAGGATTATTTGGTGTTTATCTATCAGTCAACTAAAGGTTACTCATATAATAGTGATTCTATATTTTTATACAGTTTTATTAGCAAATTTAAACCAAAAGGAGAACTCTTAGATGTAGGTTGTGGAGTTGGAATTATCTCTCTTTTGCTTACTAGAGATTTTAATATAGAAACAACTATTATAGATAAACAGAAAAATATGTTACAATATGCAAAACGAAATTATGCTTTAAATAGATTAAAAGTAGATAGTTATTTGGGTGATTTTTTAGACTTTGATACAGAAAAGAGGTTCGATTTTATAGTCTCAAATCCCCCTTTTTATAGTAGCAATGTTATACAGAGCAGAGAAGAATCATTAAATATAGCAAGATATGCACACCATTTACCAATTGATAAATTTATAAAAAAAGTAAAATCTCTTTTAAAACCAAGAGGTAAATTTATATTTTGTTATGATGCAAAACAGGTTGATGAATTATTATATCAATTAATCAAATATAAAATAAAACCTGAAGTGTTGCGTTTTCTCCACTCTAAAGCCGATAGAAATTCAAAATTAGTAATGATAATGGCTAGGACTAACTCAAAATCTATGATGAAAATACTACCTCCATTAATTGTATTTAATAGAGATAGTGACTACTCAGATGAGGCTAAAGAAGCATTTATTAAAGCATCAACTCACAGTATTAAAGGAGATATATAAGTGTTTGAAGATAGTGATTTAGTTAGTAAAGAGGGGTATGATTATAGGTTCAAACCATCAGATTGTGCAAATTGTGGTGGTGCATGTTGTACTGGTGAAAGTGGTTATATTTGGGCAAAATATCAAGAGATAGAGAAAATGGCAAATTTTTTAGAATTAACTATAGAAGAATTTGCTACAATCTATCTTAGGAAGGTCAAACATCGTTATTCACTTATTGAGAGAAAAATAGATACAGATAATTATGCTTGTATATTTTTTGATAATATAACAAAACAGTGTAAAATATACCCTGTAAGACCTTTACAGTGTCGTACATTTCCATTTTGGGAAATATTTAAAAATGACAAAGAGGAGGTAAAAAAAGAATGTCTAGGAATACGAGATTAACAATATTAATATTTCTATCTTTTCTTTTACTAATACTAAATGGCTGTAGTTATTCGCCAAATATTACAACAGTTTCACAAAGTGATTTAGCTACTTATAATCCCAAACATTTTACAAACCCTGTAAAAGAGAAAAGAATAACTAATGAAAATGATTTAATAATTCAAGGAATTTGGTATGAAATGCACGGTTATTATAAAAAAAGTAACTATTTTTATAATATTCTTTATAAAAAAACGGGTGGTATTGAGTATCTATTTAGAGAGTTAACAACTGCACTATATGGAGGAATAATATCAGAGAATGTTCCAAAACTTGAAGAGTTGGTTGCACAAAATCCATCAAATATTCAACTAAAAAGACTTCTTATATCTTTTTATATAAATCAGAGAAATAATGAAAAAGCTAAAAAGATAGGAGCAGAGATTGTTTTACAATCTGGTAAAGCTATAGATTATGAACTTTCAGCTAGTCCATATATATTATCTGGTGATTATGATAAAGCGGTGGATTTACTAACTGTAGCATATAATAAGACTTATAATGAGGATATTCTCACAAAAATAACTGTACTTTTAGCAAACTATATAGGAGATGTGGCGGAAGCAAGAAATCGTTTGGAAAAACATAGAGCTATACACCAATGTAGTGAAAAGATTTGTGGTCAACTTTTAGAAATTTATTCCAAAGAGCAGAATGTAACTGCTTTAATAGGTTTATATAGAGATTTATATCGAAAAACAGCTAAAGAGATTTATGGTGTAAAGTTAGTTGAAGCTTATATATATCTAAAAGAGTTTAATAAGGCAATTGATTTTTTACAACAAGAGTATAGTAATGATGAATTACTCTATGAGGTCTTTTTAGCAAAACAAGATTACGATAATGCTTTAATTATTGCTGAGAAACTCTATTTTAAAGAGCAAACCCCTAGATGGTTAGCAGAATCTGCTATGGCTCTGTATGAGAAAAGTAGAGATAAGTATGATAAAGATATGTTAAATAGAGTGGTTAATAAGTTTGAAAAGGCTCTCAGTGAAGGTGTAACAGATAGTGTATATCTTAATTATTATGGATATACTTTAATAGATAAAGATATTGATGTTAAGAAAGGTATAGAGATTGTAAAAGATGCACTAAAAGCACAACCTAATAACAGTTATTATCTGGACTCTTTAGCATGGGGATACTATAAACTTCACAACTGTAAAGAGGCATACAAAGAGATGAAAAAGGTTGTTGATATGGAAGGATTAGATGAAGAGGATATTGCTCAACATTGGAATGCGATTAAAGAGTGTAATCAAGTAAAATAGAAGGGAGAGATTTTGGCAAAAATACTAGATGAAATTATAAAAAAGACAAAAGAAGATTTAGAGAAAAGAAAAGTTGATTATCCTGTAGAGTGGCTGGGTCGCTCATTGGCATATAATCCATTTACCCCAAAAGATGTAATTGGAGCATTGAAATCAACAGAAGAGAATAGATATAAAATTATAGCAGAGATAAAAAAAGCAAGTCCTAGTAAAGGTATTATACGAGAAAATTTTGACCCAATAGTAATTGGTCAAGATTATGAAAAGGGTGGTGCAGACGCTCTATCTATATTAACAGAGCCTCACTTTTTTCAAGGTGATAAGGAGTATTTAGGAAATGTTAGAAGATACACATCTATTCCCATTTTAAGAAAAGATTTTATAATAGATAAATATCAACTTGTAGAGGCTTTGGCTTATGGAGCAGACTTTGTACTTCTTATTGCTAAAGCTTTATCAAGAAAAGAGTTAAAAGAGTTAGTCCAATATTCACACCATTTAGGATTAGAGACTTTAGTTGAAATTCATGATAAAACAGACCTTATTAAAGCCATTTTTGCAGGTACTAATATTATTGGAATAAATCACAGAAACTTAGAGACCTTTGAGATGGATATGAGCTTAACTCAGAAGTTAATACCACTTATTCCAAATAATAAAATTATTGTAGCTGAGAGTGGAATTACAACACATGAGATGGTCAAAGAGTTGGCTAAGGTTGGTGCTGATGCCTTTTTAATTGGTGAACATTTTATGCGTCAAAATAATATAGTAGAGGCTGTTAAGAGTTTGAAATATGGAAAATAAACTTCCATTTTAATACCCATAAACCGCTTAAAAAAGGCCTTTTGGATTTCTAAGAAAAGTTGTTAAATCTTAAAAAATATTTTAATACAACATTGTCTGTTTGTTTTATTATACTTTTTTAAGAATAATACTCCTTAAATTAAACTTACAAGCAAAAATTAATCCGATTATTAATATAATAGATATTCGTAATATTATAAGGGACGGTATATTAAACAATTATGTCAAAAGAAATTATAGACCCTAGAATAAAAAAATTTAAAAAAATTATAACAGTTGATAACTATTTTCAAAAGAGTTATGAGTATAAAAATCAAACACTAAAACCTTTAGATAAATTATCATTGGATAACAAAAATTTTGTTATATCTTATATTCAAAATCGAGATATGATAATTGCATCTTTTGACCTTGGATATAATATTGATGAGGCTGAACTTGATGATATAATCTATATGAAAGCTTATGATGAGTTGGGACTTGACCCAGAAAAAGAATATACTATTACTCATCAAAAAGCATCTTTAGATGATGGTAATGGAGTATATAATCTTTTTATTACAGAGCCAGATAGTGTAGATGAGAGAGTAGCTCCTATTTTGGAAAAGACCACCTATATAGACCTTCTACTACCTGCTCCTCTTTTATATAAAACTCTATATACAAGTGGTACCTTAGAGCCAAATGAGGCACACTGCTTTATATATTTTACAATGAGTGATGCTTTTATTACTATATATAATGATGGAGAGTTTTTATATTCTAAATCTTTGGAATTTTCACTATCTCAAATATATGATAAATATTGTGCAATGATTGGTGAAAAGGTTGATGAAAAAGAGTTTTTTGAGACTTTAGAGGCAGAAGGTTTAAAAGCTACAGACTCATCATACCAACAAAATCTTATGAAGCTTTTTAGTGAGATATTTCTACAGATAAATGATATTATCATCTATAGTAAAAGGGCTTATGGAATTGATACTATTCAGAGACTATTTTTAGGCTCAATTAAGAGTCCTATTATAGGCTTGGGTGACTATGGATATAACTATTTAGGCATTCCTACATTCAATTTGGATTTCAATTTTAATATAAAAAATGATGAGTGGTATGTTGACCAAATGCAGTATATGATGGTTCAAGCTGGACTTGATTATATTCAAAATCCAACCAAAATCGTTAATTTAACTACCACCCCTAGACCACCTGTATTTGCAAAAAGAGCTAGTGGGCAGTTTATTATTAGTACAGTCGTCTCCTCTCTCTTAGCACTTGGTTGGCCTCTATATTATCTATTTGTAGCATATAGTACTGATGTATATAATCTAAAGCTAGATAGTGAAAATAAATCTCTTAGTGCAATAACTGCCAAATATAAAAAGATATTAAATGATAAAAGAGATGTTATAAATCAAAATAAAAAAGAGTTACAAGAGTTAAAAGCTATTTTTGAAGGAAAAGCTAAAACTCTAAGCTATATTCACAATAAAAAGGTAAATTATAATCTAAAATCAAATTTTTTAAATATTTTTGCTAGAGACCTTATTGAGTATGGGGTACAACTAGAGGAGATGAAGAGTAATGAAGATAATTTCACCCTTTTTGTTGTTAGTGATGACGATAAAAAAATAACAAAATATATTAAATATATCTCAAAAAAGTATTTCAATACAATAAAACAGATTGATATAAAAAGAATCTCTTTAACCGAAGATGATTTACTATATAGAGGTATTTTGGAAGTAGGTTTTATATAATGAATAGCATATTACACAGTTTAGATAACTTTTTTAAAGATAAAAGTGAAAATGAGAAGTGGATGATTATTATGATGTTAACTATCATTATTGGTTATTTATCATATACACTATTTTTACCCTATGCAGAGGAGAAATATGACCACTCATTAAAAGAGAAGAGGAGATTAGATAAAAGTATTAGGACAAATAAGCAGTATATTAGTAGTATTACCGTTAATGGAGATAGAGACTATTATATTAAAAAATATGATAATGATATATTAAAACTAGAGAAAAATATTAGAAAAGTAAACCAAGATATTAACTTTATATCAGCTAAATTAGAAGAGCTATCTCCACTACTTTTTAATAAAGAAAGTTGGTCTATTTTTCTAAATAGTATAACAGCAGAGGCGAAAAAACAGAAGGTAAAAATAGACTATATTGATAACAAATATATTGATAGTAATGGTAGTTTTGGACATGTTTTAGAAATATCTGTGGGGTGTCTTGGTGAGTATAAAAGCATAGCTAAATTTATGAATAGATTAGAGAAAAATATCTTAGTAACAGATATATATCAGAGTGATATAAGATTAGATGAGAATAAAACCACCACCGTTGCTGATATTAATATTTCTGTATGGGGGATTAATCACTAATGAAACGAATAGTTGCTATAACAATTTTACCAATATATCTACTCTCAACCTCTTTGAGCAATAAAGAGATAACAGTTATGGTTGACAAGATAAAAGAGGAGAGAGGTGGAATAGGAGTAAATATCTTAGATACAACTCCAAATCCATTTGCAATAGTAAAAGAGGTGATTAAATCTCCAAAAGAGGTTAAAATCAAAAAACCCAAAGAGGTTACACCCAAAATCTCTTATGAGTTGACCGCTATATTAAACCATAGAGCATTTATCAATAAAAAGTGGTATCGTGTTGGAGACAAATTGGACTCATTTATAGTACATAGTATAGGAGCTAGAACTGTTATATTAAAAAATAGAGAAGAGATAAAAAAGATTGTTATAAAAAGAAGAGAGAAAAAATTTAAAATATTCAAAGGAAATTAAAATGAGATTTTTTAAAAAAAGTATAATATTATTACTATCTCTATTTTTAAATTTAGGATTAATTAAACTATATGCTAAAAATTGTTCTACTCAAATGTTTACAGCAACACTAAATAGCTCATTAACATATAGTGATGTTATTGAAAATATTGCAGATGAGTGTGAATTAACAATCATTGTAAAAGATAAAGAGGCAAAAAGACGACTTCAAGAGCATCTATATTTTGTAAATCTACAAAATGCCTCACTAGATGAGTTTTTAGATGTAATATTGACTGAAAATAATATAGGGTATGAGCTAGATGGAAATAAATTAAAAATCTCCTATCTGCGTACAAAAACTTTTAGATTGGACTATATATCGGGCGATAGAACCGGTAAGAGTAATGCACATATAACTATTGCAAATAATAGCAATGGTAGTGGCAGTGGGAATACAGGAGGAAAGAGTGGAAATTCAGAAAAAGGCTCAAGTGGTTCTAAAACAGGTGTATCTATTGAGAGTAATGATGATTTTAAATTTTGGACAACAATAGCCAAAGAGTTACACAGTTTAATCAACCGTCCAGAGGACAATTATGAGGCACCAGAACCGATAGTAAATGCAGAAGCTGGAATGATTACAGTAACAGGTACACCTCAACAGTTAAAAAGGGTTTCTGATTATATTGATGAGGTTGCAAAACAGTTAAAAAATCAGGTTCTTATAGATGTTAGCATCTTAAGTGTATCATTTGATGATAGCTCCACTACAGGTGTTGATTGGTCACAACTTTATAGTTTACAAAATATGGCTGTTGCCACATTCTCTATGGCAAAGAAAAATCTAACAGGTGTTGATTGGACTCAAGATGCAGGAGGAGCAAATAGCATTAAAGGTGGTACTTTAGGAGAGGGAGGACTCCCCAATGCTAGAGCTATAGTTGCAACAAGTTCTGTTAAGATGAATGATATAATTAAATTCTTAAAAACACAAGGGGATGTGAAATCTATCTCCAATCCAAAAGTGTTAACTCTAAATAATCAACCAGCCTTAATATCTGTTGGAAATGAGTTATTTTATAAAATACAGTCTCAATCTGTTTTACAAGGGAGTAATGGAGCTGGAACTTCAACAAGTGGAGAGATAATAGATTCTGTTTTTGCAGGAATACTTCTTGATATTACACCAGAAATTTCAGAAGATGGAACAATTACCTTAAAGATTAATCCATCAATTTCTGACACATTAGATGCTGTACAGAGAGATAATACAGGCTCAAGAAATATTCCACCAGACTTATCAAGAAAACAAATCTCTTCTGTTGTAACTATGCAAGATGGAGAACATGTAATTCTTGGTGGATTAATCTCCGCAAAAAGAGGAACAAAGGTATCTAAAGTTCCTCTTCTAGGAGATTTACCTCTTCTTGATACCATTTTTAAAAGAGAGGTTGATATTAATAGTGTAGAGGAGTTGGTATTGGTTATTACACCTCACATTATTACCAAAGATAAAAAGTTATCCTTAAAAGATTTAGGATACCGAAAGCTAAAAGATGAGACGAAGTAAATATAGTGATATAAAAAATATTTTTATAGATACTGTTGATAATGATAATTTTGTTGAGTTAGAGAGTACAATATTTAATTATCGAATTTTAGAGGAGAGTTTAAATAAACCTCTAAAGATGATACTTCTCTTTGGAAAACCGGGAACTGGAAAGAGTATGATTTTAAATAGACTCTACCATAATCTAAAAGTTAGTAGAGAAATTCACTATTTTGAAGCTCCAATTCTTAGTGAAAAAGAGTTTCTAAAAAACATATATGAGTCTATATCATCAAAATCAATCCCTCAAAATATGCGTGTTAATTTTGATGGTCTTTTAAAATATTGTAAACAGTTAAAAGGTAAGCGAGAGATTGTATTTCTACTTGATGAGTGCCAACTATATAGTGAAGCACTTATGGAGAAGATTAGACTCTTATCAGATACTAGAGTGGTGAAATTTGTTATTACTCTACATAAAACTGAAAATGAAGATATTATTGCAAAAGAGCATTTTAAAACTCGCATTTGGGAGATTGTAGAACTTAAAAATGCGTCTATGGAGGATTTAGAGGTTTATATTCAAAAAAAATTAATAAAGAAAGGTTATATTGAGGTGGCTAATATGATTACTCAAAAAGATATTAAATTTATTCACACCTACACAAAGGGAAATTTTAGAGAGACAAATAAATTTTTATATGTTATCTATAATATTTATGAGTATTATGACATCTATAAGCCAAAAAAAATAATGGGTAAAAAATTATCCAAAAAAATTTTAGAGATGGCAGCAATAAAGATAGGATATATACATGATTAATACAAAAGAGCTTGAAAAAAGATGGTTAAAATATAAAACAAAGAGTTATCTTTTATTATTATTTATTATAACTATTGTTGTTTTACTAATTTATGGAGGGTACTATATTTTATATAAGTTGGATTTAAATATAGATAGAGAAAAAAATATTAAACCAACAGCTGATGTCAAAATGGTACAAGATAAAAATGTTACAGTTACAAGTTTGGCTCCATTTCCAACACCAATTAAAAAAGATATTGAGGTTAAGAGCGATGATAATATAGTCTCTCTATCCCCTATTATTCCAATAGTTGATATTGATAGTGAGACAGCTAAAAGTAAAACTGTTAAAAAGGTAACTCCAAAGAGAAAAAGAGTTAAAAAGAGATTGGTCAAAGCGAAAAAATCCAACTATTTAACTCCAGATGAATTAAAAGAGAATAAGGTTACTAATTTAAAGGATAAAAAGAAGAAGATAAATTTTAAAACAAGTAGTAGCAACTATATAGAGATAATGAAAGAGAAGTTTCATAAAAATAGAAATCCAAGAGAGGCTATATTAATAGCAAAAGCCTACTATAGAGCAGGTGATTATAAAAAATCTGAAGAGTGGGCATTAAAAGCAAACAATTTAAATAATAACCTAGAAGAGAGTTGGTTACTCTTTGCAAAATCAAAAAATGCACTCGGAAAACAAGAAGAGGCATTAAAAATTTTAATTGCCTATTACAACAAAACAAAATCACCAAAAGTTAAACTTTTAATAGAAAAAATTAGTTCAAAGAGTATATAATGAAAGTAGTTATTCTATGTACACTTTTTATCTCAACTTTAATCTCATCGAACTTATCAACTCTATATAAACTATATGAGACTCAACAGTATAAGAGAGGTTGTGATTATGGTTTTAAATATTTAAAAAAAAATAGAGATAGTGAAAAGTTTTTAACTCTTTATGGTCTTTCCTGTTTAGAAACTAATAAGATTGACCGTATAGCAACTCCGATGGTTAAATTAAAAAATGGAAAAGCTCAACGAGAAAATGGTAGTTATTTTGGAACAATTCTACTCCAAAAACAGTTACTTAAACAAGCACTTTTAGATAAAAAAGAATTGGGCAAGTTAAAACTTCCAAAAACCAATTTTGTATTATCTAAAATTTTTAATCTCTTTGTTCACAAGAGGTATCATTTAAAAGATGATATTTATATATTTCAAGATAGCAACAATAGAGATATTGAGTATCAATTATACATTCAAAAAATGGCAACAAAAAACTATATGATACTTGATATTTATAAAAACAATAAATTCATAAAACGATATAGATACAATTAGGAGAGAAAATGTTACAAAGAATTATAGATATATTAATAGATAGTGGTATTATTGATAGGAGTAAATTAGAACTTTTTATAAAAAAATATGGAGAAGAGAGAGTTAATATTGAGAACCTCATCAAAGTAAAAATTATAAATGTAGTCAAGATGGAAGAGGCTCTTATAAGAGAGCTAAGACTCCACTCAATTGAGATGGAGGATTTAGAATCTATAAGTGGAATAGATACAACAAGAATTTTAAAAAGAATAGCCTCCAATTTAGATATTAAATATGTAGAGATAAATGATATAGATATAGATTATAAACTAGTAGAGAGATTACCTCTAAAACAGCTATTAAGATATAATGCTCTCCCTCTATATGTTCAAGACTCTATCGTAACAGTAGCATTTGCCAATCCAAGCGATTTTGAGGCAAAAGGTGCAATAGAGCGATTTTTCCGTGGCAAAATTATGGAAGTGGTTATTGCCAAAGAGAAGATGATACAGAAAGAGCTACTAAAACTTAAAACAAATGAAGAGGTTAATGAATTTTCAGAGGATATAAAACATGATTTAACAGATGGAGCTACAGAGATAGCAGATGATAGTAAAGAGTCTCCTGCTGTTTTAAAACTTATCGAAACCATATTAAAAACAGCTATTGATAGTAAAGCTAGTGATATTCATATAGAGGCAACAGAGCATAACTGTATTGTAAGATATAGAGTTGACGGTATGCTTCAAGAGTATTTTAAATTGGAAAAAATCATATTTGGACCTTTAGCATCAAGAACTAAACTTCTATCAAATCTTGATATTGCAGAGAAGAGAAAACCTCAAGATGGAAGGTTTACACAGATAGTAAATGGAAGTGTATATGATTTTAGGGTATCAACCTTACCAACTCTATTTGGTGAGTCTATTGTTATGAGAATTTTAGATAAATCTAAAGCTTTGGTGAGATTAGAAGATGCAGGAATGAACCCAATAGCCTATAAAAAATTTACAAAAGGTATTAAATCCCCTTATGGAATTATGTTGGTAACAGGTCCTACAGGTTCAGGAAAGACTACAACACTATATGGAGCATTAAATGCTATTATTGATGTCAAAGATAAAATTATTACTGTTGAAGACCCCGTTGAGTATCAAATGAGTGGCATTCAGCAAGTTCAAGTAAGTGCCAATACAGGTTTAACCTTTGCGGCAGCTCTTCGTTCAATCTTAAGACAAGACCCAGATAAAATTATGATTGGAGAGATAAGAGACCAAGAGACACTAAGAATAGCAATAGAGGCCGCTCTTACAGGACACTTAGTCTTATCAACACTACATACAAATGATGCAATATCGGCAATTAATAGAATGCAAGATATGGGTATAGAGGATTATCTTTTAGCAGGAGCTGTTATTGGAATTCAAGGACAGAGACTTGTTAGGAAAATATGCAATGTTTGTAAAGAGGAAGATGAACATATTAACTTAGATAACTTAAAAGAGATAGAGTCATATTTACCACCAAACCCAAAATTTTATAAAGGAAAAGGGTGTGCTGTATGTAACAATAGTGGATATATTGGAAGGGAGATGATTTCAGAGGTTCTTTTAATATCAGAAGAGTTGTCAACAATGATAGCAAATGGTGCATCAAAAGAAAAGATGAGAGAACAAGCATATAAAGAGGGATTTATTACTATGCTTCAAGATGGTATCAATAAAGCTCTTAAAGGAAAAACTTCACTCGAAGAGGTGTTAAGAGTTGCGAGGTAAAATATGAATTACTATAAAGTTACAATGAGTCGTAGGGGTAAAAGGACAGCAGAGGTTATAAAAGCAAAAAGTAAAATTAGTGCAATTAGAATAGCAAAGCAGGAGTTTAGCGGATTTAATATATTAAAGGCTGAAGAGACCACTCCTGATATAGGTTCAAAAATAGGTGATATGTTGGAGAGTTTAAAAGGCTCATTTAAATCAAAGATTGATATTGGAAATAAGATTTCATCTATTAGACAGATAGCTGTTATGACAGATGCCGGTATATCTATTCATGACTCAATTGATGAGGTGGCAAAAAATACAGAGAATGAGAGATTAAAAAAGATATATACAACCATTAGTAATGATATTAATGCAGGAAAGGGTATAGGCGACTCAATAGAACCTTTCAAAGAGGAGTTTGGACATGTAGCTATTGCAATGACAAATCTTGGTGAAAAGACGGGAAACATAGCCGGTGCATATCATAAATTGGCTGATATATTGGAATCTATTAGAGATAATACTAAAAAGTTTAAAAAGGCTATCCGTACGCCCCTTATTACATTTGCAGCAATGGGTGTGGCATTTACCATTCTAATTATGGTAGTTGTTCCAAAATTTAAAGAGATATTTGAAAAATTTAAAGCAGAATTACCAATTCCAACACAGATACTTCTATTTTTGGAGAATATATTAAATAACTATGGTCTCTATGTATTAGCATTTTTAGGAATTACCATCTTTATATTTATACATACATATAAAAGCAATCTCAACTTTAAATATAAGGTAGATAAAATTTTAGTACACCCCAAATTTTATCTAATTCATAAAATTATATTTTTTGCAACAATGCACAAATATACTCTAGTTTTTGGAGAACTAGTAAGAGCTGGTATTCCCGTATCTGAAGCGTTAGAGACTGCTGTTGACATGGTGGAGAATTTATATATTAAACAGAAGTTATTAACGGTCAATGTTAATATATCAAGAGGTATATCTCTATCAGATGCTTTTGAACAGACAGAGCTGTTTGAAAATATGCTTCTACAAATGATAAGGGCAGGAGAAAGTAGTGGACAGCTTGATATGATGTTGGGTAAGGTAACCGGATATTATGATAGTAGATTTCAAGACCTGATTGATAATTTAGCAGCATATATTGAACCTATTATGTTATTTTTTATTGCGGGATTGGTTCTACTTATGGCACTTGGAATTTTCATGCCTATGTGGGATTTAGGAAAAGCTGTAAAATAACTAAAAATCACATCTAAAATTGATGTGATTATTTTAATAATTTTTTCATATCTAAAATTGCCTTTTCCAACCCAACCCATACTGAACGGGCTACAATACTTTGACCAATATTTAACTCATCTATTGTTGAAATTTTTGCTATCTCCTTTACATTTTCATAATTTAATCCATGTCCACTAGCAACTTTTAGTTTTAAATCTTTTGCCATAGAACTAAGAAGAATTAAAGTATCTATCTCTTCCTGTAACATAATGGACAACTCTTTACGAGGCAGTTCAAGTTTAGAAATAGAGTGTGGTGTATTTATTAAATTTCCAAAAAGCATAGCATAAATATTGGCATATCTGCCAGTATGAAACTCTATCCATTCCACCCCTAACTCTTTTGCTCTATTTATATTCTCTACTGTTGGGTCAATAAAAAGTGAAACCTCTATTTCATTTTTATGAAGTTTTTTTATAACTTTTTTTAACCGTTTTTGTTCCCCTAAAATATACAATCCACCTTCTGTTGTCACCTCTTCTCGCTTTTCAGGTACAAGAGTGGCACGATGAGGCCGTAACTCACATACTATATTTATAATATTACTAGATAAAGCACACTCCAAATTCACAGGTATAGATGCAAATTTAATGATATTTTTAGCATCAATATCATTAATATGTCTCCTATCCTCTCTTAAATGAATTGTTATCTGCTCTGCTCCAGCTCTTTTTACTATACTTATGGCATCTAATGGATTTGGGTCTGCTATTTTTCTAGCTTCTCTTAATACTGCTATATGGTCTATATTTACACCTAATTTCATTATTTACAATTCCTTACTATCTTGGGGGGTACTTCTCACATAATTCCAATATTAGCATTTAGAATTATGTCAAAAAACTCCCAATGTGTTTGATTATATACAAAATTCGATATAATGTCAATAGATAAAAAACAGTTTATTTAATATGATACTCTAAAGTTAGAAATCCAGCTTCTCCATTAATATTGACTCCATTAATATAATAAGTTTTATTATTATCATTTGGATTAATAATATTATATCCCATATTTCGAGCAATAAGTTTTCCTATCTCATAATGGGTATATAATTTATGTGTAAATTGAATTTCTTTATCTGAATAGATAATGAATGGTACTTTTGCAACCTCATAATTGAGTTGTGAGTGACCATATTTGAAATCATCATCTACATACCCTAATCTCTCCCCATGGTCTGAAGTGAAATAGAGTGTAAATTTTTTATCTTTAAGATAATTAAATATATCATTTAATACAGTATCAATATAAAGAATAGATTGATTATAACTGCTTATTTTATATGTGTGATAATCCATATCACTATAATCTATATTATTAAACTCATCTCTTATATATTTTGCGTATGGTGAATGGTTGGCTCTAAAGTGTAAAACTATAAAATTCTTTTTACTAAAATCTATCTTTTTTAAATCCTCCAATAGCATATCATCAAAAACAGGCTTTATATAATCTTTACGAACCTTTATGGTCTCAGCATATTTCAATATGGTAGATATACTACTTCCTTCCTCTTGTGTAGAAAACCAAAAAGTTTTATATCCATTATCCTTAGCGAGTTTTAAAAGATTTGTTTTTTCACTATATATTAATTCCATATTTTCCGGTTCTCTTTTTATATTAAAAAAGCTTAGTATAGATACAGGGGTATTTACTCCTGAACTTATGGCTTGTGCATAAAAAAAGTTTAAATTATTTTTTAACCTATCAAGATTTGGTGTATTTGATTGATTTGTTAACCTATATCCAAATAGTCCCATTCTTTTAGAAGATAGACTCTCTCCCATAATCACTATAATATTTTGCTCTCCTTCATTACTTCTTTCTATAATATAACTTTTAAAATCTCCTTTTATTTTAAATTTTAAATTCTCTTTGATTGCAAAGGATAAAGAGAATATTGTATTGATATATGAAAAATGAATTGGTGTAACTAAAAATATTTTGGGTTTAATTGCTGTCATAATAGGCAAAGAGATAAGTAGTATATAGAAAAATCTATTTATCTGTTTATGGGTTTGAAATTTAAATTTCCTATTTATATACATATTAATAAACACTATAATCAAAAATATAAATATTATAATGATAACAATATGAGATATTAATCCAAAACTCAGAGCATCAATAATATCGCTATATTCTGTAAAAAGAAGTTGAATATGATAATATTGAATATAACTATGGAAAAATATAAAAAATACAACTTGACTAAAACTAAAAAGTATCAATAATAGACTAAAAAAAACTCTATTTATTTTAGATAAAAATGATATTAACAGTGATAACACTATGGTAATAATAATCTCTTGAATTGTAAATTTTGATGAGTATATATAAAAGTTTGGATAAAACAGATTTACTAAAAAATCTGTACCAATTAATACTAAAGATAAAAAAAATGTAAAATAAATATTACTCATTCGTATCTTTTCTTAAATATGATTTTTTTATTATATCTTATCTTTATAAAATGGAACTTATAAAGAAAAATAATAAAAAATTAGACTGCTGACATTTATATTAAAAAATACTTATTTTCTAAAATTACTATCACTGATTAGCACCAATCTATTATATAGTTTTTTTAAAAATGAGCTATCTTTACACCTTAAATCACTATTTGGTCTATTACACTCTATAGATAAAGAGTAATTAAGACCATTTCGTTGAAAATCTATACTCATAATTCCCTCTGCTCTAACAAATTTATCTGTTAAAGCAGATTTCATTTGAAGTTTAAATTTTTTATCCTTAGATAGAATTTCTCTCTGATATGTTCTATCTCCTGAAACCATCACTCTTGCATCATCTAAATAAATTGTCATAAAATAGAAATTTGGATTTGTTACCATAGAGATGTTTTTCTCATAAACATAATATCTTGGCATATACACAGGTAGAGTTATATCTTTAATCTTCTCTTGAAGATTTTTTGGTAGGACTCTTAATTTCTGTATATTTTTATCTGTTTTTGACCAATCAATCTTTAATAATCCTCCCTCTGCAAAAAGCAGACTAAAACTAGCTAATATGATTAATACTATACGCATCTATCAATCCTTTTATTTTAATTATATCATAAATCCAAACAGAGTAATAAATAAAAATAAAATTACTTGGTTACTAATTGTTACCTCATTATTTATTTCATTGTGTAATAAAGAAACAGATAAAAAATAGAGCTAATAGTAAAAGATAGTTTAATTCTCATATTCAAAAAAAATTGATACACTCATGCTATTAAACTACACATAAGGATTGATATATGTCATTACCAAAGATTATATGGTCAAAAATTGATGAAGCACCAGCATTAGCAACATATTCGTTGTTACCGATAGTAAATGCTTTTACTAAAGCTGCAGGTGTTGAAGTTGTAACTTCTGATATTTCACTAGCAGGACGAGTTCTTGCATCGATGGGTTTAGCAGAGGATAATCTATCTAAACTGGGAAAAGTTGTTTTACAACCAGATGGAAATATTATTAAACTTCCAAATATTTCAGCTTCAATTGGTCAGCTAAAAGACTGTATTGCAGAGCTTCAGAGTCAAGGTTATGATATTCCTAATTTTCCAGAAAATCCAACAACTGATGAAGAGAGAGCTATTAGAGCTAAGTATAACACCTGTTTAGGTTCAGCTGTTAATCCAGTGCTTAGAGAAGGAAATAGTGATAGAAGAGCAGCAAAGGCTGTAAAAAAATTTGCACAAAATAACCCACATAGATTAAAACCATTTGCAGAGAACTCAAAAGCCTATGTTGCCCACATGGCAGGAGATGGAGATTTTTATGGTAATGAGAAATCAATTACTATGGAAAAAGGTCAAAAGGTTACTATTGCTTTAAATGGCAAGGAGTTAACAACCATTGATGCACTAGATGGTGAGGTGCTAGATGGTACATTTATGTCTGTTGCTAAACTTAAATCATTTATTAAACAATCAATAGAAGATGCAAAAGCAAATGGTGTTATCTGGTCAATTCATCTAAAAGCTACTATGATGAAAATATCTGACCCAATTATGTTTGGTCACGCATTTACAGTATTTTTCCAAGAAGTATTTGATAAATATGCAGATTTATTTGCAGAGCTTAATATTAATCCAAATCTTGGTATGAGTGATTTAGAGAAAAAAATAGCAGGTCATGAGAAAGAGGCAGAGATTAAATCAGCATTCCAAGCAGTAGTAGATAGTGATAGTCCAAAAATTGCAATGGTGGACAGTGATGCAGGTAAAACCAACTTTAATGCTTCAAATGATGTTATTATTGATGCTTCTATGCCTGTAGTGGTTAGAGAAGGTGGTAAACAGTGGGATAGAAATGGTGATGCAGTTGAATGTGTAGCTGTTATTCCAGATAGCACTTATGCTATGTTCCATGCGGAGATGGTAGCAGATTGTGTTAAGAATGGGCAGTTTGATGTAACCACAATGGGAACTATGCAAAATATTGGTTTAATGGCTCAAAAAGCAGAAGAGTATGGTTCACATCCAACTACATTTGAACTATCTGAAGCCGGTAAAGTTACAGTAACCGCTGAAGATGGCACAGAGCTAATGAGTTTTGAGTGTGAAGCTGGTGATATTTGGAGAATGAGTAGAGCTAAAGATATTCCTATTAAAGATTGGATTAGATTAGCTGTAGAGAGAGGTCGTATAGAAGGTTATCCTGTAGTATTTTGGTTAGATAAAAATAGAGCGCATGATGCTCAGATGATTAAAAAAGTAGAAAAGTACCTTCCAGAATTTAATACAGATGGTCTTGATATTAGGATTATGGATATAACAAGTGCTACTCGCTTTACAAATGAGAGAATTAGAAGAGGTGAAAATACAATTGCGGTTACCGGAAATGTTTTAAGAGACCACTTAACAGATATGTATCCAATTTTAGAGTTGGGAACTAGTGCTAAAATGCTCTCAATTGTACCACTTCTTGCTGGTGGTGGACTATATGAAACAGGTGCTGGAGGTTCAGCTCCAAAACATGTTGATCAATTCCTAAAAGAGGGGCATTTAAGATGGGATAGTCTTGGAGAATTTTTAGCACTTGCCGAAAGTTTAAGATTTATTGGTCAAAAACACTCTAATGAAAAACTATCAGCTCTTACAGATGCATTAGATAAAGCTAACGAGAGTTATCTTGATAATAATAAGGCACCAAGTAGAAAATGTGGAGAGCCAGATAACAAAGCTAGTCATTTCTATTTAGCACAATATTGGGCAGAAGCTCTTGCTAATGGAAGTAATAAAGAGTTAGCTGATAAATTTGCACCTATTGCACAAGCATTAAAAGATAATGAGACAAAAATCATTGAAGAGTTATTAGCAGTAGAGGGTAAACCACAAGATATTGGTGGTTATTTCCATCCTAATGATGAGTTGGCACAAAAAGCCATGAGACCTTCAGCAACACTAAATAGTATTATTGACTCTATATAACTTATTAATATCTAAAGTACCCAATCCTCCTTAGCGATTGGGTCATAAGAAGAGTAACTTTCAATATTTTCTTTTACTAGTAAAAACAAACAAATTTATTTTGCTCTAAAGGTAACCTCTATAATATATGGTGTTGATTTATGATGTTGTCCCAATCCAATACGATTTAATTGGTCTA
The DNA here is from genome assembly GCA_964601885.1 of uncultured Sulfurovum sp. Lineage (GTDB taxonomy): Bacteria > Campylobacterota > Campylobacteria > Campylobacterales > Sulfurovaceae > UBA1140. Next base: position 8,541 of record CAZROY010000122.1, on the reverse strand, counting down.
AAAATCTTTTAAGTCCTCTAGTTAATTCTCCACTAGATGAATGCCTTACTCTATATCTAAAATGTCCACTACTCATAATAGTTAGTTTAATAGTCGCACTCTGACCTTTATAGTTACTTTGGGCATTCCAATTATTTAATTGTCGCTCTACTTTTGCAATATAAGCATTTACTACACCTCTTTCTCTATTTCTATTGCTTACTCTCCCACTTTGATGTGTATCTCTAATTCTATCTACAACTCTTGATGTATGTCTTACCCTACTCTCTGAACTATGAACTATTCTTGGCTCTTTTCTTGGACTATTATGAGTTCTAACAGATGAGAATAAATTTTTTGACCTCTCTTTTATTCTCCGTCGTCGCTCCTCTTCTCTCTTAATTCTAGCGAGTCGCTCTCTCTCCTTTTTCTCCTTTTCTCTCTTAATTCTAGCAAGTCGCTCTCTCTCTTTTTTCTCCTTTTCTCTCTTAATTCTGGCAAGTCGCTCTCTCTCTTTTTTCTCCTTTTCTCTCTTAATTCTGGCAAGTCGCTCTCTTTCCTTTTTCTCCTTTTCTCTCTTAATTCTAGCAAGTCGCTCTCTCTCTTTTTTCTCCTTTTCTCTCTTAATTCTAGCAAGTCGCTCTCTTTCCTTTTTCTCCTTTTCTCTCTTAATTCTAGCGAGTCGCTCTCTTTCCTTTTTCTCCTTTTCTCTCTTAATTCTAGCGAGTCGCTCTCTCTCTTTTTTCTCCTTTTCTCTCTTAATTCTAGCAAGTCGCTCTCTCTCCTTTTTCTCCTTTTCCCTTCTAGCTTTAGCTCTTGCTACTCTCTTAGCCTCTTCAATCTTTTTTCTATTTATCTCTTTTTTAGATGGAACAATCCTTTTCACTCGCTGTTTTTTAGGAACAACTGGGGCTACTGTATGGTGTTTTATTTTTTTTGTATGGTGTTGTCTAGGAGTCGGTTTTTTTGGAATAGTTATCTTTGAACTTTTATTAAATACTGTTTTATCACTATTTACTAAAGTGACTGTAACCCTATTTGCATTTTTTTCAACATAATTTTTCGACTTTATCTTATGAACATTATAGTAGAGTAGTATCAAAAATAGTAAAGCTAAATAGATACCAATAGCTAATATTCCACTCGTTACTTTATTCATAGTGTTAAGAGAGATGCCTTTTTAAATCCACTCTGTTTTACAACTTTTAGAAGATATATAACATTATCATAAATAATATCTTTATCTGCATTAATATAGACGGCTCGATTTTTATCCATTCCATCTGTTTTTAATCTAAATGCATCAGGAAAACTCTCTAGTGTATAACTCTCTCCCGCATATCTAATATTTAAATCTTTATCTATCTCCACCAATAGAGACTTATCACTTGTAACTTTTAAAGATTTAGAACCATCTGGTAGATTTATATCCTCTTGATACTGTATAACAGGAATGGTTATCATAAAAATAGCCATAAGTACCAACATAACATCAATAAGAGGAGTAATATTTAAATCAGGGTTCTCGTCCCAATTATACATTTTCTATATTGCCTTTTGTGATAAGATAAGGTCTGCTTGAGTATCAAGTAACACACTCAACTCATACGATTTTCGCTTGAGAATAAGATGAAATGTATAAGCAAAAGTGGCGACTAAAATACCAGCAGCTGTAGCTACTAGAGCTTCAGAAATGGCAGGGGCAACAATGGATATGCTTGAACCTTTTTGTGTTCCAAGACTAGAAAATGTCTCTAAGATTGCAACGACTGTCCCAAATAGACCAATAAAGGGTGATGTAGATGCAACAATGGCAAGAGCTGTTAAGCCACTTGTAGCCTCTTTAATTGCAGAATTTTTTGCTACAGAGAATATTGCTTGATTGGGAATTAATACCCTATTAATATATGAAAACAACATGGAGCGTTCATCAACTGTTTTTGTTCTACCCATATATAACTTCTTGACAGAGTGTGACTCTATACTAAGTAATCTCTTTAGAGTAAAATATCTATATATAAATATCCATAAAGTAACAATTAAATATATAGACATAATAGATAGTACAAGAATGGTAATAGCACTACTTTTATCAAAATAGTTTTGAAGTATCTCAAACATTATAAAAATATCCCTTAGCTTAATAAGTATGAATGGTAACATATTTGTTCTATTTACAAGCTTACAATATAGATTATATCTATTTGTGCTATTATTCCACAATGATAAATAGAAATAATAAAATCATAGATGTAGTAGTGGTCGGTGCTGGAGTGGCTGGGTGCTGTTCAGCTTTTTTTTTACAAGAGAAAGGTCTATCTGTTCTCTTAATAGATAGGTCTGGTGTATCAGCAACGGGAGGCTCTTCAGCAGCTGGAGCATTTGTATCTCCTAAAATAGGTAAAGGTTCCCCTCTTCAACTCTTGACAAATGAAGCTTTTGAGTTTGCCACAGATTTTTATCTAAATAGATTTCCAAAATACTTTACCCAAAGTGGCATTATTCGTATGGCTAAAAATAATCAAGATAGTATAGAGTTTATGGAGTATGATAAATTCAATATTAGTAAAAGAGAGTTGATTGATAAAGATAAATTACAAGAGTATGGTATTCACGAGGAAAATAGTAGTTTTTTATTTAAAGAGGCTGGTGTTTGTGATGCTCCCAATATGTGTAAGGATATTATAAAAAATATTACATATAAACAATATTTGGTAAATAAATTGATATTTCAGAATGGTTATTGGCTTTTAGGTGATATAAAAGCTAAAAGGGTAGTCTTAGCAACAGGTTATGAGAATAATCTATTTGATATGAGATATATGGGAATAAAAGGTATATGGGGTAGTAGAGGAGATTATGAGAGTAGTTTAGATTTAAAAGTCAGTATGCATAAGACAATCTCAATATCTGCAAATATAAATGGTATTATAAAGTTAGGTGCTACACATGTAAAATCGAAAGAGCCGTGCATAATGTGTAATGGACAACCTCTAAAATCCCTTGAAAAAATAGCTTCAACAATGGTGACAACAAAGGATTTTAAACTAAAAGAGACATTTTGTGGTATGCGTTCTAGCTCCCGAGATTATTTTCCACTTGTTGGAGATGTCGTTGATAGTCAATATATGTTAAAAACATATCCTAAAATTCTAAAAGGTGCAAAAGTACCATTAAAAAAAATACCAAATTTATATATCTGTAACGGTTTTGGAGGAAGAGGTTTTGTATTTGCCCCTTTAATGGGGAAAATACTGTCAGACTATATAGTAGATAATATTAAGATAGATAGTAGAGTAAATCCTGATAGACTCTTTTTGAAATGGTGTAGAAGATTAATTACTCCGTGAACTACTTTTCGAGCCAAAGGTAGTTTAGCTTTCCACAAATGACTCATAATCTCCTTCAAAATCTATAATAGAGCCATCGCTATTAATTTTGATAACTCTATTAGCAAAAGCATCAATTAATTCTCTATCGTGAGATACACATATAACTCCACCTTTATATTGATGTAGTGCTTCACCCAATGCAATAATAGCCTCTAAATCTAAATGGTTATTTGGCTCATCTAAAATTAAAAAATTGGCACTATCCATCATCATTTTACTAAGCATTATACGATGCTTCTCTCCTCCTGAACAGCTATCTACTACTTTACTCTGCTCCTCTCCTGAAAATAACATTCTACCTAAACATTTTCTAATATCATCAATGTGCCATTTAGGATTATATCCCTGTATCCACTCATATAACTTTTCATTTCCAACTACAATATCAGTACTGTTTTGAGGAAAATATGTAGTTGTAATTGTCTCTCCCCAATTAAACTTTCCACTATCTGCTTCCAATTTCCCCATTAATATATTAAGTAGCGTCGATTTGCCTACTCCATTTGCACCAATTAATGCTATCTTATCACCTTTTTTCACTTTAAATGAGATGTTTGAAAATATATGATTGTCACCATAAGATTTTGATAAATTTTGAACCTCTAACACCTCATTACCAATATCACGATGAGGTTTAAACATAATAGATGGGTCTCTTCTTGATGAGAGTTTAATCTCTCCAATATTTAATTTATCTAACTGTTTCTGACGACTTGTTGCCTGTCTCGCTTTAGATGCGTTGGCTGAAAATCTTGCGATAAATTTTTCTAACTCCTCTTTCTCCCTCATCGCTTTATTATGCTCCATCTGAAGCTGTTTCGCTATTAAATTAGCTGAAATATACCAATCATCATAATTTCCTGTAAACTCACGAATATTTTGAAAATCTAAATCTAAAATATGGGTCACCACATTATTTAAAAAGTGTCTATCATGGGAGATAACAACCATAGTACCCTCATGTCTTTTTAGTTCATGCTCTAACCATGAGATAGTATTAATATCTAAATTGTTTGTAGGCTCATCAAGAAGTAGAATATCCGGTTTTAAAAATAGAACTTGTGCCAAGAGAATTTTAAACTTATCTCCAGTTGTTAATGAACTCATTAAATTATTATGTTTAGATGCAGGAAATCCCAATGCCTCTAAAAGCTTCTCTATCTTTACCTCTGACTCATAAGTTGGGTCTTCCTCTACACAAATCATCTCCAACTCGCCTAAACGAGCATTAACAGCATCATCTTCAAAATTACCACTAATATATAGCTCTTCTTTCTCTTTTTGGGCATTATAGAGTCTTTTATTACCATAAAGAACAGCATCTTTTAGTGTAAACTCCTCAAAAGCATACTGATTTTGACCTAAAACTCCAATTTTTAAATTGGGTTGAATATGAACCTCTCCATCTGTTGGCTCTATCTCACCTGATAATATCTTTAAAAATGTTGACTTCCCCGCTCCATTTGCCCCAATTAAACCGTATCTTTTTCCTCTATCTAGTGTTATATTAATCTTATCAAAAAGTACTCTTTTACCATATCTTTGTATAATATTTACTGTGCTTAACACTTATATTTCCTTAGCTATCTTATTAATTTTTAGCATTTTATCATAATGTTTTAAAACTTTCCATACCGTTTATTATAGGCTCTTTTTATCTTTTGTGCCAACTGATGTACACTCATTGCATAATATGAACTTTGATTATATCTTGTAATAACATAAAAATTTTTTCCGCCATACCAAAGTTCATCATAATATCTCCTCTCCAACTTAATTAGGCTAACTTTTCCATGATAGTTAAAATCGCCTCTTGGCTCAATACCATCTAAATTACCTCTATAGTAAGTGTGTCTATATCCAGTTGGTAATCTATTAAATCGTAAACCTTTATATCGAACTCTAACAGCTACATCTTGCCCCTTTTTCCAACCGTGTCTTTTTAAATAGTATGCGATACTTCCAATAGCATCTACTACATTATTCATTTCTCGTTTACCATCTCTATTAAAATCAACAGCAAATGACTTATATGTACTTGGTATAAATTGGGCTAAACCAATAGCACCTGATGACGAACCTCTAATATTTTTTGGATTTATATCTTCTTTAGCAGAAAGTCTTAAAAGTGCAATAAGCTCTCTTCTATAAAACTTTGCTCTTCTATTATTTTTATCAAACGAGAGATGCACAAGACGGTCAAATACAAAATAGTCTCCTCTCATAACACCATACTCACTCTCAATACCAATAATTGCTGTTATATATTCAGGTTCAACTCCATATTTTTTATATGCACGATTTAATGTATCATGAAATTTATGCATAAAATATACACCACCACCTGCTCTTTGTAAATATCTATAGGAGTATCTCCCCCAACTACCAAGAGAGGCACAAGGAACAGCACCACAATATAATCCCTGCCTAAGTCGTCTTATATAACTATTTTTGCGAACATGTTTAAACCATCTCTTTAATGTTGTTCTCTTAAAACCATATCTATATTGCATCTTATACATAAACTGTTTAACTGACTCTTTTTTTGTATAATCTACCGCTTCTAATGAAGAGATGAGAAGAATGGATATAAACATATATACTCTAATTATATTCATAATATTTACCTTTTCTAAAATTTTTAAAGATTATAGCAAATTAATATTGATATACCTCAATCTCAAATATATATATATTTAGTTAAAATAGATAAAAAAAATAAAGGATTTCTTTGGGTTGGGAGATACATATACATCTAATAGCAGCAGTATCATGGATAGGTGGCTCTGTTTTTATGTTTGTTTTAGGGGTTACACTGCGTAATAAAGATGACCAAAAAGCGGTCTATCCCATAATAGGACCAATTTTTGGTTACTTTGAAATAGCATCTCTAGCATTATTATTAATTACAGGTACTTTAATAATTATAGATAATGGTCTCATTACTACTCTTTTTGATAATACAATTCATAATATAGCCATAGATGCGTTGCGTCAAAAACTGATTTTAGTAGCTATTATGAGTATAATTACAATACTACACACTGTTATTGCATTTAGAACTAATGGAAAGGAGAGAACCAAATTAGAGACTATTATATCTAGGGGTTCTTCTATAGGAATTTTTATTTTAAACTTTGTAGTATTACACTATGCGATTGTTATACGAGATACCATATAGATACTATGCGATGTCTAAGTTGCCATAGATTTACTATTAATAGATTTTGTCAAGAGTGTAGAAAGAGATTGCTAACCCCATCTATCTCTAAACAGAAATTTAATAAATTTGAAATTTATAGTTTCTTTAAATATCAAGAGATTGAAGATTTGCTTCTAACAAAACATACACCTTTAGGTTTTATAGTCTATAAAGCACTGGCAAAAATAACATTTAAACCCTTTATTAAAGAGTTCATAAAAAATTATAATAGCTCAATCTATATTATTGGTGTTGACGAGATTGTAATAAATGGTTATAGTCATGTTGCTCTATTGACTCATCAGATGAAAATGGCAAATGTTAAAGTATTACACAACTCTCTTATAGCCCAAAATAAAATTAAATATTCAGGCAAATCTTTAGAATTTAGACTTAAAAATCCAAGAAAATTTATATATAGTGGTCTAACTAATATAGATGTAATCTTGGTAGATGATATTATAACAACAGGAACAACTCTAAAAGAGGCAAAAAGAGTATTAGAAAAAAATAGAGTTAATACCCTTTTTGCACTAACCTTAGCTTCTGTTTAGGATTTGAGGAGATTTGAAGACATTGGATGATGGTTATGGACAGGCAGAGGTGACCAAATATTTAAATATTACTGCTTCAGCTGTTGCTAAAGTTAGGAAAAAATTTGAGTGAAAAGTTTAGTTTCATCACCTGACCCCTGACTTCTATAGATTTTTAAATAATTTTTTATTTCACTAAATGTTTGTATGCCTATTGGTAGTTTTTTTAGCATTTTTTATTCCTCTTTGTTTTTTAAAATATTATTAATTTCTTTACAATAACTAATTGCTAAATTTTTATCAACATCATTGAGAAAATATTCATTATTGTGTGCAATAGGATTTCTAATCTTTGCTAATATCTTAAATTTTTTTATCCAATCTTTTTTTTGTCCATTAAATATATGACAATAAACAGTACTCCAATCTGTTGAAATAAAAATATCATACATATCTTTAGGATAAGTATAATCTACTAAATGTGATGAGGCTTTATCAGGAAAGTTTCTTTTATTCTTTTCCATTGTTCTTCTTAATTCAATAATAGAATTTTCTTTTTTAGGATATTTTTTAATAAATTCTTCTTCCCATTCTTCTCCATATTTTTTAAATAGTTCTTGTTTAATAATTGTTCGTAAAGATATTTCAGTTTCACTCCATAATGGCCAAAAATCTATTTCATTTTGTTTTAAAGATAAATATTCTTTAAAAAAATTTGAAAAACATTGATACCTACTGTTTTCATCTTTATAAATCATTCCAAATTTCAATAATCTCTCTATTGACTTTGAATCTAAATCATATCTTGGTCCAAATAATATTTGTATTAGTTTATCATACAATTTTTCTTCTCTTAACAGAGTAATAATATTGTCATAAAGATTAAAAAATGTAAGTCGTATTAATTTATTTATAGATTCTTCAATATCTATCTCTTTTTTGATTAAAAGCTCATTTATTATCTCCGAATTAAATATATCAATTAAAAATGGATGATTACCTGTATAGTATTTTACTCTATCTTGATACTCTTTATCTGTTTTAATACCAAATTCATTTAACCTTTTCCAATATAAATCAATTTCATTATCATCAAATAGACCTAAATTTAAATCAGAAAAAATAGTAGATAACTTAGATAAAGCAACATTACCAAGTAGTTCTATCTCCTGAATTGTCCTCCTTGATATAGTCATAAAAGCAATTTTTATATCAGGATTAATACTCAACTCTCGTAAAAATTGAAAATCTTCCAATTTAAAAATTGTCCCTATATGGTCAAACTCGTCTAGTATATAAATAACACTTACTTCTGATTTTGCAATTATTCTATAAAATCTTCCAATAGAATTTTTAATATTAATTGTATTTTCATCAGGATTAAAAATGATATTTTTATGTTTAGTAATTAAAGATATCTTTTTATCATCTAAAA
>CAZROY010000121.1:0-3188 GCA_964601885.1 uncultured Sulfurovum sp. | reverse complement strand
AGCTTTTTGAACATGGAAATTAAGTCCTATCTCTTTAGGTGTACAACCTAATGCTAATGCTACCATTTGAGGCATGTGTAATACAGGAAGCTCAATATCTCTACCTATCACTTTACCTATATCGTCTTGATATGTATCCATTTTTAAGTGACATAGAGGACAAGGTGTAACTAATATATCTGCATTATTATCAATGGCATCAACCATGGCATTTCCAGTTAAAACTTCACTTGTATGGTTTGCTTGAAGTTCAACATGAAAACCACAACATTTATTTTTATACTCATAATCAATAGGATTACCCTCTAAAGCATCTATTAGATTATCTAACGATTTTGGAACATAAGCATTCTCATTTCCATTACTTTTATGATGAAGTTCACTTGGTCTTATATTGTGACACCCATAGAATGGAGCAATATTAAACTTACTAAGAGGGGTAGTCACTCTATTTTTTATTGCATCTAATCCATAATCTTCTGTTAATACATACAAAAAGTGTTTAATCTCACTTGTTCCTTTATACTCTAATCCTACCTCTTTTAACTTCTCATTAACTTTAGCTTTTAACTCTGGATTTGTATCTAACGCGTGTTTTGTCATGGCAGAGTTTAATTGACATGTGTTACAAATTGTAATCATTGTTAAACCTAGTTTCTCAGCATAACAGATATTCCTAGCATTTAATACATGTGCTAAAAATTCATCAAAATCTTGTAAATGACTAGCTCCGCAACAACTAGCCTCTTCTAAGATAGTAATCTTTATTCCCAATTTTTTAGCTACTGCAAGAGTAGATGAAAGTAATTCAGGTGTGGATTGTTTTGCTGTACAGCCTGTATATAGTGCATAATGTAGTTGACTCATCTCTTCTCCTTATAGCTTATTTGTCATTGAGATTTCTATTAATTTTTTAATCTCATCTAAATTTTTGGATTTTGGCACATTGTCAACCCAAGGTAGAGCATCGTCCCAATGAATTTTACCAGCCTTTACCATTTTTATTGCCGTTTTAATATGTTTATACATACCTAAATAGCCTTCTGAATAGAGTACAATATCTGCTTCATCTAAGAAACCATGTTTTTGAATACTTCTTACAAACCCTTCAGCATGACGAGTTGCAATATTACTATCTGCTACACCCTGCTCAAACTGCATATTATGAAGTTTTGTAATTTTCTCGAGAGGATTAATCTCTTTTGGACAAGCCTCTACACATTCAAAACATTTAACACAATCCCAAACACCTTGACCCATTTTAGCAGTTGTCTCTAATCTCTCTTTTCCAGCATTATCTCTTGGGTCAATAGTAAATCTATATGCGGCTACAAATGCGGCAGGACCAAAATAGTCTGAATTTACCTCAAGTACAGGACAAGAATAGTGACAAGCACCACATTGAATACATAAATCGGAATCTAAAAATTTATTAAACTCTTCTAAAGACTGTTTTGTTTCATGTTTTGGGTGAGGGTCAACATCAGTTACTACAAACGGTTTAACTGCATTGTGTTTTTCCCAAAAATCACTCTTATCTATAATCATATCTTTAACAGAACGATTTTTACTTGATGGCTCTATTGTAATTTCATTATTAAATAGGTCAAGAAGCTCCATAGCATTTTGTTTACAAGCTAAAGTAGCTTTCCCATTTACCTTAACAGCACAAGCTCCACAAATACCATGACGGCAAGAACGACGATATGAGAATGAGCCATCATGTTCCCACTTAATTCTGTTCATCACATCAAGTATTAGTTCATCTTTTCCTATCTCCATCTCATAACTTTTATAATATGGAAGATAGTCTGTTTCAGAATTAAATCTGAAGGCTTTTATTGTTACTTTCCTAGTATCACCCATTATAATCTCCTTAATACTTTCTTTCCATTGGTTCAAACTTACCCAGTACTACCTCACCCCATTCATGAGTTAAATTATAATTTTTATCCATATAAGCATAAGTATGTTTTAAGAACCTCTCATCATCTCTAATTGGAAAATCTTCTCTATAGTGAGCACCTCGACTCTCTTCTCGAATTAATGCACCATATACAATAAATTTAGAGAACTCCAACATGTGACCTAGTTCTAATGCCTCTTGAAGGTCAGTATTATATCTATTTGATTTATCATCAATTCTAATATTTTTATATCTCTTTAATAATTCATCAATTAGTTTTAACTGTTTCTCTAATGACTCTTTAGTTCTAAATACACCAGCATTAGCTGTCATACCATTTTGAAGCTCTTCTCTAAGCTTTGGAACACTCTCTTTTCCATTTGATGTTTTAACTCTTTTTAACTCATTTATAAATCTATCTGCATCAGACTTTTTAACTTTTTTGAACTCTATACCTTGATTAAGTGCTTTTACCATATTTTCACCTGCATGTCGTCCAAAAAATAGTGCCTCAAGTAGAGAGTTAGCACCCAATCTATTTGCACCATGAACAGATACACAACTACACTCACCAGCAGCATAGAACCCCTCTACTAACTCTCTTGGATTTTTACGGACTTGGCAGTTAATATTAGTTGGAATTCCCCCCATTGAGTAGTGGGCTGTAGCTGATATATGTATCGGCTCTTTTAACATATCTTGACCTTGAAATGTGATTGCCAACTCTCTAAGTTCAGGTAATCTTGTTAAAATAATTTCTGGGTCTAAGTGGGTGAGGTCAATATTAACCGATTGCTTATTCTTTCCAACACCCTTTCCGGCTCTTACCTCTTCCATAATGGCACGACTTACAACATCTCTTGATGCCAACTCCATAGCATTTGGTGCATATTTACTCATAAATCTCTCACCTTCACTATTAAATAATCGTCCACCTTCACCTCTTGCTGCTTCAGATATAAGTATCCCACTTCCACCAAGTCCACTTGGGTGAAACTGTACAAACTCCATATCTTCTAATGGTAAACCGTGTCTTGCCACAATAGATAGAGAGTCTCCTGTATTTGCGTGAGCGTTTGAGTTAAATCTGTAGGCTCTAGCGTGTCCACCTGTTGCAAACATGACTACTTTTGCATTAAAGATTGCAACTTCTGAATTTCTAATATTATATGCTACAACACCATAAGCTTTTCCATCTTCATATAATAGGTCACCAACATACCACTCATCAAATACCTCAATTCCAGCCCTATAAGCCTGTTCATATATTGTTTGAAGAAGA
>CAZROY010000120.1:0-9602 GCA_964601885.1 uncultured Sulfurovum sp. | reverse complement strand
AGATTATGAAAAAAGCTGATGTGGTTCTATATACAGGTTCACTTGTACCAAAAGAGGTACTTAATTGGTGTAGAGACAATATCTTAATTCAAGACTCACAAAATATGAATTATTCTGAAATTTTTGCATTTTTCGAGAAATATAGAGATAAAATAGTAGCACGAATTCATACAGGAGACCCATCTATCTACTCAACTATTGCCAAACAGATAGAATTTTTAAAGAGTAGAGATATTAAATATGAGGTAATAGCTGGAGTTACAGCTAGTTTCGGAGCAAGTGCTAGTTTAGGAATAGAATATACAATAACGGGGGTTTCTCAAACAGTTATTATGACACGAATAGAAGGGAGAACTCCAAATCCTGAAAAATTATCCAATATTCTAGCTTGTAAAAACTCTTCTTTAATTTTTTATTTATCTGTTACACTTATTAATAAATTAAAAAATGAGGCGTTAAAAATGGGATATAGTCCAGATACTCCATGTTGGGTAATCGAAAAGGCAACTTGGGCAGATGAGGCTATATATAAAGGAACTATATCAAATATAGAAAAGCAGGTATCTCATATTAAAGGTATAGCTCTAATACTGTTTGGGGATTTTTTATATCAACAAGAGAGCCAAGAGTCACATCTATATAACAATAATCCCCCTATAAATAGGTTAAAAAGATGAGAATTGCAATAGTTACTATAAATCAACCAAGTTTAAATAGTGCCTCTAATCTACTTTTCTATCTTAAAGATTATCAGGTTGATATTTATGGGAAAAAAAATTTAACTCACAATTTAGATAGATTAATAGTCTATGATAGATTAGATGATATTTTACCATCAATTTGGAAAGAGTATGATGCGATAATAGCTATATTGGCAATTGGTGCAGTGGTTAGAAAGATAGCTCCTTTATTAAAAGATAAATCAACAGACCCAGCTATTCTTGTTATCAATTTAGCCCTAAACAAGATAGTCCCACTTCTTAGTGGACATTTGGGTGGTGCAAACAGTTTGGCTACTACTCTATCGTTATCTCTTCCAAACTGTACTAATTTTATATCGACTGCTACAGACCAGACTAACACTTTAGCTTTTGAGATGTTAGCAAAGAGTAGAGGTTGGGAGAGTGTTAATCTAAAGGCTCTAGCCAAAATATCAAATAGACTTATTAATGGAGAGAGGGTAAAAGTTGCTACATATCAAAATCTCTTTAATACTATTCCAGATAAAGATAACTTAGAACTAGTTGGATTTAAAGATTTGGATTTAGAAACAGTGGTTATCTCTCCTATTATTAAATCAAACTCTTTAACCTTTCGACCTAAACTCTATTTAGGTATTGGGTGCAATAGAGATACCTCTATGGAGATAATTGAGCAGAGTGTAAATATATTTTTAAGAAAGTATAACTTAAAAATAGAGGATATACAAAAGATAGCCTCATTTGAGGCTAAAAAAGATGAGGTTGGACTTTTGGATTTTGTAAAAAAGAGGGATATACCAATTGAGTTTTATAGTAAAAAGGATATAAATCTCCTCTCAAACAGTTTTAGTAAATCGGCATCTACCCGATTTTTTGGTTTACAAGGTGTAGCGGAACCCAGCTCTATTTTAGCATCAGAGTATAATGAGCTTATTATAAAAAAAGAGGTCTATTTTAAATCTGTAACTATTGCAGGAAGTATTTAATATATATTGTGTATAAAAAACTCAATTTAGTATATTAAAATTGATATTTGATATAAAATTAATTGATATTAATCTATATATCACTCTCTTGTTGATAAAATATTTTATCAATTAAATTGAAACAAGGAGGAAGGTTGATGAAAAAGATTTTATTATCTACAGTTTTTATTTTAACATTTAATTTGGCAAATAGCGATATACAAGAGGTTGATAATTCTAAAAAAATCGCTGATTTAGAGAAGAAGATTAAACGGTTAAATAAAAAATTAAATCAAGTAAAGGCTCATGATGCTCTTGATAATATTAAATTAAGTGCAGATTTGAGAACTGAATTGGATATTATTGAGTATAAAATGAGTGATGGCTCAAAAAGAAAAAATCGTGATTTATACTCAAATAGATTATGGATAAATATGGCATATAATCCAACCGATAATGTTATATTTAAGGGACAATTGGGATATAATAAGGGGTATGGTGCAAATTGGAATGGAAGAGGTCAAGGATATGATAGTTTTGATTGGATAACAAATGAGGCTCTTACAGATAATAATCTAAAATTAAGACAAGCATATTGGTTATATTTAGGTGAAAACTTTCTTGGTACAGATATTCCTTGGACAGCAAGTTTAGGCAGACGACCCTCAACAACAGGCTTTTTAGCAAATTTTAGAGAAGACGATAAGGTTCAATCTCCATTGGGACATAATGTTAATTTGGAGTTTGATGGTGGAAGTATGCTTTTTAAATTAGAAAAACTAACTGGTGTATCTGGTATGTCATTTAAAATTTGTGCTGGACAAGGTGGAACTAATGCCTCCCCGAGATTTTCCAATACGGGAACAGACTATGCGGGAGATGAGAATGCTTTAGAAGATACTCGATTAATTGGATTTATTTTTGTTCCGTATGATGATGGCACAATTAAAGTTGTAACAAATGGATTGAAAGCGTTTAATTTACCCGGTATGACAATGGGGAGTAATGGAATGCAACCAAACCTTACTACAAAGGGTGACCAGATTGGAGGAGTTGTCTCGCTTTTAATTGATGGAGTTGATGAAATATTTGGTGTAGAAGATTCTGATATTCTAGCAGATACAAAAATATTTTTAAGTTATGCTTATAGTGAAACAGACCCAGATGCTGGTCAAAAAATGTTGGGTTCAGCAGATAAAGAGAGTGGAGATTCTATTTGGCTTGGAACACAAATTCCCTTAATGAATGGAGAATTGGGATTGGAATATAATAGAGGTAGTAAATATTGGAGAAGTTTCACTTATGGTGAGGATACTATGATAGGCTCTAAAATAGCTACAAGGGGGAAAGCTATAGAGGTTTATTATACGCATGAACTGACCAAAGCACTATCTGCTCAAATTAGATATACAAAGATAGATTATGATTATACGGGAAGTAATGGATTTTTTGGAGATGGTGGAACACCTATTAAAATAAGTAACGCAGAGATGGCTGGAGTAAATGCTGTTGAAACTGCACAAGATATTAGAGCATATATTAGATATAAATTTTAAAATTTTACACTTTAATAACTAAATAGCCGAAATCCCAATCGTCTTTAGCGGTTGGGTAGTTCACTTCCACAAGAACAGCTTCTATAATAATTATTATTTAATATAAAAAATTATGATTAATCTCTATCTTCAATGAGTAAGTTTTATTTGCGAAGATTTGATAAATTATATCAAGCAGTAATAAAGTTACTAATAGATAAACTTCTATCCTATTTGCAAGATAATAGAAGTCCACAATATATTAAGGGTAGATAAATATGACAGGATATATGCTTTTTTCTGGTACAGCTAATAAGGAGTTATCTAAAGAGGTATCAAAATATTTAGACCAACCTCTCTCACTTGCAGAAATTACGAGGTTTTCAGATGGGGAGATAAATATTAAAGTTAAAGAGAGTGTAAGAGGCAAAGATGTTTTTATAATTCAATCAACATCTGCACCGGCAAATGCAAATTTAATGGAGCTTTTAATTATGGTTGATGCCCTTAAACGGTCATCTGCTAGGTCTATTACGGCCGTTGTTCCATATTATGGATATGCAAGACAGGATAGAAAAGCTGAACCTAGAGTTCCAATTTCGGCTAAACTTGTAGCAAATCTTATGGAGACAGCAGGAATTACAAGAGTGGTAACTGTTGACCTACACGCATCTCAAATACAGGGTTTTTTTGATATTCCGGTAGATAATCTATATGGTGCAGTTTTATTTAATGATTATGTAAAATCTAAACATTTGAAAAATCCTATTGTAGCGAGTCCAGATATAGGAGGGGTTGCGAGAGCTAGATATTTTGCTAAGACTATGGGGTTGGACATGGTTATAGTAGATAAACGAAGAGAAAAAGCCAATGAATCAGAGGTCATGAATATTATTGGTAATGTAGAGGGGAAAGATGTTATTATGATTGATGATATGGTAGATACCGCAGGAACTATGGTTAAGGCAGCTTCTGCTCTCAAAAAAAATGGAGCTGTATCTGTTATGGCGTGTTGTACTCACCCTGTATTATCAGGTCCCGCTTATGATAGAATTGAAAATGGTGAGCTTGATGAGCTTGTAATTACAAATACCATTCCAATAATTAAAACATTGGATAAAATTAAGGTGTTATCAACAGCAAAGATGTTGGGTGAAGTTATACGAAGAGTATATAATAATGAGAGTGTAAATTCTCTATTTGAGACAAATTGAAAATATAAAGGGTTAAAATGGCAAAAGAGATACCACAATCTCATATAAGAAATTTTTCAATTATTGCACATATTGACCATGGGAAGTCAACTTTAGCGGATAGAATAATTCAAGAGTGTGGAGCGGTTGCAGAGAGAAAAATGTCTTCACAAGTTATGGATACAATGGACATTGAAAAAGAGAGAGGAATTACTATTAAGGCTCAAAGTGTCCGTTTAGACTATATTGCCAACAATGGTGAGCATTATATCTTAAATCTTATAGATACGCCCGGTCATGTCGATTTCTCTTATGAGGTTAGTCGCTCTTTAGCTTCAAGTGAGGGAGCTTTACTTATTATTGATGCCTCACAAGGTGTAGAAGCTCAAACTATTGCTAATGTTTATATTGCATTGGAGAATGAGTTAGAGCTTATTCCTGTGGTCAATAAGATTGACCTCCCCTCAGCAGACCCATATAGAGTCTTAACAGAGGTTGAAGATGCCATTGGATTAGACTGCACAGAACACTCTTTAGTATCAGCTAAGACTGGACAAGGTGTACCTGAATTACTTGAGGCTATAGTAGATAGAATTCCAGCACCAACAGGAGATGAAAAAGCCCCTACAAAGGCACTTATTTATGACAGTTGGTTTGATAATTACCTTGGAGCATTGGCATTAGTTAGAGTCTATGAAGGTAAAATAGAAAAAGGACAGAAAATAGAGATTATGAGTACAAAGGAGGAGCATCAAGTATTAGACCTTATGTATCCAAATCCAATAGCACCAATTAAAACAGATACTATATATACAGGCGAGATAGGAATAGTTGTAACAGGATTAAAGAGTGTTGATGGATTGCAAGTTGGAGATACAGTAACAGATGCTAATAATCCTACAAAAGAGTCTATTGATGGATTTGAAAGTGCTAAACCTTTTGTATTTGCAGGAATTTATCCAATAGAGACAGATAAATTTGAAGAGTTAAGAGATGCACTAAATAAGTTAAAATTAAATGATAGTTCTATCTCATTTGAACCAGAAAGTTCATTAGCTTTAGGTTCAGGATTTAGAACAGGATTTTTGGGAATGTTGCACATGGAAGTTATAAAAGAGAGATTAGAGAGAGAATTTAATCTCGAATTAATTGCTACAGCCCCAACTGTTGTTTATGAGGTGGAGCAGACAAATGGAGAGAGAGTATTAATTCAAAACCCATCGGATATGCCAGAGGTTCAGAAAATTAAAACTATCTATGAACCATATATAAAAGCTACAATTTTAACACCTACCAATTTTTTAGGCAATATTATAAAACTTCTCAATGATAGAAGAGGGGTTCAAATTAAAATGGACTATATTAATGAGGAGAGAGTACTTTTAGAGTATGATATTCCTATGAATGAGATAGTAATGGACTTTTATGATAAGCTAAAAAGTATGACAAAAGGTTATGCAAGTTTTGACTATGAACCAATAGGATTAAGAGAGGGAAAACTTGTAAAATTGGATATTAAAGTAGCAGGTGAGGTTGTTGATGCTTTATCCATTATAGTACCTGAAGATAAGGCTAGAAGTAGAGGATTGGTATTTGTTAATAATTTAAAAGAGTTAATTCCCAGACAGCTTTTTGAAGTTGCAATTCAAGCTAGTATAGGAAATAATATTATTGCTAGAACAAATGTAAAATCTATAGGTAAAAATGTAACTGCTAAGTGTTATGGTGGGGATATTACACGAAAAAGAAAACTTTTAGAAAAACAGAAAGCTGGTAAAAAACGAATGAAAGCTATAGGGAGTGTAAATGTACCACAAGAGGCATTTATGGCTGTATTAAAATTAGAATAAACTATCTCTTATATGCTCTATTAAATCACTTTAAAAGGCAATTTATGTCAGATATTAAATATACTCATCTTCATCTACATACAGAATACTCTATGCTAGACGGTGCAAATAAAATTGATGTCTTAGCATCTAAAATTAAAGAGTTGGGCATGGACTCTGTTGCAATGACAGACCACGGTAATATGTTTGGAACAATTACTTTTTATAACACAATGAAAAAAGCAGGAATTAAGCCTATTATAGGAATGGAGGCTTATATTCATAATGAGAGGGATATAGGAGATAAGAGTACAAGAAAAAGATTTCATCTATGTTTATATGCCAAAAATGATATAGGTTATAAAAATCTTATGTTTCTTAGTTCACAAGCATACATTCACGGTTTTTACTACTATCCAAGAATAAATTGGGAGCTTTTAAAAAACCATTCAGATGGATTAATCTGCTCTTCTGCATGTTTACAAGGGGAGATAAGTTGGCATTTAAATTTAAATGAGAAGAATATTAAACTTGGAGCCAAAGGGTATAATGAGGCAAAAAAGGTCGCATTGAGATATAAAGAGCTTTTTGGAGAAGATTTCTATATAGAGATTATGCGTCATGGAATTGAACAACAGTACAATATTGATAAAGAGTTAATCAAATTAAGTAGAGAGACGGGAATAAAATTAATAGCCACCAATGATACCCACTATACAAATAAGAGTGATGCAGATGCACATGAAGCATTCATGTGTATAGCTATGAATAAACTATATGATGACCCGGATAGAATGCGTCATTCGGTACATGAGTTTTATATTAAATCTCCTCAAGAGATGGCAAAACTTTTTGTTGATATTCCTGAAGCAATAACAAATACACAAGAGATAGTGGATAAGTGTAACTTAGAGATACAACTTGGAAATCCAACCCCCCCAAATTTTAAATTTACAAGAGAGAGAGCAAAAGAGGCGGGAATTACTTTACCAGAGCCAGATAGAGAGTACTCATTAGAGAATGATAAAGCTCTTTTTATCCATGAATCCAAAAAAGGGTTAGAGGAGAGATTAAAAATAGTTCCAAAAGAGAGACATCAAGAGTATAGGGATAGACTTCAACTAGAGATGGATATTATAAACTCTATGAAATTTCCCGGATATATGCTTATTGTTTGGGAGTTTGTTGACCAAGCAAAAAGAATGGGCATTCCTGTAGGACCCGGAAGAGGGTCAGCAGCAGGTAGTCTTGTAGCATACTCTTTAAAAATTACAGATATAGATCCACTCCCTTATGGTCTGCTCTTTGAACGATTTTTAAATCCAGAAAGAGTTAGTATGCCAGATATTGATATGGATTTCTGTCAAGCAAGAAGGCAAGAGATTTTAGATTATGTTATTCAAAAATATGGGCGATATAATGTGGCTCAAATTATCACTTTTGGTAAACTTCAAGCCAAAGGAGTAATTCGAGATGTGGCAAGAGTACTTGATATGCCATATTCTCAAGCTGATGCTATGGCAAAACTTATTCCTGATGAGTTGGGAATTACTCTTAAGAAATCTTTTGAAAAAGAGCCAAAGATACAAGAGTTAATAGATAATAATCCCCTTGCAAAGAGAGTTTGGAAGTACGCTTTAGCACTAGAGGGATTAAATAGAAATGCAGGTACACATGCGGCTGGTGTTGTTATATCAAATGAGGCACTCTGGAATAAAGCTCCCATATTTAAACCTGTAGGACAAGATACATTGGCTACTCAATATAATGGTAAATATGTAGAAGATGTTGATTTAATTAAGTTTGACTTTTTAGGTTTAAAAACATTAACTGTTATTGAGGAGGCAAATAAGTTAGTAGAGAAAAGAACAGGTAAACGAATAGATTTTATCCATGAAGATATTAATGACCCAGCGGTTTATAGATATATATCTACAGGTGATACTTTGGGATTGTTTCAAATTGAGTCTGCTGGTATGCAGGATTTAGCAAAGAAGCTTAAGCCTAGTGGATTTGAGGATATTATTGCAATGTTAGCTCTATATCGTCCCGGTCCTATGGAGAGTGGAATGTTAGATGATTTCGTTGAACGAAAACATGGAAGAGCAGAGATAACCTATATGTTCCCTGAATTAGAGCCAATATTAAAACCTACCTATGGGGTGATAGTGTATCAAGAGCAAGTAATGCAAATAGTCCAAACCATAGGTGGATTTTCTCTCGGTGGTGCCGGTATCGTTCGTCGAACAATGGGAAAAAAAAATAAAGAGGAGATGGATAGATTAAAGGGTGAGTTTGCAGATGGAGCAGAAAAGAAAGGTTTTAATAGAAAAAAATCAGAAGAGTTATTTGATTTAATTGTAAAATTTGCAGGGTATGGATTTAATAAATCTCACTCAGCAGCCTATGCCATGATTACATTTTATACCTCATTTTTAAAATATTACTACCCTACAGAGTTTATGGCAGCTCTCTTAACACTAGAAAAAGATAATACAGATAAGGTTGTAAAGTATGTAGATGAGTTAAAACGGCTTGGAATTGAATTAAGACCACCAAATATTAACCGTTCAGATTTGGTTTTTCAAGCTGACACTATCAATGGGAAGAATATTATATTTTTTGGCATGGGTGCATTAAAAGGTGCTGGAGATGTCGCTATTAACTCTATTATCAAAACTAGATTAGAGGGTGGTGAATTTAAAGATATGAGTGATTTTGTATCACGAATTGATGCTAGTAAAGTTAATAAGAGAGTTATAGAAACACTTGCAAAGGCTGGAGCATTTGATGATTTTGGATACTCAAGACAAGCTATAATATCACAAATAGAGCATATTGTAGAGAGTGCTGGTAGAGCAATGTTGGCAAAGAAACAGGCTATAGGTTCTCTATTTGGATATAGTGAAGAGATGACAAGAGTTGAAGTTAATATTAAGGCTATGCCGGAGTATGACCTATTAGAACTTTTAGCAATAGAAAAAGAGTCTTTGGGTTTTTATGTATCTGGTCACCCACTTGATAAGTATAGAGAGCAGTTAGATAATATAGATTATACTCTAAGTTCGGAAATAGAAGATTTAGTAGATGGCTCACAAGCTTTATTGGTCGGGAAAATAGAGAATATTACTGAAAAAATATCTAAAAAAGGAAATAGATTTGCAATAGCAAATATTATGGATTTACATGGAAATATTGAGCTTATGTTATTTGAGAATAGGTTAAATGAGTTAAAAGAGGATTTTGACCTATCTAAACCGATAGCTTTTAAGGTTCGTATTAGTAAAGATGATAATTTTACTAGAATGAGTATCTTAAAAATTGAGTCTTTAAAAGATGCAAAAAAAGAAAAAGTTAAAATTAAAAAAGAGATAAAAGA
>CAZROY010000119.1:0-8418 GCA_964601885.1 uncultured Sulfurovum sp. | reverse complement strand
CTTCTCGTCTCAAACCTATTAATAGTATCTCCCTCTTTTGGTGAACTATTTACAAATCCCAAATAGTGAGTACCACTAAATTTAATAACACTAGCATGAGATTTAATGAGAGCAGTTTTATCTCTTCTCTTATCTAGCTCTGTAATCTTCTTTTGTAGATTACTCATCTCCTCTTTTAACTTCTCTATCTCAACACCACGATTAGTAATATAGTTTTCTGTCCCTCTAATATCCCCACCTGCAAACGCAAATGTTCCAATGACTACTGTTGACAAGACAACCTTTTGCATCAATAATACTCCTATTCTATTTTATCAATCGCATTGTATAATGATTTGGTTACATTTTGATTACAATTTTTACAATAGAAGATAGTAAAAAAATGTGTCACTTATAGAAACAGAACCATTAAGAGAGTTCTAAAAAGATAAGATTGTACTATCTATTAAAAATCCCACTATATCTGTTAAAATACTATCTATTAAATCAATAAAAGGGTATAGATTGGTAAAATCTATAGAAATATCTCTAAATATCTCTTGACAAAAAAGCAAAGTTCAGTTATAACTGCAAACATATTTAAACCTAATCTTTAGTAAAAGGTTTAAAAAATTTAATGTATAATTGTGACATTAAATAAATATATAGATAAAAGGATAAAGAATATGGCAAAATATGTTGAATTAACAAGTGAAAATTTTAATGATACAGTAGCAAAAGGTGTAACAATGGTGGATTTTTGGGCACCTTGGTGTGGACCTTGTAGAATGATTGCTCCTGTTGTAGAAGAGTTAGCAGAAGAGTTTGAAGGAAGAGCAACAATTGCAAAGGTGAATACAGATGAAGAACAAGAGTTGGCTGTAAAATATGGTATTCGTTCAATTCCAGCAATTCTCTTCTTTAAAGATGGAGAGATTGTTGACCAAATGGTAGGGGCTGCATCAAAAGATGCTTTTGCTTCAAAACTTAACGCTCAACTTTAATTTAATTAAACTTCTTAATTTTTTTGTGGGTTTTTTAACCCACACTACAACACTCAAAGGAAAATTCTAAATGTTGGATTGTGCAATTATTGGTGGAGGTCCGGCAGGACTTACAGCAGGGCTTTATACCACTCGTGGTGGTTTAAAAAATGTAGTTATGTTTGAGATGGGAATGCCCGGTGGGCAGATTACTCAAAGTTCAGAAATAGAAAACTATCCGGGATTTTATCAACATGGGAAAACAGGTATGGATTTTATGGATACTTGGCAAGAGCAGTGTTTTGCTTTTGGTTTAAAACATGAGATGAAAAAAGTTGATAGAGTCGAAAAACATGGGGACTATTTTAATGTTTTTTTAGAAAATGGTGACTCCATAGAGACAAAAACTGTTATTGTAGGAACAGGTAGCACTCCAAAGCGAACAGGCATAAAAGGTGAAGAGGAGTTTTGGGGTAAAGGAGTTAGTACATGTGCCACTTGTGATGGTTTTTTTTATAAAAATCGACCAGTGGCAGTTTTAGGTGGAGGAGATACTGCATTAGAAGAGGCACACTATCTATCCAATATATGTTCAGAGGTATATTTGATACATAGAAGAGATGAGTTTAGAGCATCTCCCTCAACTGTAGATAGAGTTAAAAAAACAAAAAATATTAAATTTGTCACCTCAACCATTATTGAAGAGATAGAGGGTGATATAATGGGTGTTACTAGCATTAGAATAAAAGATATAAAAAGTAATAAAATATCTACATTAATGGTTGATGGTATATTTATATTTGTAGGACATAATGTTAATAATAGTGTGCTAAAAGATAAAAGTGGAAATTTTATATGTGATGTAAATAGTTTGGGACAAGTGATTGTTGATTTAAATATGAAAACATCAATACAAGGATTATTTGCTGTCGGAGATATGAGAATTGAAGCACCAAAGCAGGTGGTATCAGCCGCTGGTGATGGAGCGGTAGCTGCTTTACAAGTTATATCCTATATTCAGGAACTCTCATAACAAATTTAACTACCCAATTACTAAAGATAATTGGGATTTCAGCTATTTAGTTGTTAAACTATATATTTTTTTGTATAATTTCACATAAATAAATACTAGGATTATAAAGATGATAAAAGTAGGAATTGTAGGAAGTACAGGAAGAATGGGCAACCATCTTATTAAAAATGTACTAGAAGATGATGCGTTAAAGCTAGAAGTATTACATGTTTTTGATGAACTAAAAGTCTCTATTCCTGATACAGTGTTGGTTACTAATAATATGGAAGTTGTGTTAGAAAATAGCGATGTAATTATAGATTTTTCTGCCCCTATTGCTACACAAACTTTATGTGAAAATGCACTTAAAAATCCTACCCCTCTAGTGATTGCAACAACAGGCTTTACAGAACATCAACAGAACCTTCTTATAGAAGCATCTAAAGAGATGCCAATTTTATACTCATCTAATATGTCCGCTGGAATTGCTCTATTAAAACAGTTAGTCCAAAGAGTATCGGCAACCTTAAAAGATTTCGATATAGAGATAATAGAGCAACACCATAGAGCTAAAGTTGATGCACCAAGTGGAACAGCTCTTACTTTGGGTGAATTTGCGGCGAAAGGTAGAGGTTTGGATTTGGATAAGGTTCGTATCTCAGGTAGAGATGGAGTAATAGGTGCAAGAGGAAAAGATGAGATAGCAGTTATGGCTTTAAGAGGTGGAGATGTAGTTGGAAGACATACTGTTGGGTTCTATAATGATGGTGAATTTTTAGAACTAAACCACACAGCTACAAGTCGAGAGACATTCTCAAAAGGTGCGATTAGAGCCTCTAAATGGATAGTAAATCAGACAAATGGCTTATATTCAATTAATGACTGTTTAGGAATATAGGTATGTGTGCTATTGTTGGAGTATATGGTGATGAAGATGCTGTAAAAATAGCATATTATGCACTATTTTCAATGCAACATAGAGGACAAGAATCAACAGGAATATCATCTGCTGATGGCAAAAAAATTCGTCTTATAAAAAAAAGAGGTTTGGTTACAGAGGTTTTTGATGAAGAGACCTTAAAAAAGTTAGATGGTGGTTGTTGTGCTATTGGACACAACCGATACTCCACGGCTGGAGATGACTCCATTTTAGATGCCCAACCTGTCTTTGCGAAATATAAACTTGGTGAAATATCTGTAGCCCATAATGGAAATTTAGTTAATAAGTATGAGGTGAGAAATAGGCTTATAAATAGAGGTGCAATTTTTCAAACAGGAATGGATACAGAAAATATTGTTCACCTCATAGCAAAGAGTCAAGAGGATAAGCTGGAAGCTAGAATAAAAGATATGCTTCAAAAAATTGAGGGGGCATACTGTTTAGCTATTCAAAGTAGAAAAAAGATGTTTATTATTCGTGACCGTTTTGGAATTAGACCACTGAGTTTAGGACGACTTCAAAATGGTACTTGGATAGTAGCAAGTGAAACATGTGCATTTGATTTAGTAGGTGCTAAATTTATAAGAGATATAAGACCGGGCGAAATGCTTACATTTGAAAAGGGTAAAGAGCCATTTTCTGAGCAGATTTTTAAACCAGACTATCACCCTTGTGCATTTGAATATATCTATTTTGCAAGACCTGACTCTATTATTGATGGTAAAAATGTCTATAGTACTCGTCTAAAAATGGGCAGACAGTTGGCAAGAGAGACACCAGCTGATATAG
Organism: uncultured Sulfurovum sp.; assembly: GCA_964601885.1. Taxonomy (GTDB): domain Bacteria; phylum Campylobacterota; class Campylobacteria; order Campylobacterales; family Sulfurovaceae; genus UBA1140. The sequence goes on along the minus strand of CAZROY010000119.1, from coordinate 4,715 downwards.
ATTTGGTTCTACCTATTCCAGATTCTGGAGTAGCCGCAGCTAGAGGATTTGCTGAAGAGTTGGGTGTTCCTTTTGAGATGGGAATTGTACGAAATCATTATGTTGGTAGAACTTTTATTGAACCAACACAAGAGATGAGAGAGTTAAAAGTCAAGCTTAAACTATCACCAATAAAGGAGTTAATAAAGGGTAAAAGAATAGCTATTGTTGATGACTCACTAGTGAGGGGTACAACCTCAAAACAGATAGTTAAAATGTTAAAAGAGGCAGGAGCTACAGAGGTACACATGAGAATAGCAGCACCGGAAATTAAATATCCTTGTAGATATGGTATTGATACACCTACAAAAGATGAGTTAATATCTACAAAATATACCCCAAAAGAGATTGCAAAAGAGATGAATGCAGAATCTTTAGGATTTTTATCTATTGAAGGGTTAAAAAGCTCACTTGGAAATGATAGAGACTACTCATTAGTAAGCTTTGATGGAAACTATTTTGCTGGTGGCAGTGAAGATACCCCCACAGCTAAAAGCTAAGAGTTTGCCAACCAAGCTTTCTCCATAGGTAAATTTAACCGTTATTCATATAAACTAATTATTCTCTTCTAACATTTCTCGTATCATAGTTTTTGTAAAATATAAAAATTTTTCAAAAAGCTCACTATGATACTTATCCTTATGATAAATCATTAAAAAATCCCTTTTACACTCAAAGTTTTTTAATGGTACACGAAGTAGTTTATTATTTTTAATCTCATTTTTGACAGCTATTTTTGATATACAAGTAATACATCTGTGATTAATCACAAGTGACTTTATGGACTCTGTATGACCTAATTCTAAGAAGATATTTATATTATCAACTTTATCTTTTATATAATCTAAAAATACCTCTCTTGTTCCAGACCCCTCCTCTCTCAATACCCATTTTCTATCTTGGATAGCATCAATCGATATTTCTCTATTGAGTGTTATATCTGTTGTAACTACAATTAACTCATCAACGCCTATAGTCTCTTTTATAATTTCCGGGTCATGAACAATACCTTCTATAAATCCAACATCTATATGACCATCTTTTAAAAGTTTAATTATCTGTTGAGTATTTCCCTCCTTAAGTCCAACCTTCACATCTGGATATTTATTCATATAGTTACATATAATAGGTGGCATAAGGTAATCTACAATAGTGGTACTAGCGCCAACTCGTACCATACCCTTATTAATACTATTTTTAAACTCATACTCAATATCATTGAGCCTTTTAAATATTGGAGTAATCTCTTTTTCAAAAGAGCGACCCATCTCATTTAATATTAGTTTTTTATTAATTCTATCGAAAAGAGGATTGCCAAGTATATTTTCAAGCTCTTTGATAGACATAGATATTGCTGATTGACTAAGTCCCATACTTTTGGCGACATTGGTAAGATGACCCTCTCTAACAACATTTAAAAAAATCTCCATTTGACGCAATGTTAATTTCATAATTATTATCCCAACTTTTTATTTGGCTATTATATCAAAATAATAAAAATTAATGGTTTTTCTGTAATTAAATATTATTTTTTATAACTCTTCGTCCCCATAAAAATCGACTTTTATAAAATCGTTTTTTATTAAAGCTTGTAATTACCACTTGATGTTTGCCCGAACTGGCATGAATAAATTTCCCATCTTCTAAATATATACCTACATGATTAACTTTGCCTACTCTTTTTTTACTTGTATCAAAAAATACCATATCACCCTTTTTAAGCTCATTAAATCTTACTAATTTTCCAACCTTAGCTTGATTTCTTGACACTCTTGGCAGATTAATACCCACCATTTTATACACTTTTTGGGTAAATCCAGAACAATCAAAACACTTTGGTCCAGTAGCACCCCAAACATACGGCTTACCTAAAAATTTTTTCGCTTTATACTCAATATTCTTAACAATAACAGAAGAGTTATCTTTAAGTAACCAAGATAAAGCTATCTCTCTATTTTGTTGATACTTTTTATAATTAAATGGGACTACAGCTTTTTTAATCGCATCTCTATTTTGAATAATTTTTGCAAGAGTTATATCTTTTTGATATGACTCTTGGTCAATTTTAAGGAGATTAAAATGGTTAGTAATAGTATCAACCTTTTTCAATGAGTATTTGGTCAATATAGTAAGAACCACTAATAGCTGTAAAATTAAGATAAAAGATAACACTTTTTTTAATAAATCCATTTTTTACTCACCACAATTTACAATAAAATTTCGTAATAATAATTAAAACTACTTAATATTAAGTTAAATGTGATATTTTTTTCACTTTTACTCAACTCAAAGCTACTTTTAGTAATTTGATTTTAAATTAGATTTTTAATATAAAAAAACAAGGAAAATGGTAAAAAATCACTATTAGTTTTTTTGTATTTTTGACTATTTTTTAGTGCTAAAGCCCATAAAATAATAGTTTGAAAGCAGTATTTTTTTTAGATTTTTCACGATTAAAACACATTTTAATACTATACTTTGAATATGAAAGAGATAAGTTTTTTCCTTTTTTTATTATTTTTCTTTCATACTTACAAAATTAATATAGCTTTTACTTTATATTTTGATTTATGCCCACCCACCGAATAGGTACAGTAAAAGCTATAACTAAAATCTTCATTGATATACAATTTCAGAGTTTGCATAAAGATTATTTATCTTGTCTTCCAATGCCTCAATTACCTTTTTTTTCTTAAGCATATCTCTTATCTTCTCTTTTGTCTCCTTAAAAGATAATTTACCAGCCTGTTTCTTATTTAAAAGATAAACTACATGATACCCATATTTAGTTTTTATAGGATTTGATAGTACTGTTTTTGGTCTTGCTTTATAAGCTGTATTAAACAGATTACTAGGTGCCATACCCTCTCCAAACCAACCCATATAACCATTCTGTTTATATTCCCTTGCTATTTTAATAAACTCATTATCTAAATTTGAAGCTTTTTTTAGTTTTTTTATAATATTTTTTGCCTCTTGTTTAGTTTTAACAATAATATTAGCAATCTCTATAGAGTTTGGAAAGTTAAACTTATCTTGATTTAGATTATAAAATCTTTTGATTTCGCTATCACTTACCACCGTTTTTTGAAACTCTTTTTGTTGGTACAATATTAAAGCTATCGAGCCTTTTATATTGCGAATTTGTGCCTTAGTTAAATTTTTACCTGAAACCTTTTTATACTCTTTTTGAGCTAATCTCTTCTGCTCTTCAAAAACCTTTTGAAATTTTGTATCTTTTACTAGATCACTCTTTAGCAGTTCAGCATGAATTAGCTCTTCTTTAATCAAATGTTCCATAAGATTGGCTCTCTTATCATCATCTAACTTTTCATACCCTCTTGGTATAATAGAGTCATCAATAGGATGACCATTGACAGTTACTAATGTCTTTCCCATCACCAGAGAAGAGTTAAAAATTAGGGTAAATATAAATAGATATATACTTTTTTGCATATCCGTTCCTTATTAAATAATAATAATTTTAGCATAATTTTATTAATCAATAGTTTCTGCAATAAATGTTTTTGTCACTTTTCCTCCAAATTTATATATTCCATTCTCCAAACTCACATATAACTCATCTCCTGACTTAGGAAAAACTCTCACCACATCATCTATAAGTCCTTCTTGATGACATCTGACAAAGGAGGCAACCATTCCCGTGCCACAAGCTAAAGTTTCATCTTCTACACCTCTTTCATAAGTTCTAACATATAGAGTATCTCTATTAGCTTTACATATATTCACATTGCAATTATACTTTTCTCTTAATCTTCTAGCCTCTTTTATATCAAACCTATCAATATTATCTCTAACTGCTACTAGATGAGGTACTCCTGTATCTATTAGCCACCAATTCTCACCACCTTCTTCAAGTTCTGTCTCTATAATTTTGGGAGCTATCATATCACTAACCACATATAAACCATTAATAGTAGCCCTAATTACACCAGCACCTGTTAAAAATTCCGCAACCCCATCTCTTGATATTCCTTTCTCATGAGCAAAGTGTGCTACTGCCCTAGAGGCATTTCCACACATATTAGCCAAACTTCCATCAGAATTATAAAACTCCCACTCAAAATCATAATCTTTGTGAGGAATTAATACAACCAATCCATCAGCACCAACTCCATTTTGTCTATGACATAATTTTTTAGCCAACTCTCTTCTATCTTTTTTCTCTTGAGCAATGAATAGTATAAAATCATTCCCATTTGCCGAATATTTTGTAACAGTCATAATTTACCTTTTGTAACACTTTTTCAATACAGTACACTGAGCTAAATGGGCTATGTTGTTGGATTTTATCTCATATCGCACCTCTTTAAGCTCACTATATATTGCCTCTAAAAGCCACTTGTTATCCATAGATTTTGGCTCTGCTTTTTTTTGGTCAAGCTTGTGTTTATGCTTTACCAGTTTTATTAACGCTTTAAACTCTGCCATCTTTTTTCCGACAAGAAAAAACTATATAAAAGCATAGATAGGTCACAAAAACCTATATAAACCTACAGAGTCCACACTTCATCGTTTGAGTGGCACTTGATAGCCCTCTTTACCTGCATCACTATTCCATTGTTAAACACAAGGAAATCGTTAGCACTTTTTATTACTTTGGGATTGCATAACTTAAAAAGAGCATCTTTTAACCACTTAAAACAGCTATCAAA
>CAZROY010000118.1:0-4549 GCA_964601885.1 uncultured Sulfurovum sp. | reverse complement strand
TATCTAAAAAATTTAATAAAAAAAGAGTCAACAATATATTAATTGATAGAGCTATAATTATAGTGTATCTGACAACAGAACCGACTCTATTTTTTATAAAAAGAACCACTAATATAAAAGTGGATATAGCTAAAAGAGATTTCCAAAACTGCATAATACTATTGCTCCACTATCCGTTGTTTTAGTAAATATTTTTCTTCCATTACTACCTATTATAAATGCCTGTGATAACTCTTCACTCCCATCACTTAATTTATCGTTATCATGCCAAGTTATGTTTTCATCAAGATATGCAGGGTACACTCTGTTACATCTGGTGTGGCTCCCTCAACTGTCTTATTTGTTGTAGAGATACAGCCTCCTAAAAAAAAGTTGATAATTATTAAAAACAATAAATATTTTAAGTTTTTCACTTAACAAACCCCTTATTATAAAATTGTGAGTTTTAGTATAATATTCAAAAAACTTAAAATAGGAAATTAATATTTTTTTTAATTAATATATTGATTAAAAATCGTGACAAAAGTTTATTAAAGAAAAATAAGATATAATTGTACCATAGGTACAACAGGTAGTTGCTGGTAACTTTTAAAGTTACGAGAGGAAAGTCCGTGCTACGCGTGAGATAGGACTCCACCTAACAGGTGGCTAGAGTAATCTAAGGGCAAGTGCAACAGAGAGAAGACGACCATCTACTATATCCCACTAAAGAGTCCCCTCTCTTTTTCTCCCCTATTGCTAATAGTGGGTGGTCAAAGGTGAAAGGGTGGTGTAAGAGACCACCAGTACTTATGGTAACATAGGTAGCTAGGTAAACCCTGTCCGTAGCAAGAGACACATGGTAAAAATCTCACAAAGCCATTTAATTGGCAATTTGGTGTCTCGCTTGAGTATATTGGTGACAATATGCCTAGATAAATAACTACCCAAGACAGAACACGGCTTATCGTTGTGCCTATACATTGTTTTTAGCGAATTTTAGTAAATAATGTAGTTCACTGATGTGGTTTATAATATGTCAAAGTAGAGCGACCGAACTTTTTCTTTTTAAACTGCTCTAATTGCCCTATTGTTTCTGGCATATTCAATGTTGTGATATGTTCAATAATTACCATCTCACACTTTTTACTATCTATTTTTTCAATTAATGATATGGTTTTATTATAAATATCACCCATTCCATTCCGAATAGAAAATGGAGGGTCAAAATAGAAATAGCTATTTTGTTTACTATTTTGGAGCATACTAAGGAGTATATCAAATTTTTCAAAGCTATCGCCAAATATATAGTGACAGCGACTAGGGTCTAAAAGTTTAATATTTTTTTCTAAAACTTTATAGGCTATTTTATTATACTCAATAAAATAGCACTCTTTAGCTCCACGACTCAATGCCTCTAATCCAATGGAACCACTACCAGAAAACACCTCGACGAAATTCTTATCTATAATATCAAACTGTAAAGTATTAAAAAGTGACTCTTTTAAAATTCCTTTTGAGCTTCTAGTTGTTGATATATTTGGAATTTCGATAAATCTACCCTTAAATTTACCACCAATAATTTTTGTTCTAAAATTTCGTTCTTTTTTCAAGTTAAATCTTTTTAGTTTTATTATATCAAATTTAAGATAATTTTTTTCGTACAATTGGGAGGAGTTTCCCTTTTATCTCTCTAAGGGTTGATACAAAAGAGTCAAAATCATTATCTTTTGGTTCTTGTACGGGAATATATATAATTTTAGTTTTTTTAGGAAATGGGAGTAACATCTCATCTGTACTTTCACAAACTGTGACTACTAAATCAAACTCAATATCTTTTAGAGTATCCAATTTTTTTGGATAATTAAGCTTTGACCATGCAGAGAATAAATCCAACACTTTTTTTGTATTTAGAGCAATATGTATTCTAGGATTTAAAGTCGCACTATAGGCTTTTATACCGTGTAAATATTTATTTATTAACCCTTCCGCTATTGTTATACATGGGGTATTATCTTTAGATAAAATTAATATTTTTTTCATTTTTTGTAACCTTTTTTAATATAAAATCATATTTTATCATAACTAAACATTAAAATAAATATAAACAAAATATTAACTTTAAATATAAAGCATACTAGATTTAGATATAATTAGAGATGAAGAAGATAGGAGCAGACAATGATAGATGGTAATAAAAAAGAGTTAAGTAGTGAACAACACACACTATATATAGAGATAATTCCTGAGAAAAAAAGGGTTATTGATAAAGAAAAGAGTATTTATGAGATAATACCTAAACATAAAAGATATAGAGTCTATATTGGAAGGTTTTTTGAGCTTAAAAAGGGGCTACACTCCGTTTTTAATGGACTCAGAGATGCAACCAATAAAGATTATTTAGAACTTATGATAAACTCAGGTGGTGGACTTGTTAATGAGGGGCAACAGTTTTATAATCTTATTCAAGAAAAATTTTATAAGCGAACCATCTCATATCTTGATAATAAAGGATATAGTATGGGGGCGTTACTATTTTGTATGGCAGATAAGAGGGTTGTTTATGAGTATTCAGATTTAATGTTTCATACATACTCTCACGGCTCATCAGGTAAAGGTCAAGAGGTGAAATCACATGTCGCACATACTGCCAAAAAACTTGAAAAGTTCTTTTATGATTTAATAGTTAAAAAAGGGTTTTTAACAAATGAGGAGTTTAAAAAGATGGTTATAGGTCAAGATTATTGGATGAATACAAAAGAGATGTGTAAAAGGGGAATTGCCACACATGTAATACTAGAGGGTCAAGAGATAACAGCAAAAGAGTATCTAAAAAGGTTTAAAAAGAATAAAAATAGAAAAAAAGAGGAGCAAAAATGAAGAAAGCAACTTTAGTATTAGGTCTATTAATATTACCACTTATGGGATTTTCTAAAAAAGCAGAAATATATAAAGAGGCAATAAAAGAGTGTCCTGCATATAATAATATGAAACATTCTCAAAATACAAATAGTGTTAAACTTAATAAGGGTCAAAAATATAGAGTTATAGAGAGTAGAAAAGGTCAAATTTTGACCATAATTAAGGGTGAAAAGATTGCCCAAAGATGGGTTGATGAGGAGTGTTTTTCTAATCATGTATCAAATAAAAAGGTAGCCTCTAAAAAGGCACAGCAGAACATACTTGCTATATCTTGGCAAAATTCATTTTGTCAACTTCATCAACATAAAAAAGAGTGTAAAACTATGCAAAAAGGTGATTTTGCATCATCTCACTTTGTACTACATGGGCTTTGGCCTCAACCCTATAATAATCAATATTGCAATGTGAGTAAAAAAGAGGTCGGTATGGATAAAAATAAGCAGTGGAATAGATTAAGCAAATTGGAGTTAACTTCAGAGGTTAGAGATGAGTTAAAAAAATATATGACAGGATATAGTTCAAATTTACACCTTCATGAGTGGATAAAACATGGTACATGTTATGGAACAGATGCAAATAGATACTATAAAGATGCAATTGAGCTGTTAAAGCAGGTAAATAACTCTAAAGTTCAAAAACTCTTTGAAAAAAATATTGGAAAGGTGATAAAGCTAAAAGAGATAAGAGATGTTTTTGATAGTGAGTTTGGAGTAGGAGCTGGAAATAGTGTGGTAATGAACTGTCAGAAAGGTTTGATTACAGAGCTTTGGTTATATATAGGCAGTGGAAGTGATAAGTTAAATACTCTTTTAAAGAGAAGAACTCCAAAAAAGAGTAGATGTCTTAGGGGCAAAGTTGATGAAGTTGGCTTTTTTTAAGGGAATTTAAATATCATGAGAAAGCTCATATTAATTTTAGGACTATCATTTATTGGTTGTGGAGGTGATGGAGGTGATAATGGTGGCGTAGAAGATAGGCATTTTTATAAATATACTCTACATACAGATATAACCACAACCTATTTTTATGTTGGAGAAGATGCTTCCATTGCGAACTATTATATAGCAAACTCTGCAAGTGCATAGGATAGTAATTGGAGTAGTCATTTTGGAGGAGTTGATAATCCTTATGATAGAAATGAGAGTTATATTTATTATCCAAAAGGGTTAATAACAGGTTTATTCCAAAAGAGAACCTTATAGGTTTAAAAAATGATTTAGAGCAGATTAAAGATTTAGTATATTATTTTGATTTTGGTCTAAATGAAAAGTGTTATGAACATAATGAGTGTAATCTATTAATACCATTTATAAATCAGAATAAACCTGTTTTCAATGCTGAATATAGTAGCAGATATAAAGATAGTAAAGAGTTTGAAAACTTATGTAAAAATGCTATGGATTTTAGAACTCTATATCTACCTCTTAATTTAGATGGAACTTGTATTAAGAGTTGTGATTATTAGCATTGTTAAGATTGTAGCTATTTAGTTTTTAAAAAAAGTACTTCCACTCCCTGAAAAGTACCAACCCTTTTTAGCTACATTTTTAAGCTCTGGATATGCAATAAGTGAAGCTTTATATAAATCATTAGCCATAGTGGCATCTACTTTTGTTAAAATCTCTTTTGAGGTTAAACTCTCCCAATC
>CAZROY010000117.1:0-20209 GCA_964601885.1 uncultured Sulfurovum sp. | reverse complement strand
CCTGAACATTCCTCCCTAAAATTCCCATTATAACTCTCTCCTTAAATTTAAATTTTGTTTTTTATAATAATTAAATAGATATAAAACCGTATTTATAGGCTCTATACTTTCATAAAACTCTATCATCTTAGAATTAAACTCTAATCTATCTTTTGCTTTTATATTTAATATAGGATAACCATTATCTAAAAGTATTCCATTCATCATAAGCCTTGAAGTTCGCTTATTTCCATCATAAAAAAACTGCATTTTTGCACCAAAGAGAAAAAAAATAAAAGCTTTTATAATTGGATTTTCTATTTTTTTAATTTTTTCTATCTTGCTATCAAAAATCTTATCAAGCTCTTTAAAATGTGGAGGTTTATACTCTGTTCCACCAATATTTACATTGCCATCTCTAAACTCTCCCCATTTTAATGACTCCTCTTTGCTAACTTCAAAATTCAATTTACAAAAAGTCTCTTTATCTATCTTGAATTTATTAGTTTTTATTAATTCAAAAAGAAGCTCTACACTTCTATTTTGGTTAAGTATCATCTGTTCGTCACTCAATTTTCGCCCACCAACAGTAATTCCCTCAAGTAAAGTTTGAACTTCAGGATAGGTCATAGAATTACCTTCAAGTGCTGAAGTGTTATAGATAAAATCTATTTTATCTTTTTTTGCCAAAAAAGTATAATATTTTTTATCAGAATTTATCTCACAATCTAAATCAAGCCGATTTAATCTATCTACATCAATTATCAAACTTCTCTCCTTTTATAAACAAATTCAAACAAAAACACCTTTGTTTCTTTTGGATTTTCTTTAATATTTTACTTAAATTCTCCATCAACGGTTCATCACTATCTTTCATATTTCTATAAAAAAGATAATTTAATTTTGATTTCCATATTGTTGACTTTATATCATTTTACCTTTTTACTCATTTCGCAAAAATCAATTAATCTATAAAGTGTAGTTGTCGCTATATTGTCGTACCTTTTTTATTTTTTATTAAATATCCTAAACCTCAATTCTCCCAAGCCCCATAACCGTCTGTTTCCCCACACCAATTATCTCAACATTAGTAAATTTTATACTTCTATCTTTTCTATCATAAAAACATCTTTTTAATTAATATGAGTAGAGCTGTAGAGTACATAAGTAGAAGATAAAATTTATGTTTAGATGCACTAACATGTTCTTTTAACCACACCCCCATATATACCCCAAATAGTGATGAAATTGCTACTATTAAACCTTTTTCTAAATCTATATCTCCTACAAGTAAATGGCTTGTTAATCCTGCAATAGAAGAAAATGCCACAAAAAATAGTCCAGCACTTACAGCTTTCTTTATAGGATAGTGTAAAAAACCTGCTAAAATTGGGGTTAACAAGATAGAGCCACCTACTCCTAAACTAATAGCAAAAATACCTATAATAGAACCAACTAGAAAAAGAATTAAGGGATTTAAACTTTTAACCACCTTATCATCTTTTATTTTGGCAGAAAAAAGTCGATAGAGAGCAAATATTAAAAGTGACAAAAATAGATATTCCAATATTCTATCCGGTATCTTTGTAGATAGATATGCACCAATAAATCCCCCACAAAATCCACCAACTCCAACCCAAAGACCTTCTCCTAAAATTAATGAACCTTTTTTAAAATTAAGATAGGAGCCAAAAAAGGAGCTAAAAATCATCTGAACAATAGAGATACCTATTGCTGTTTTAATACCAATACCCAATAATATTAAAGTTGGGATAAGTATCATTCCCCCACCAATACCGAAAAAACCCGACAGTGTTCCAATTAAAGTACCTATTAAAATAAATACTATTTCCATAAATCTACTCTCCTATACATAAGTTTCAAAGTGCGATTATATCATTCTGAATTTAAATCTATAGTAGAGTTAGATTGACTTATGGTATGAATTTTTTTAGTTTATTTCACTCTCACTACTATCCATAGTTAACATATTTGTAATTCCTAATGCCTCTTTTATCTTCACCTCTATCTCGTCTCTTAATGCTGTATCCTCTTTAAATCGCTTTTTAACATTCTCTTTACCTTGACCCAATTTGCTCTCACCATAACTAAACCAAGCTCCACTTTTATCAATAATATCAAGCTTTACACCATAATCTACTATTTCACCCTCTTTAGAAATTCCTTCACCAAACATAATATCAAACTCTGCCTGTCTAAATGGTGGAGCTACCTTATTTTTAATAACTTTTGCCTTTACTCTATTGCCTATCTGTGCATCCCCCTGTTTCAGAGTTGCTATTCGTCTTACATCAATTCTAACCGATGCATAAAATTTAAGAGCATTTCCACCTGTAGTTGTCTCTGGTGAACCGTACCCCATCATACCAAGTTTCATACGAATTTGGTTAATAAATATAACAGTTGTATCTGTTTTATGTAGTACACTTGTAAGTTTCCTTAAAGCTTTACTCATCAGTCTAGCTTGAAGTCCCATCTGTTGGTCTCCCATTTCTCCCTCTATTTCTGCTTTTGGAGTTAATGCGGCTACAGAATCTACTACGATAACATCAACCGCTCCTGACCTAGCCAATGTTTCTAATACATCTAATGCTTGTTCTCCAAAGTCAGGTTGAGATACTAAAAGATTTTCGACATCTACACCTAAATTTTTAGCATATAATATATCTAAAGCATGTTCTGCATCTATAAATGCACAAATTTTACCATTAGCTTGTGCTGAAGCTATAATCTGAAGAGCTAATGTTGTTTTTCCTGAACTCTCTGGTCCATAAATTTCAATTACTCTACCAATAGGAACACCTCCAATACCTAAAGCCATATCAAGTCCCAACGAGCCCGTACTAATTGCCTCTATTGGTTCAATATCTTTATCACCCAATCTTAAAACTGTTCCTTTACCAAATGTTTTATCTATCTGTTTTAATGCCATATCTAAGGCTTTTTGTCTATTTGCGTCCATATTAGTTATTAACACCTTTTATTTTTTTATTTTATCATAGTATATTTTCATGAACCACTCTTATTATAAATGGCAGAGCTTCCCAAAATGTTATCATATTTTACAGAAATTTCCTTAGAACAATATTCCATAAAAAATTCTTGTCTATTCTATATTTAAAAAATAATTTTATATAAATATATTAAAGAAATATTAAGTATTATCTAACTCTAAATAGAGTACTATTTAAGTTGAATTATTTATTTTGCTAATTAAAAAATAAATTTAGCTATAGAAGGATTTAAAAATGTATAATAGAGTATTTTTAATAATTATCATATTTATTACTACAATTTTTGCAAAAGATGAGTTTAGTTCAGAACGATTTTTAGGTATTGAAGCAGGTTACGGAACTGTTCAATCGAGAAATGTTATAGGTGTACCAAGCTCTGCCAAAGGGGTTGAGTTTGGTTTTAGAATTGGTGCCCAAAATGAGGAGTGGAGAACTACTATATCTGGTCACACATTTAATAAAGATAATCAAAAATATTTTAGAGGAGTAATCTCTTTTGATAAGTTTGTATGGAATAGCTTATATAAACATGACAATATTATATTTAAACCATATATTGGTGGACATATTGGTTGGTTAAAATATGTGGACAGTAAATCTGTTATAGAGGACAGTGGATATGTATATGGTGGTCAAGCTGGAATTTCTTGGAATGTACTAAGAGAGGTTGATTTTGATTTTGGATATAGATATTCAATATCCAATTTAAATAAAGTTGATGATATTGGCAGTTTTGTATTTGCTGTTAATTATTTATATTAAAAAAGGAGCCTATAAATGAAAACACATTTAATAAAATCTACTTTACTATTTTTAATATTATGGTTAATTGGTTGTGGCAGTGGAGAGATAAATACTAGGACTACAGCCTCAGAAAAAGAGATTGAAATTACAACAAAAAAAAGTTTAATTGATGCAAAACAGCAAGAGTTTTATTTGGAGTTTGATATGAAGAGTAACTATGCTGAAGGTGTGGAGGCAGAACTTTATAATATTTCTGTTGATTTAAATGCGTGTGCAGTAAGTAGTAGCTCTATGGATATTTTAGACCATACTATTAAATTTAATGAACCATCTCAAACTCATACTATTACATTAAGAGCTGAATTTGTAAAGCCGTGTTTGCCTACATCTTATAAAATTGAGGCAAATAATCGTCTAAATTATGATGGCACGACAAATACAATAAAATATAAATCTGAATTTAAACCTATTGTTATAGATGGCAACATAACTCATGAGGATATTACATCAATTTTTGATTATGGAATAAATCTCCAACCACAGGATAATCAGCCCAAAATAGAACTTAATAGTAAAAAGAGATATAAACTATTTGTCGTTAATTTGGACAATAATAGTAGTGTCAAAGCTGATAGAATTCACTCAATTACTATTAAAAGTAGTGACCCTTCTAAAGTAAAACTTATTGACCCAAATAACTATCTAAATGATAATGGGGTAGCACATAGTGAACTTATATTTAAAGAGGTAAATGGAATAGATTTGTATATTCAAACATATAATAAATCTGGTGTCGTTAATTTTGATGTAGATGTAAATTATACAAATAATAGAGGTGAAATTCATAATTTAGAAACTAGCACATCTTTAACTATCTTATCAGGAGAGCCAACAGCCTTTTCTATTAATTCCGCTGGTGTGGAGTATAAAGAGGATACTAAATGGTTTGAGCAGAAATTTCTTATCTCTGCATCTGATAAATATAATAATGTTGTCAATATAGCTTCAAAAATCAATGTTGTGGCTATGGCAGACTTTACCAAGGATAGTAGTGGTAGAAGAATATTACATGGAAAATTTAGTAATATAAAAGGTGAAATTATAGCAGATAGTGAAAATCATACTGCATTGCTAAAAACAGATAGTAATCTTTTTGATAATATTGACCCAAATAGAGATTTCTTACTCCTTTTTGGAAATATTACAGCAAATGAAGCATTAGGAAAATGGGATATAGACCCATATAATTATAATAGTTCAATATTAAGTTTAACAGACATATATTATGGTAAAAATCATTCTAATTTAGGTTTCGCAGTTGGACATAACTACTATAATGAGATATGTAGTAGCGAATCTAAAGAGTGGGAGTTAAATATAGACTCAACTGATGGAGTCTATCAATTAGATAATGAGGGGAAAACCTATGTAACACTAAAATTTCCTGCCTATATGATAGGTAAGAAAATAGCTTTAAGTGTTAATTTTTCAGGAAAAGAGAAGAGAAGTGGAGAGGTACATTTTGAAACACTACACAGTTTTGAAGGGGTTAAAACACCTGAAGATATAACTATTGATGCAAATACCTCAGCTCCTATAACTAAAAGTTTTGCCTTTGAGATAGATACAGGTAGTGCTGATAGATTTTGGGTTAAAAATGCAAAAGTTATATGTAAAATAAATTCCACAAATATTGTTATTACCGATTTTAAAGAGAATAGTGAAGTTAAAACTGTTAATCAGTGTGGTAATAGTGAAAATGGAGAGATTGCATATTGGATTTTAACACTACAGTTAGCCGATTTAACTAAAGATGGAACCTTATCTTTTGAAGAGTGTCAAGTAGATAGTTTTATTGATGAATTTTAATACACATTCCATAAATTATCTCCTAAGATTTTATTAAATCTTAGGATTTTTTATTAAAAATCGTAAGTAACACCGGCACTAACAGCATCTACAATAGGTGCATGTTTTTTAGCTATCATTCTCTCATAATCAACAAATAGTCCTAGTCCATTTTCTTGGTCTCCCTGACCATCAAAACTTCTTGAATATCTTCCATCTTTTGGAGTATCTTGTGATATGTCAACCTCAATACCGCCACCTAATGCTAATGCGTCACTATCAACATCTGGCATACTACCTTTAGTTTTTGTTTTTCCAACACCTATTAACCCATAGAGATTTGTACTATTAGTAACAGGCATCATAGGTTTTAGATACACTCCAACATGTTCAACTTTACTTCCATCTGAAGCTAAACTTGTCTTGAAACCTCTAGCTTCAACCCCTACATATTGATTAAAATCATATCCCACTCTACCCATAATACCATAAGTTGTATCTCTATTTATAACTTTTACATTATTTTTACCACAATGACAACTATCTCTGTATCTAGCACTTGTAATACCTAACCCTGCATAAAATCCATTTGTAAATATTTTCTTTTTAGGCTTAACTATACGGGGTGTAGGTGTAGGTTTCGGTGTTACAACTATAGGTTCTGGTACAGGTGTTGCTACAGGAGGAGCAACAACAATAGGTTGAGGCTCAACATATATAGGTTCATCAATAATCTCATCTTCTGGTTCAAGATAATTATCCTCTATCGGATATGCCTCCTCTTCAGCTATAACCGCATCGTCAATCTCATAATCTGTAATAGGAGATATATCACCTCCTCCATAACTCAATCCTCCTACTGCACATAGTACAATAAGAGATAATTTTATATTTTTCATATCACTTCCTTATTTAATGTTTAAATTAAACTCTTCTTCTTTAAGATAAAGAGTTCCTACCAACCCAACCAATATCAATAGTGCCAACACTCCTAATCTATTAATAGTAGGAATACTAGACTTATAATCATCACAATCACAATCAGCATCTAATGTTTGATTAGTTACATTAGACTGAGATACTATTCTTGTTTTTACAATTCCTGCATCATAATTTAAGTTAGTCTCCTGAATATCAATATTTGAGACTCTTCCACTACTACTAGCATCAGAATCTTTACTATCATCACTACCTCTATTTGGAGCTGTAAAGATATAACCACTTGGTAAATTACTAAATCCTATCTCATAACTACCCTTTTTTATATGGTCAAATCGATATTCCCCACTAGCATTAGTGGTTGTTCTTTCTAAAACTGCCCCTTTATCATTATATAAAACTACAATAACTCCACTTACTCCATCTTCTCCACTATCTTGAATACCATTTTTATTTATATCATACCATACTCTATCTCCTATAGATATATTCTCTTGTGTAGTAGAGGTTGGTGTTGGAGTAGGAGTTATCGTTGGCGTTGGAGTAGGGGTATTTGTTGTAGGAGTTGGAGTCACAATAGGAGTTACAGGTGTAGGAGCAGGAGTTGGTAAAGGCATAGTGGGCGTAGGAGTTGGAACTGCAACAGCTACCCTTGTTAAACTAACTGTTGCACTATTACTCAATGCTCCACAACTATCTGCTACAACATAGGATATATCTCTAGGGTTATCATAAAATTTACTATTAGATACAAATTTAATTGAACCATTACTCATTACACTCCACACACCCTCATCTGCTACAGTTAAGGTTTTATTATTATCACTCATAGTAGAGTTTTTTAACTCTGATACTATTTTCACAGATGAGCTATTTAATTCACATCTATCATCATCATAAACCTCATCATTCGATAAAACATCTACTATAACAGTTCCATCTATTGGTAAATCTGCTTTATCATTAACTGCCGTTGGTGCTTTATGGGTTGAACACTCTCCAGTATAGTGTTTTTTACCATTTTCAATAGTATAAATTTTACTAATATTACTATCTGATAGCACAATATTATATATTTTAATCTCATCTAATACACCATTAAAATTATTCATAGTATCTGAATAGTACTCTCCTGTACCTATTAAGAGCTTTTCTGTATTTGATGATGATGGGTCAATAGTATATATACGACTTGCATCAAGTTTACCATTGACATAGATTTTAATACTTTTAGCACTATTATTTCTGACTACTGCTATATGCGTCCATTTATTTAAAGGAATGGTAGATTTAGAAAAAATATCTGCTGTATGATTGTGTTTATATTTAAACTTTCCATCTTCCCATAAAACAAGAGAATACTCTGCATTACTTCCTGCCTTGCCCGAATTACCACCTCTAACAATTAGAGCTTGTCTCTTGTTTTCTTGTGGCTTTACCCAAAATGTAATAGTTAAATTGTGAATAAGGTCAAGATTTGGGTCATGCTCTATACTCATTGCACCATCTCCTGATAACATCAATCCATTTTCTATTTTACCACCATTAAGAGCAATTTTAGCATCACCACTTAAATCTCCTACAAGGGTTGTGCCTTGGGTATTATTAGTAGATGCATCTCCATTGCAATCTTCAAATCTATACTCTGCTTTTAATGCAAAGCTATTAACTGTAGTCAATATTAAAACTACTCCTATTATTAATAATTTTTTAAAATAGCTCATGCTATCCTCCTGATTATAATATATATGACTATATCATATAAAATATAACACACTATAACATAAATTATTTTTAAATACGATTAAATAATATTTAATTCTATTAAAATAAGTTAAATATGTTTCCATTTCAGAAAAGATGATATAGCCAATGATTGATTTTATATTAATTTTTCTTGAAAAAAGTTTATTAATTATTTATATATAGTATATTTTAATTCACATTGACTTGTAATAGGGGGGTCATTTTAGATAAAATCTTTTTACAAAAAAATTTAACAACAAAGAGGGATTTTGAAAGGAGAATTATATTACCTATATTTTATTGTCCGTTGGTTAATTATGACTACATTAACTTTAGTTATAATTCTAACTTTTACTTTGGAAAATCCATCAACAGTGTTAAGATTAATAAAACAACCTTTAGAGATGCAGGGTATTAAATATGATACTATAGAAGGTACTATCTTTAATGGACTTACATTAAAGGGTCTTAATTATCAAGATAAAATTGTTGCAAAAAAAGTAAAAGTCAAAGTTGAATGGTCAAAATTAAAAGATAGAGTACTCTATATAAATAATATTGCTATAGATGATTTACATATTAATAAAGAGTATTTAAACCATCTATTTGATACCAATGATAGCAGTAGTAGCGATACAAATAGCTCTTTACCATTTGATAGAATTGTCATAAATAGAGCAAAGTTAACTCTAAAAGATATTATATATAGAGATTATAAAGTAAATTTTCTCTCCTTAGAGACAAAAAATTTAACAACAGATATGAAAAAGGAGTATAGAGGTGATGTTAAGTTAACTCTTGATAGCAATATCTCTAAATTACATTTAAACGGCTCTCTTAATAATAATTTTGCAGAAGTCAAAGGTGATATAGAGATTAATAGAAAATTTTTACAACCATTTATAGAAACAAGAGGTGTAACTCTGCTTACAAATCCTAAATTTACCATAGATTGTAGTGGAGATAAAGAGAAGATAAAATATCACATAATCACAAATTCATTAGGTATAAAACAGGACAAATATCAGATAATAAGTAAAGCATTAATCCTAAAAGGGAACTATTTTGTAGAAAAGAGAGATATAAAGTTAAATTTAGATACCAAATTGAGTGGAAATATGGGTAACTTCAACTTACAAGGAGT
Organism: uncultured Sulfurovum sp.; assembly: GCA_964601885.1. Lineage (GTDB taxonomy): Bacteria > Campylobacterota > Campylobacteria > Campylobacterales > Sulfurovaceae > UBA1140. The sequence goes on along the minus strand of CAZROY010000117.1, from coordinate 10,774 downwards.
TGGTAGTGCCAATTTGGATAACTTAAATAAGAGTCTAACATTTAATATTGGCTCAAATATAAACATAGATAAGGCATTTTTACAATCTTTTATTCAAGATACCAATATAACAATCTTAAGCAATCCAAATCTCAATATCAAAGCCAATGGTAATATGCAAAATATCAACTATTTTATTACGGCTAAATTTATTAAACTAAAACAAGATAGATATAAGATAAAGAGTAGAAAATTGGCTCTAAATGGGGATTATAATGTAGAAAAAAAAGATATATATTTAAATATAGATACCATTATAGATACAAATCTAGCCAATGTGAAGTTACAAGGAAATAGCAAATTAAACTTAGATGATATAGATAACACCCTAAAATTTAATCTCAATACAGATATACAGGCACACAAAAACTTTTTAAGCTATCTATTAATAGACAAAAATATCTCTATTAGTAGAGTATCATCATTAAATATAAATCTAAGAGGGAATTTAAAAAAAGCTCTTTTTAAAATTAATCTCAAAGATTTAAAAGCGACACAAAATAATATCTATTTAGCTCTGTCAAAACTACATATTCATGGATATAGTAATATTTTAAAAGGGGATACAAAATTTAATTTATCTTCTAAACTATTCTCAACAGCTGGAGATGCAGTTATTACCAATAGTACCAAACTAAATCTGAATAACCCAACTCAAACCCTCACATATAAAGCGACGGCTCATATAGATGCCAAAGCAAACTATATAAATCAATATTTAAAAGATGAAAATATAAGTGTTATAGATACTCCTAAAATCAATATAGATATTCTCAATGGTAGTCTGGATGAGGTAATAGCCAAAATTAATCTAAAGTTGGATTTTCTAAAAAATACTATTCCTTCTAAACTAACTCTAAAGAGTAAACCTATTAGGCTTAATCTAAAAAATCATCATATAAAAGGGGCGTTGGTTTTAAATAATAAATCTTCTAACATGGGTTTTAATATTAATAGTACTTTTAATGGAGATTATCAAAATCTAAAAAAACTAAAAACCAATACCCAAATTAGGGTTCAAACATTTAATAATTTTGGAGTAAATTTAAATCCACTAACACCAATAAATCTAAAATTGATAAATGGAGAAAAAGGTGCTTTTCTTAAAATAGACTCCAAACGGGTAAAGCTCAATGTAAGAAGTTCAGATTATGATAAGTTTTCATTTAGCATAAAAACAGGAAATCTATATTTATATAAAATAGTTCAACTGCCTGAAAATCTATATCACAAATATATCAAATTGGATTTAAATGGAAACTACACAGTTTCAAATAGATATTTTAATTTAAATGGATATATCTATTCAAATAAAAAATTCAGGAGTAAAATATATGCACAAAATAGCAAATTTGGTTTAAATGCACATATAGATACAGCTCATCTCAAACTAAAAGCTATAGGAAATATAGATAAAAAAGATATAAAAGTTGATATAAGTATAGATGCTATTAAAGAGTTTCAAAAAGAGATAAATAAAATCTATCCAATTACTATAGCAGATATTGATGGCTTAATAGATATGAAATTGAGTCTGAAAAATGAAAAGGTTTCAGCTCAAATTATCTCTCCTAAACTTAAACTCAATGGGTTTAATATAGAAGATATTGATATAGATACGAAATATGAAAACGATTTAATAACTATTAGTAGATTAAATCTGAGAACAACAGGATTTAAAGATAAAAAGCTGAATAAAAATATTCATCTCAATAGAGATGGTAAAATCTATCTAAGTAAAAAGAGAGATATTTTAATAGATATGTTACCAAACATTCTAATAGTAGCTAAAGGTACCAAAGATAAACTAAAAGGTAGAGTAATAGTTAAACAGCTACCAATTGGACACCCCGATTATGGGAGTATGTTTCTAAATTCAAACATATATTATAAACAAATAAAAGATAAAAAAGAGATTACAGGATATATATATGCAAAAGAGATGAAACTCTTTTATGAACCAAAATTTTTAGATATAGATTATGACCCCGATATAATTATTATTACCAAAAATGGTAAAAAAATACAACAAAAATTAAATGATGACTCATTTTTAAATAATACATATATAAATCTTAAGGTTAAAGCACCACGAGCAGAGTATAGAACACCTGATATTGCTCTCTCATTTGATGTGAATTTAAATATTAATAAAGCTTACGGCAAATCTATTGCACTTCTTGGTAGGATAGAGGATATAAATGGGCGGTTTGACCAAGTACCAAAACGATTTAATATAAAAAACTCAACTGTAATATTTAAAGGAGGAAAAAAAATTAATCCACTATTAGATATAGATGTAGAGTATGAACTACCACAAGTGCTTATTAAAATAGCAATAGGTGGATATGCCAATAGACCTAAAATTGAATTTACATCAGAGCCACCAATGCCAAAAAAAGATATTATGTCCTATCTTCTTCTAGGAGTATCAACTGCTAACTTAAGTAATGGGGAGGGTTCATTGGGTAGAGAGGCTGAGCTATTTATACTAAATCAAGCAGCTAGAGATTTTGCCTATGATTTCAATTTAGATAAACTTTTTATTAAAGATGATGGAACAGGAGAAGGGTATATTATTGAAGCTGGTAAGAAAATAACAAAAAGAGATACAGTGATTATAGAGAGTTCAACAGTTGGTAATAGTTATATACTAGAGCATGATTTTAGTAAAAACATTAAGTTAAGAGTTGGACAACATCAAAAGGAACACCCATCTCAAAGTATTGACATCTATTTTAGAAAAAAATTCTAATTTTTCTGTATTAAAATTGTATGTTTTGCTTGTCGGATAAAAGAAAAAATAAGAACTTATAATTATTATTAAAACTAAGAAACAGTTATAAAAGAAAAATTGGATATAATAAAAAAATATGTTCAGTTTCTTTTTTGAGATTTTACTCAAGATTTTTTTTAAACACAACATCAATGTAAAAGGGATTTATTGAAAAATACAAAATTTAATAAAGAAAGAGTATTGACTCTCTCTTTTGGTCATTTATCACATGATATATTTTCATCTTTTTTAGCACCTCTACTTCCACTACTTATAGAAAAACTTAATATAACACTATTTATGAGTGCCTTTTTAGATATTGCTCGTAGGGTCCCTGCTCTATTTAATCCATTTTTTGGACTAATCGCTGAAAAGCGAGGTGCAAAATATTTTGTTATCTTAACACCTACCATCACAGCTCTCTCAATGACTCTTATTGGTTTATCAAACTCCTATACTATGCTCATGATACTGTTAATAGTAGCAGGAATTAGCTCAGCTCTTTTTCATGTTCCATCTCCTACTATGGTAAAAGAAGCGTCGGGAGATAGAGTAGGATTAGGAATGAGCTTTTTTATGGTGGGTGGAGAGTTAGCTAGAACTATAGGTCCCCTACTCGTTTTAAGTGCTATTAGTTACTGGGGATTAGAAGAAATTTATAGACTAATGCCTATTGGTTTGGTTGCTTCTTGGATACTCTATATTAAACTAAAAGATTTTGAAATAGATAAATCCTTAACCAAAACCAGAGAAAAAGGAGATATTAAAAAAATACTAATAAAATACTATCTTTTTTTTATTTCTATTGGTTTTTTTATTATGGCACAATCGGGAATGAAAAGTGCATTAAGTTTCTATTTACCTGTATATTTGGTACAACAAGGGGAATCATTATGGTATGCAGGTATTTCACTCTCTATTTTGCAGTTTTTTGGTATCCTTGGTGCTTTTTTGTCAGGAAATGTATCTGATAGAATTGGTAGAAAAAAAACATTAATTATAACAACTATAGGCTCTATCATATTTATGGCTCTTTTTATATGGAGTAATAATATCATTCTATTAGTATTTCTTGGTCTATTTATATTTTCTACTAATCCGGTATTAATGGCTCTAGTACAAGATAATTCACCTACTATGCCTACTTTTATGAATAGTATATATATGTCTATTAATTTTGGAGTAAGTTCACTTATGGTTTTTCTTATTGGTTATTTGGGCGATAATTATGGATTAGAAACTACTTATGTAGTTTCTACCTTAATTGGTTTAATTGCTATTCCAATGGTTTTAATAATCAAATAGATATTATAAATATAAAAAATTGCCAACCACCTCACCTTAAAAAATAAAATTTATAGTTTTCATTTGATTATTGAAATCTGTATAATATTTTTGGTATTTTTAGATAAAATAAAACAAAAAGAGAGATTATGTTTCAAACTGTTTTATTGTTAATTATTGGAGTATTAATTGGTTGGAATTTTCATATATATTTCATGGCATTAAAGCCAAAAGCTACTTTCAAATCTCAAAACAACACTCTTGAAAAAAAATATATACAAGAGGAGTGTAAACTAAAAACTGTGATTATGAAAGATAAAGAGCAAAATAATAGTTTAAAAAACAAAGACATACCATTTAAAAAACTTTTAGATAGTGGTAATTTTAATGACGCAATGGCTTTTTACTTAGAAGCAAATAACGAGCAATTAAAAGAGTATAAATTAATACTAAAGGTATATTTTTATGATAAAGGTAGATTATTCCCTAAAAAAACCATAGATGAAATATTATATTATATAGATATTGAGCCACAAGCTACCGATATAAAAATCTACCTTGCTAAGTTATATCAAGATATAGGTAGGTATCAAAAAGCTATAGATTTACTTTTAGATTTAAAGAACTCTCAAGATATGGATAATATAAAAAAGATTAATAGTAGTTTAAATCAAACTATAGAAAACTATATTACAAAACTTACAAAAAATCATGATTTTACCACATTAATATCCTTGCTAGAAAACATAATCGCTCAAGAGAGTAACAATCAGCAATATATTATTCAATTGGCTCAATTATATTATAAATTAGATAACTATAGTATGGCAAAGGAGTTATTGGAGGAGATAGATAGTGACTCAACCTATAGTCCAAAGGCTAAAATTATATTAACAAATATAGAGCAGAAAGAGAGAGAATTAGAACAATATACCAATCAAATACCCTTAACCAAAATAGGTTCTCAATATGGAATAAATGTTAATATCAATAATACACCTTTAACTCTTCTACTAGATACAGGAGCTACCTATACATTAGTAGATAGTGACAAAATACCAAATTTAATTATAAAGGAGCAGATAATTCTAAATACAGCAGGAGGGGAAATTATAGCAGGTGTGGCAGTTGCAAATAATTTAATAGTAGATGGTATTGAATTTAAAGATTTTAATTTAACAGTAGCCAATTTTAAAAGGGAAGGAGTTGATGGATTGCTTGGTATGAATTTTTTTGAAAAATTTGATTTTAAGATTGACCAAACAAGACAACTTCTTTATATAAACTACCCAATCGCCAAAAACGATTAGGTTTAAACCATGTTTATCTAACTAATTTGAGTACCATTTCCATATATTACTTATATTGAAAATGGTCTTTTTTGGGTTAAAAACAATTTTTAAAGATAAGAAGTTTTTATAAATCTATCTAATCTTTTAATCCCCTCCCTAATTGTTTTAATATCTGTTGCAAATGAAAATCTAATATATCCCTCTGCACCAAATGCAATACCGGGTACAACCGCTACCCCCTCTTTAGCTAAAAGTTCTTTTGAAAACTCCATTGAGTTATTAGTTATCTTTTTAATATTTATAAATAGATAAAATGCCCCATCAGGCTTTACCACAGATAGTCCATCAATACCATTTACAAGTCTGTATGCTTCGTCTCGTCTCTGTTCAAATATTAAACGCATCTCTTCTATTCTTTTATCTATTGAACCATCAAGTCCTGCAATAGCACCAGCTTGTGTAATAGAACTAATATTAGATGTACTTTGAGATTGTAATCTATTCATAGCATTTACCAATTCAACTTTAGGGGTTGCTAAATACCCAAATCTCCAGCCGGTCATAGATGCAGATTTACTTAATCCATTAATTGTTACTGTCCTTTGAAACATATCTTCAGATATTGAAGCTACTGCTGTAAATTTTGTATTACCATAAACTAGCTTCTCATACATCTCATCACTAAATACAAAAATATCTGTTCCCTTTAAAACCTCTGCCAAAGCCTCTAACTCCTCTCTACTATATACTGAGCCTGTAGGATTTGAAGGAGTTGTTAATACGAAAATTTTTGTCTTAGGAGTAATTGCCTCTTGTAGCTTTTCTGGAGTAACTTTAAAGCCTGTTGTATCATCTGTCTCAATAATTACAGAAGTACCACCGGAGTATTTTACAACTTCAGGATATGTTACCCAATATGGAGCAGGAATAATAACCTCATCACCCTCATCTATAAGTGCTTGGAATAGATTAAATAAAGAGTGTTTTGCACCGTTATTAGTCTGTATCATATTTGTAGCATAATCTAAATTATTATCTCTTTTCAACTTACCCACAACAGCTTTTAAAAGTTCTGGTGTTCCCGGAATTGCTGTATATTTTGTTTGTCCATCATCAAGAGCTTTTTTTGCTCTCTCTTTAATCTCTATTGGAGTGTCAAAATCTGGTTCTCCTGCTGAAAATGATAATATATCTTTTCCCTCTGCTTTAAGTTCTAAAGCTAAAGTTGTAATAGCAATAGTCATAGAGGTAGATAATGTCTGTATTCGTCTTGAAAGCATAGTCTGTTTCGCCTTATTTAGATATAAAAAATCCTGAGATTATACTCAAACTTTGATTATATCAACTTGATAGATTATAGCCTCTTGAAGATTGTATGAGTTCAGTTATATTAATAACAAATTATAATATAATATTGTAGAAATATCACATTTTTGAAAAACTATAAAAAGGATTAATTTAAGATGAAAAAAAGTACAAAAATACTTTTATACGGTTCATTGATTTCTATTTTATATATAATTTTATGTATTTTTATAGAAAACAGAGATATTATAAATAAATTAGAAGATACAGATATAGAAGAGTTAAAAAATGCGTCTGTAATAGAGTCTGTTGAAGATAGAAATTTAGATAAAAATTGCTCTATTGAAAATAGTATGAAACGGCAAAAGAAAAAATCCATACTAGATTTTAAAATAGAAAATGGTACTGTTACAATAGATGGACAGATGCCAATTTTAGCAGATGATGATAATTTAAAAAAGAGTATAATGAAGTTTTGTTTAGAAAACTACTGTAGAAGAACAATTACATTCTCTGAAAATAGAGAAATTCCATCGTGGAAAAGGTTAGCAGAAGAGACTATAGAGATGTTCTATGATGAAAATCTATCTTATGTTAGTTTTTCTGTAAATAGCAACGGAGAGATTACTATTAATGGAGAGGTGTCTAATAGAGGTTCAAAAGAGAGAATTGATGAGGTTTTATCTCATTATAAACAAGAGAGAATTATAAATAATCTTCTATTAAAAGATAACCTATTACCAACAGGAAAAGAGATTACCTTAACAGAAAAATATATAGATAAAAATAGTACCATTTCAACTTTGAATAGTAAAGATAACGAGCAAGATAGTATAGATATAGCCCAAAATAAAATTTCAGAACTTTTAAAGAGTGAAAGAATAAATTTTTATAGAAGTAGAGCAAAAATTACACCACAAGGCATAAAAACTTTAAACAAAATTTTAACTATTTTAAAAGATATTCCAGATATTAAGATAGAAATACGAGGTTATACAGATGCTAGTGGAGGAAGGAGAGTTAATAAATGGATAAGTAAAGAGAGAGCTAAGAGTGTAAAAAGATATTTGGAAACTCATGGTATTAATTCTGTTAATATAGAAGCTAAGGGTTTTGGAGAAGATGATTTATTATATAAAGATAAACCATATAGCCCTTTAAATCGAAGAGTAGAAATAGAGATAAAAAGGAGATAAAAGTATATGTTGGAGTTAATAGGAGAGATGATATTATGTTTAGTAGTGGCTCTACTGCTAGGTTTTTTAATAGGTTGGTTCTTTGCAAAAGCTTTAGGTGCTGAAGAGTATGATATTGATTATGAAGAGCTAAGTGTTAGAGAAGATGAACATAATGCTCAATTAAAAAGTTTAGAAACAAAATATAAAAAAGAGCAGGAGTTATTAAAAGAGTGTGAGAAAAAAAATAGAGAACTAAAAGGTGAATTGATGAAAAAAATAAACCTTTTACAAAATACATCTAATACTCTTCAAGAGATACAGAAAAAACATGGTAACAATACTACAGAGAGAATAGCAGAACTAGAGGCTATGTTGCAACAAAAAAATATTGAACTCTTAGAGTTTGAGACCGTATTAGTAAAAGCAGAAGAGACTATTGAAAAGCTGAAAAAATCTAAGTAGATTTTATTCTACATAAATAAACCACTCAATAACCAAATAAAAATAATTGGGTGGTTCAGAATAATAGAGGCTATATTGTACTTATTTCTTTATAACTTAAGAGTTTTTCAATTCATATAGAAAAACAAGCTTTGTTTAAAAAAAAAATCCTAAAATAACGAACACTCTTAATATAAAGGATAAAATATGAAAAAACAGATTAAAATTTCATTATTAGCTGTAAGCTGCTTAATCTCAGTAAATGTTGCAGATGAGTTAGATACTCTAAATATGACAGATTATAAAATTACAGATACATTTTTTGATGAAGCATATATAAATGGTCAGTTTTCACTAACCTCACCTTCTGATAGCGACAAGGATACAAGCTATGACGGTCGTTTAAATAGTTATTATAAACTTAGAAATATGACCTTAGACTATGCACAAGATTTTAAAATTGATTTAAATTACAATATAGCAAAAAGTGACAATAAAGCTGATGATGAAGATGACTCTTATGATACTTTAGCAACAGGACATTTTGATAGATACATACTAAATGTAGATAGAAATTTTCTACTATATGGAAGTGGAAGATTTGGTTATCGTAAACTTATGGGTGCAGATGATGCAGATGATGCATATATTCAAGGCGGTGCAGGAGTAGGATATGGAAGAATATATGATGCAACACCTTATGCTAAGGCTATTAGAGTTTTAAAAGATTTAAAAGAGAAAAATCTTATTAGTGGTAATATATCAAAAGAGACTGTTCTAAAATTAGCAGCTATTATCTCTAAAGAGAGTGAATATATCTCTAAATACTCATCAAGAGAGTATAAGAAGTATTGGTTCAATGATATGAGTAAATTAATGGAAAGTAGCGGATTAAGTAAAGAGGGACTCAATAGTTTTGGAATTATCCGTATTGAGGAAATTTTAATTGATGAAAAAATTTTCCCTCGCTATCATGGTTGGATTGTAAGAACCGGTGTAGGAAAAATATTTTCAAACTATAATAATGAAGATGAAGACCCAACCCTAGATATTGAATTTGAATATGGAAAACCTATCGGATTAAAGAGTCAATTATCCGAAAAAGCTCAATATTCAACAATTTTAGATGGTGACACAGGTCACAAATTTAATAATATATTAACATACTCTTATGAGTTAAGCGATAGAATTGATTGGGAAAATAGCTGGAACTATACATACTATAAACCTACTGATAGTAATATAGATGATATTCAAACTAATACTCTTTCTAGCAATTTTGCCTACTACATTGCAAACAGTTTAAGTTTAGATACAACACTAAGTTTTACAAAAATTGATGACAATATAGACAACAATGGAAATGATGATTGGGAGACAAAACTATTTATGGGAATTAGATATAGACTTAAATAGAGAAATATTTGTTCAAATTATAATTTAGATAATCTATACTTATGTTTCTATAAGCTTTTTTCTGTTATAATATAAAATATATAACATTCAATAAAAAGGACAGATTTTGAAAAATCGAAATAATGGACAAAATAGAGGATATGGATTGGGTCGAGGTTGCGGTATAGGCTTAAGAGATGGAAGTGGCATGGGTAGAGGCAGAGGAGGTGGAAATAGAAATAATCAAAATTGCCGAAAAGACGGCAGAGGATATGGATTAGGAAACGGTCAGGGCAGAGGAGTAAATAGAAATTTTACAGATAAATAAGAGTATATTACTCTTATTTAAGGATAATCATATTATAATTAATTCAAATTATTATTATAATTCTAAATTATAAAAAGGATACAAAATGAAATTGGCTATACCTGTAAAGATGAATAGAGAGAACCCACCAGTAGCACCTCTTTTTGGAAAAGCAAAATGGTTTGCTATTATTGATAAGGACAAAATCAATATTATAGCGAATAATCAATCAGGTGGTAGAGCAGTAGTTGACCTATTATATGAAATGAATATAAATGCACTATTAATTCAAGAGATGGGCATTGTTCCCTATGAAAGAGTTAAAGAGTATGGAAATATGGCTATTTATCATACAGGATTTAAGCGAATTTTACTAAATGATGTATTGAAAAAGTTTGAAAATGATGAATTAGAACTTTTAGATGATACAAATATAGAAAATATTATTAAACGACATAACCATAGAAATAAAACTCATTAATATTTTTAATATTATATTTAAAAATTCCATAGCCTTTTAAGCTATGGGAGATATATTATGATAGATTATAATATAAGCATTGCATCTCCATACGAAAAGAAACGATACTTTTTTGATATTGCTTCTTGATATAGTTCTAATGTCTTTTTTCTACCAATAAAAGCAGAAACTAACATAATAAGGGTGCTTTTTGGTAAATGAAAATTGGTTAATAAATGGTTTACTCTTATTGGTCTATTTAGTGGATTTAAAAATAGATTGCATTCCCCCTCCATA
>CAZROY010000116.1:0-23925 GCA_964601885.1 uncultured Sulfurovum sp. | reverse complement strand
AATAGAAAATGGAAAGAACATGGTTTAAACTCTGATGTATATGTGTGTTTCAATATAGAAGAGAATGTGTCTATTATTGGTGGGACATGGTATGGTGGAGAGATAAAAAAAGGGATATTCTCCATGATGAACTATTGGCTTCCATTAGATGGAAAACTATCTATGCACTGTTCGGCTAATGTTGGTAAAGATGGAGATGTGTGTCTATTTTTTGGACTCTCTGGAACAGGTAAAACTACATTATCAACTGACCCAAATCGAGCCTTAATTGGTGATGATGAGCATGGTTGGGACAATAATGGTATATTTAATTTTGAGGGTGGCTGTTATGCTAAAGTGATTAATCTAAAACAAGAGAGTGAACCTGAAATTTTTGGCGCTATTAAACGAAATGCTTTGCTAGAGAATGTTGTACTTGTTGATGAGAGTGGTTTAGTTGATTATAGTGATAAGTCAAAAACAGAAAATACAAGGGTATCATATCCAATAGAGCATATAGAAAATCACAAAAAGGATTTACAAGCTGGACACCCAAAAAATATTATCTTTCTAACCTATGATGCTTTTGGAGTCATTCCACCTGTATCAAAGCTTACTAAAGAACAAGCAATGTACTATTTCCTTAGTGGATATACTGCAAAAGTGGCTGGAACAGAGAGAGGTATTATAGAACCTGTTACTACTTTTAGTGCATGTTTTGGAGAGGCATTTCTACCTCTACATCCAACAGTTTATGCCAAACTTTTAGGTGAAAAGATAGATAAACATGGAGTACATGTATATTTAGTCAATACAGGTTTAAATGGACAGGGTAAAAGAATGAGTATTGAGGATACAAGAGCATGTATTAATGGTATTTTAAATGGCTCAATAAATAGTGCAGAGTTTGATACACTTGATGTATTTAATCTCCAATTCCCAAAAGCTTTAGATGGAATTAAAGACAACTCTATATTAAATCCTAAAAATACATGGAGTAGTGAAGATGAGTTTAATAAAACACTGATTAATTTAGCTAATAAATTTATTGAAAATTTTAACCGTTATAATGATAATGGTAGTGAATTTGACTACTCTCTTGCTGGACCTCAAATCTAAATCTCTATTTATGACAACTAATAGTTGTCATAAATTTTTCATTATAATTCTCTTTTATATAACTTTGATTATAAACCATTACATCTTTAAAGCGATTGGGCTGAGGCTTTAACCTTGACTTCTTATCTATCATCTGTTATAATACCCTTATCTACGGTAAGGAGTATCGAAAATAACGCCTTTAAAGATATGAGTATGTGAGACCTATATGGAATAGGTTGGAGTTCAATCTCTATTTGAGATTGTTAATAACTAAGATTTTCCTATAGGCAGACTCAGTCAAAGAAGCACAATCATCTTTAATGATTGGGTACTTAATAATTAGGACTTATATATATATGTTTGAAAAATTTTGTAAAAAACTTCAAAGTGATGAACCATTTGTCACTGTTGAAATAACCCCACCACATGGTGCATCTATAGATAAAATTATAGAGAATATTAAATTGTTGAATTTAGATAAAAAGGTGGCAGGATTTTCTGTTACAGATAATCCATTAGCTAAACTCAAAATGGACGCAACTCTATCTGCTATTAAAGTACAAAATAGTTTTAACAAGCCTGTAATTGCAACAATGAGTATGCGAGATAAAAATAAACTTTCGCTTCAATCAACTCTGCTTGGAGCAAATGATTTTAATCTAAGAACAATCTTAGCGTTAACAGGTGACCCAGCTAAACTTTCAGACCAACCAGAAGTAAAAGGTGTATTAGAGAGAGATTCTACTCTTCTACTCAGTATTATATATAGGTTAAATAATGGATTAGACTATAACAATCGACCATTAAATCCAAAACCAAAACCAATCTATCCATTTGCTGTTTCAAACGCTTATGCAAAAAATATGAATAATATTAAAAAGAAAATCATAAAAAAATTAAACTATGGAGCAAGAGGTATTATTACCCAACCTGTTTATGATTTGGATAATGCAAAAGAGTTAATAGAGATATTTGAAGAGTGTAAAGTTAAGAGTGTAAGAGATATGGCAAAAGATGCTAAATTAATATTAGGGCAGTTTCCAGTGGTTCGAGCTAGAACTGCCAATTTTATATCGGATAATGTTCCCGGTATTACTGTGCCAAAACATATAATTGATGAGATGAATTTGGCAGGAATGGATGGAGAAGAGAAAGAACAAGAGGTAGGCTTTGCACTATCTAAAGAGATATTTGATAATATTATGAAAATTTATCCTAAAGTTCACCTTATGACACACAACCGTTTTGATTTATGTGTTCAACTTATTAATTAACTGATAAATTTTGCTGTAAATATGGCTAAAAATTCTGTTTTCTATTGAAAAAAATACTATAATATATATAAAATTTTAAAGGGTTAATCATGAATGAAGATTATTATGAAGTAGATGGATATAATGGTGCGACTACAGCAGATAGTACAGCTTTTCCATTCTTAGAGATGGGTACAAGTTTTATTATTGGTTTGGCTATAGGCTATTTTTTTAAAAAGTTTTTTAAAATTTTACTGCTTATTTTAGGATTGGGTATTGTTGTTCTCTTTGTTTTAGAATCGAAAGGTACAATTCATGTTGATGATAAGATGATAGAGAGTGGTGTATCTACAGGAGTGGACTCTTTTAATGGACTTGTAACCCTTGTAAAAGATAGATTGAGTAATATGAAGATAAGTTCAGGTGCCAGTGCCGTTGCTGGTTTTTTTGCTGGTGTAAAATTTGGCTAAAATTAAACTTTTAGTATCAGCATTAGAGCCATCTTCAAATTTACATTTAAAAGAGGTTCTAAAACATACTAGTGATATTGAGCTTTTAGGAATTTTTGATAAATCTTTAGGTTCTCCACTGTATGATATTAGTACTATGGCAGTTATGGGTTTTGTTGATGCCATAAAAAGAGTTAGGTGGTTTTTAAAAGTCGCAAACGAGATGGTAGAGTTGGCTAAGGATGCTGATAAAATTTTGCTAATGGATTCGTCTGGTTTTAATTTACCTCTTGCTAAAAAAATAAAAAAAATCTATCCAACTAAAGAGATAATATACTATATCTTACCCCAAGTGTGGGCTAGTCGTCCGAACAGGGTTAAAAGATTGGAGCTATATTGCAATAGGCTTTTAGGAATATTACCTTTTGAGATAGAGTATTATAATTCTAAAGTAGAGTATGTAGGTCACCCATTATTAGATGAGATAAAGGTCATCAATAAACAAGAAAATAGTAATGTAATAGCCTTTATGGCAGGTAGCAGACGGGGGGAGATAGAGAAACTTTTACCTATTTTTAAAAAGGTAAGAGAGAGGCTATCTAAAAAAAGAGCTATTTTAATTATACCGTCATCTTTTTCACAAGAGAAGATAGAGGAGTTGTATGGTGATATTTCGGAGTTTGAAATTAGTAGAAATACCCACGAAACATTATCTATTGCAGAGTTTGCTTTTATATGTTCTGGAACAGCAACCTTAGAGTCTGCAATTATTGGTACACCTTTTGTTTTAGTCTATATTGCAAGACCAATTGACTATTTTATAGGGAAAAATATCTTAAATATAACTCAAATTGGATTAGCAAATATTATCTTAACCCATTTTAATAACTCTACGCTACATAGTGAGTTACTACAAGATGATGTTACAGCTGATAATCTATTAGGGGAGTATTTAAATAGCAATAGGGATATTTTTATCAAAAAAGCTACGGAGTTACGGAAGTATCTTAAACATGGCAGTAGTAAAATAGTTGCCAATATTATTTCAAAATAAGAGATATGATAAAAAAAAAGATAGATAGTAAAAATATTTTATATATTCAAAAGCTATATCCATATATGAGATATAAAAAAGATAAGAAACCATATAATGTTCTGCTTGGAATTGGCGGAAATATAGGAGATGTTAGAAGGAGATTTAATCATTTATTTATATTTATGCAAAAATCTCCATATTTAAGTATAATGGAGACCGCACCTATCCTTAAAAATCCTCCATTCGGATATTTAAAGCAGGATTATTTTTATAATTCGCTAATTTATATAAAAACATATTTACAACCTAAAGTACTTTTACGATATATTCTTGCTTTAGAAAAAAAATTTCATAGAAAGCGTTCCTTTAAGGACGCACCTAGAACGCTAGATATTGATATAATTTTTTATGAAGATTTTAATATAAAAAGTAAAGATTTAACTATTCCTCACCCTTTATGGCAAGAGAGGAATTCAGTTACTATTCCACTTAATTATATGAAAAATCATTATATAAAAAGTGTCTATAGTGAACTATCCAATCTCTAAAGAAGATTGGACTTCCTTGGCTAAGTCTGCCAATAGAAAAATTGGTTATCAACAATCTCAAATAGGGATTTCTGCTAATATTGTTTAAAAAGAAGGGTTAAAAGTTGAGCAACAGAGTTTTGGTTGGTATGAGTGGTGGAGTAGATTCTACCGTTACAGCTATTTTATTACAAAAAGAGGGTTATGATGTGATAGGAGTCTATATGAAACTCCATGAAAAAGAGGGATACCATGAAAGCAATTTTGCAAAAGTCCAAAGGGTAGCAAAATATTTAAATATAGATACTCACTTTTATGATTTATCGAAGGATTTTAAAAAAGATGTATATGATTATTTTGTTAATACTTATAAGATAGGACTGACTCCAAATCCATGTATAATGTGCAATAGAACTATTAAGTTTGGAAAGATGGTAGAGTTTGCCAACAGCTTGGGGATAGAAAAAATAGCAACAGGACACTATTTGAGGTGTGATGGAAAATTTTTCTATGAAGCAAAAGATAAAACTAAAGACCAAAGCTATTTTTTAGCACAAGTGAACAAAGATGTTCTTCCAAGACTTATATTTCCTTTAGGTAGTTGGATAAAAGATGATGTTAAAGAGTTTGCAAAATCTATACCTCTATTGCAGGATATAGGAGAGCAGAAAGAGAGTAGTGAAATATGTTTTGTTGAAAATGATTATACTGAAATTTTGAAAAAACATCTAAATATAGACCAAGTAGGTGAAACGATAAATAGTAATGGAGAGGTAGTTGGTACGCATAAAGGGTATATGCACTATACAATAGGTAAAAGAAGAGGTTTTCAAGTTGAAGGTGCTCATGACCCACATTTTGTATTGGGTATTAAACCTGAAACTAATCAGATAGTAGTAGGAAAACGAGATGAGTTAAGGGTAGATAAATTTGATATAAAACAGATAAATCTATTTAAAGAATTAAAGGATTTTACGGCTACTGTAAAAGTAAGATATAGAACAGAGGCGGTTCCCTGTAGAGTTAAAATAGATGGAGAAATAGGTCATGTGGAGTTAGAAAAGAGTATATTTGGTTTAGCTTATGGGCAGGTGGCAGTTTTTTATGAACAAGATGCTGTTATTGGTTCTGGCATTATGACATCTCCTTAACATCTTAATTGATTTAAATCAATTAACTCTTTTTTAGGTTTGTTAAAATATAGTAAATATAATCAAAAAGGAGAAAATCTATGAGAATTCTACTCTTTATAATGATAATATTATTATTTAGTCACTCAAAAGATATAATTAAACAAGGGAAAGATTATCCCATTGATAAATTCAAAGAACAAAATAGTAAAATTATTAAAATGGTAGTTAAAGAAATTTCAAAAACTTTACCTCAAAAGATTGATAAATATACAACTATAACAGGTGTTAGAGATGAAAATTTAACATTGATATATACATTTGAAATTAATACAGGTGCAAAAAGTGACAAAGCAGTAATAAAAGATGATAAAGCTAGAATGGAAAGAGCCGTTACCAGAGGTCTTTGTAGAACCTCTAAAAGATTTTTAGATGCTGATATTGAATTAGAGTATGAGTATAAAAGTGCAGTTACTAAAAATAGACTATTTACCTTCCATATTACAAAAGAGAGTTGTATGGGATTAAAATATGATTAAATATTTTGCCATTTCTGTCTTTTTATTTCTTGTGTTGATAGGTTGTCAAAAAAAATCCAATACAGAACCGATAGAAGTTCATTGGGATAGAGATATGTGTGCCAGATGTGTAATGGTTGTAAGTGATAGACATAATACTACACAAGTGAGAAATCCTATAAATGGAGAGACATATATGTTTGATGATATAGGGTGTATGGTATTATGGTTTAAAGATAACAAACAGATATGGAAGGATAATGCAACAATATGGATAACAGATGTTCAAACGGGTAAATGGATAGATGCAAGAAAAGCTTTTTATGATACAGAAAATATAACACCTATGGCTTATGGGTTTTCAGCCCATGAAAAAAAAGAGGATATTACAAAAGGGCAAGAGATTATAGATTTTAATGAAGTTGTATTTAGAGTTTTAAAATATAACAGCATACATTAGAGGGACAAAATATAGATTTAATACTGTAGCCCATGCCACACCAAAACCTAAACTAATTGCCATAGGTTGGAGTATTAAAGCTTGACCTGATGCAAAAAAGATAAGAGAAGATAGTCCAATCACTGTTGTAATTGAGGTTAAAAGAATTGGTCTAACTCGCTGTGTAGCTAAAGCTACCAACTCTTTTTGATTATTAGCTTCTCTTATAAATGAGAGCATAATTAAACCATCATTTACTACAACTCCAGCTAAACCTATAATTCCCATGACTCCGGGCATAGTCAAATTTATACCCATAATTTTGGTTCCAACTAAAACTCCAAAAATTGAGAGAGGTATAATTGATATAACAATTAGTGGATATACTACAGAGTTGAACATCCACACTAATGCTATAAAGATTAAAAAGATTGCAATAATACCTGCTTGACTCATCTCTCGCCTCATTTTACTATTCTCTTGCTCTTCACCTTTGATAATCACCTTTATTCCCATATCTTTTAGCTCTTCTAAAAGTGGCTCTAATTTTTTCATAACTTCAGTAGCAACTATCTCTTTACTATCAACTCGTGCAAATACTGAATATATTCTCTCTCCATCTTCTTTAAATATTCTAACAAAACTCTTTTGATAATAGAAATCACATACATCTTTCAACAATACCACTTCCCCTTCGGGTGTTGTTAATTTAAAATTCTTAATGCTATTTTGGTTATCTTTGTATCTATCTTCCATTTTAATTCTTATTAAACCTTCACTATTAAAAGCTTTTGCATATTCACCTTTAAAAAAAGAGCCTCTAAGGGCTGAAGTTATATACCCTTCACTAAGTCCTAACGACTGTCCATACTCATTTACTCTGAGTTTTAACTCTTTTTCTCCCTCATTGGTATTATTTGATATATCATGGACACCATTGATGTTGGATAGATTGCTCTCTACTTTAGCTATGGCATCTAAAACCATCTTTTGAGAATTTGCCGAAAATCCTATCTCTATATCATGTCCTACAATTCCCGTCTGCTGTGCAAATATATTAAACTCTTCAAATACCCTTTTATTATCTATCTCTAATCTCTTCATCTTATTTAATATATTATTTTGAATATCCATAACAAGCTCTTGGGCTTTAATATGTCGTATCATATCACTTCCATCATACTCTAATGAGAAGATAGGATTTATATATCTATCAAAAAAGTTTTCTGGTGCTTTTTCATGAAGATTGATAAATATTTGAAACAGATTTTCACCACTCTCAATACTCATATCGGAGTTCATTCTAAATCCAATAACAGATGTAATAGAGGCTACACTCTCTTTATTTAAGTTATTCAATAACTCTTTTTCAACCTTAGTTATAAATTTTTCTGTCTCTTCTAATTTATAATTAATATTCACCTTTCCATTTATATAAATCTGCTGAACATCAAACTCTGGAAATAGTTGAAATTTAGTAACTTTTATCATGCTAATAGTTCCAAATATAATAGCTCCAACCAATGCAAATAGAGAAACCCATTTCATTTTTAAAAGTAGAGTTAAAATTTTTCCATATAATCCATAAATAAGTCCCCAAAATGAGTTTTCACCCTTTTGTAATTTGTGAATTTTGCCTACGGAGAAAAACTCTTTTGCGTGAAGAGGTAAAAAATAGAAGGCTTCAAATAGGGAACTAAGTAGCAAAATAGAAATCATAACAGGTAAAACTTTCATAAAAACACCCATTTTACCACTCATAATTAAGAGCGGTAAAAATGCAAATACTGTAGTGAGTGTTGCTGTTAAAACTGCTGGAAACATCTCTACAGCTCCGTGAATGGACGCCTCTTTAGGACTTTTTCCCATTTCTATATGTCTATATATATTTTCAGCTACCACTATTGCTTCATCAACCAACATTCCAAGAGCTATTAATGCACCAAGTAGGGTCAACATATTTAGACTATATCCAATCATATCAGCAAATATAAGTGCTATCATAAAAGATGTTGGAATTCCAAGTCCTACCACTAATGCTATACGAAAATTTAGGGTTAAAAACAGGGAGAACATTACTAATATTAGACCAAATAAAATATTTGATGATACTAAATTGAGACGGTTTTTAATCCATACAGAGGTGTCTGTATAGCTTTGAAAATGGATATTTTCATATTTCTTATTATACTCTTTTAATATATTTTTTACCTTTTTTACTAAAGCTATTGCATTTCCCTCTTTTGTTTTTTTTATATCTAAAGATAGATTTGGTTGACCATTAAAATGTGATAGCTGTTTGGGTTCAGCTAAACCAATATATACAGAGGCTATATCTTTTAGGTACAATCTTTTACCATTAATACCCAATATTGTATCTTCTAACTTTTTTTTACTTTTTTCACCATTAATTGTAGATATATAGAGATGATTTCCTCTCTGTTTGACTGTTCCTATTGGGAATATAGAGGATAGATTAGATATAGCCTTATATACAGCACTTTTCGATAGTCCATAAGCATCTATTTTCTTTTGATTAATTGTTATTAGTATCTCTTCATCTGATTTACCCCTAATATCAATACTACTTAAATTATCAATAAGTGATAATCTACTTTTAAGTTCATCTGCAACAGAGACCAACTTTTTTTTGGAGACAGCTCCTGATATTGCCACCATGATTAGTGGATACTCTTGAAGGGCTACTTTTGCGGTAGGTTCGTCCATATCTGATGGTAAATCTTTTCTCATATTTGAGATAATATCTTTTACATCACTTAAGACAAGTTGTGGGTCATTTCCCATTTTTATATCTACACTAATGATAAATAGACCATTTTGAATGGTCGTATCTATTGTATCAATTGCAGATAGAGATTGCAGTTCATCTTCTAAACTCTTAACAACCATCTTGTCTAAAACATCTCCACTAGCTCCAACATATCCACCTCTAATGATTATCTGGTCAAGAGAAGAGGGGGGAAAAATCTCCTTAGGGATATTTTTATATGCAAATATAGACATTATTATCATAAATACCATAAATATATGGTTTAGTGCAGGTCTATTAATTGCAAACTCTAAAAATTTTTTAATCATCAATTCTCCTAATTTTCATCTAAAACACTCTCTTGATACTTAACCTGCTCCAATTTATGTTTTATAATACTTTGCTCTTCTCTAAGTGTTTGTGCAATAGCCTCATAGTGTGCTATCTCTCGACTCTCATAATATATATTATTATCCAAATATATATTGGGTAGAGTTAATAGTAAAACAAATAGAAAAGAGATTATAGTAATAGTTATCATACTTCCTGTTATACCATTTTCTTTCTTTATCCTTTTAAAACCTCTTGGCATCTCTATCCTTTAAATATAAATGTTCTAAGTTTTGCACTTCTTGAGCGGATATTTCTTGCTAACTCCTCTTTAGAGGCTGTAATTGGTTTCCTAATTAACATTTTACCCAATTCATGCCCATTTCCACAACTACATCTTACTGCATTACTATCACATATACAACTTTGTGACCATTTTTTATATCTGGTTTTAACAAGTCTATCTTCAAGTGAATGAAAGGTTATTAAAGAGACTATAGCACCTTTTAATTTGCCTTTTTTTGCTTTTTGTTCAATTATATCCAATAACCCCTCTATCTCTTTTAGCTCACTGTTAACCTCTATTCTAATAGCTTGAAAAGGTAGAGTTGATGGGTTTATTCTGCCTCTTTTAGGTATAACTTTAGCTATTATATCAGATAACTCTTTTGCACTCTCAATAGGTTTTTTATTTCTAACTTCAATAATGGCATCTACCACCTTTTTATATAGACGCACCTGACCATAACTACTTAATATATACTCTAATTTCTCTCTACTGTATCCATTTACAACATCATAAGCACTTAGAGAACTACTTTTATCCATTCTCATATCGAGAGTCGTACTCTTAAAACTAAAACCTCTCTCTTTTTTATCCAACTGTAAAGAAGATACTCCAAAATCTGCTAAAATTCCAACTATTGGTTCCTCTTTTAATAATGGCAGAATTGTAGTAAAAGTTCCTTTATGAAAAGAAGTTCTATTTTTAAACCTTTCCAGCTCTTTTTTTGAGAAATCTAATGCTTCAATATCTCTATCTATACCAATATGTTTAATATTTTGAAATCTATCTAGTATTGCTTTGGAGTGACCTGCATACCCTAAAGTACAATCTATAAAATAGCCTTTTTTTATTGTTATAAAACTATCTATTACCTCTTTTAAAAGTACAGGTGTGTGTGGTATATTACTCATCATTAATTTAGGCTCAAATATATCATCTTTTAAGATAGCAAGAAGAGCCTTTTCTCCTTTTTAAAAAAATTTCTCAAGATTTGCATTTTTATCTATTACACCATTTTCCAATTGCAATATTGCCTTATAAGCCGTATCTATCATCTTATCTATCTGTTGATATGTAATAATATATGGTGGCATAAAATATATAACATGACCCAATGGACGAAGTAGCACTCCATTATCTAATCCATATTGATAGACCTTTAGACCTATTCTCTCCTCAGCTCGATACCCTTTTAGCTCAATAGCACTTATCATTCCTGTTTGGCGAACCTCTTTTACATTTGGAAGTTTTTTAAACTCTTTTAATTTATCCCAAATATATATTGATTTTTTTCGATTTTCTTCTATTACATCACTCTTTTCAAATAAATCAAGTGTAGCCAATGATGCACTACAAGCTAGAGGGTTTCCTGTATAGCTATGGGAGTGTAAAAATGCCTTATGTTCATTATAATCGCAATAGAATGCACTATATATTTCACTATTAGTCATGACTACAGCCAATGGGAGATAGCCACCGGTTAAACCTTTTGATAGAGTCATAAAATCGGGTGTTATATCTGCTTGTTGACAACCAAACATAGTACCTGTTCGTCCAAAACCTGTCATAATCTCATCTGCTATTAGATGAATACCATATTGATTGCATATTTTTTTTGCATTGGTGATATATATTGGGTGGTACATATTCATATATCCTGCACCTTGAACCAAAGGCTCTATAATAAAAGCTGAAATCTCATCTCCTCGCTTCTCTAATATTTTTTTAAGCTCCTCCAATGCCTCTTTTGCACTCTCTTTACTCTGGTCTTTTGGTACGGGTGTCTGAATAGAAGATATAAGCAGTGGTCTATATGTATCTTTATATAGCTCCACATCTCCCACACTTAAAGCTCCTATAGTCTCACCATGATATGAGTTGGTAAGAGATAAGAATAGAGGACGATTTTGACCTAAATTTTTATGATAGTGAAAACTCATCTTTAGAGCTATCTCTATAGCACTTGAACCATTATCTGCAAAAAATACTTTATCTAACCCTTTTGGTGTAATAGATACCAATCTATTTGCTAACTCAACTGCTGGTTTATGTGTAAATCCTGCCAATAGTACATGCTCTAAAGTATCTAACTGCTCTTTTACTCTATTGGAGATGTAACTATTGGTGTGACCAAAAATATTTACCCACCATGAACTAATAGCATCTATATATCTTTGATTATTAAAATCATATAGATAGACTCCATGAGCCTTTTTTATGGGAATGAGAGGTAGGCTTTCATGGTCTTTCATCTGAGTACAAGGGTGCCAAATATGTTTTAAATCCTTTATTGCTATTTCACTATTACTATCAACCATTATCTCTCTTTAATTTTTTTCTAAATATACTACTATTATTATGATTTTTTCATTAATAATTAATAACAACTAGATTAAAATTATGCAAATTTTTATATTAAGGTATTTTTAGCATGATAAGTTGGATGCAGAAAAACAACAAATTTCTTATTGTTACTATATGGATAGCAACAATCTCATTTATTTTTACAGGGGCAACTTACGGTTTTTCTTTTGGAATAAAAAGTAGCAGTATTGGTAAAACAGGTGATATTGAATTAAATAGAGATAGATTTCAGATGGAGTATCGAAATCTGTATAATAGATACAATCAGATATTTCAAGGTAAATTTGATGAAGCTAAGGCGAAAGAGATGAGACTCCAAGAGCAGGTTTTAAACTCTATGGCAGCTCAAGCTTTAATTTTAAATCTTGCTAAAGATATGGGTATTGTGGTTGGAGATAGAGAGGTTGGAGAGAGATTGGCGTCTATTCCATTATTTCAGAAGGGTGGTGTTTTCACTAAGAGTATATATATGAATTTTTTAAAAAATAATGGACTTAGTGCGAAAACATTTGAAGATAGTCTAAGAGATAGTATTATTGTTGAAAAGACCTTTTCGCTTTTAAATTTAAAAGGTATAGAGGAGGAGTATAACACTTTTGCTACAGCTTTTGAGATAGCAGATAGGTTCAAATATACCATTCTTTCACCAAAAGATGTAAATGTAACAATAGATGATACCAAGCTTAAAAGCTTTTGGGAGACAAGAAAAGAGTTATTTCAAACTACTAAGAGTTACTCTTTTGATGTGGTTTGGGTAGAGACTAAAGATGTAAATATTACAAGTAGTGAAATAGATGCCCACTTTAAAGAGAATAGTTTTAAATATACAGACACCAAAGGAAAACTTTTAAGTTTAGATGAGGCAAAACCTAGAATCGTAAAAGAGCTTAAATTAAAAAAATCTAAAAAAAGTGCAAATAAACAATATATCGCTTTTAAAAAAGGTCAAATTAATAAGAGTGAGACTATTATATATAAGATAAACGATTTTAGACTTCCAAGAGAGGTTTGGGATATTATATCATCTAAAAATGTGGGTGACTTTTTAAAGCCAAAAGTTGTTGGAGATAAGTATGCCATTTTAAAAATAGTCAACATAAAAGAGCCTCGGGTAAAAACATTTCAAGAGGCAAAAGATGAGTTAATTCCTATATATAAAGATGATATATCAAAAGAGTTATTGGCAAAACTGTCAGAAGAAACCTTAAAAAATATTGATAAAATCAAATCAAAAACATCTGATTTTATAACATTAAAAAACATTGAAAAATGGAAATTAGGATTAAATAAACAAGAAGTTGCAGAATTGGGTTCAAAACTCTTTACTTCTGACCAAGAAAAGGGTATTATATCTATAGGAGATAAAGTTGTTGTCTATAAGGTTATGGAACAGAAATTGATTTCACTTGATAAAAATGAGACAGAGGGTTTAGCAGTAAATGTTAACCAACTAAAAAAACAGTCATTTCAATCAAATTTAATGAAACAGTTAGACAAGAAGTATCCTACAAAATTTTATAAATGATAAAACCAAGGATTGAATTTGAGTACACTCATTTTAGCCATTGATATAGGCTCTACAAAAATATGTGCAATTATTGGGAAAAAACAAGATGGTAGAGTTGAGATTAGTGGTCACGGTATTGCTAAATCTCAAGGTATCAAAAAAGGTACGATTACTAATATTGAACTTGCATCTAGGTCTATTAAAAAGGCTGTAGATGATGCAAAACGGGTATCTGGTTTAAATATTACAACGGCTACAATATCAATTTCAGGTGCATACACTAAGAGTATAAACTCAACAGGCGTTGTAAATATTCCAAATAATGATATATCCATAAATGAAATTAATCGTGTAATGCAGACAGCACTATATAATGCCAATGTGCCTCCTGAGTTTGAGGTTTTACATGTATTACCTTTTAAATTCAAAATTGATGACCAAGACTATATAGAAGACCCTTACGGCATGAATGCTAGTCGTATGGAGGTTGATGCCCACATTATTATGACGGCTAAATCTAGCTTAGAGAACTTGAAAAAAGCTGTAAATGCGGCTGGAATTGAAATAGGGAAAGTCGTTTTAAGTGGTTACGCCTCTTCTATTGCCGTAATAAATGAAGATGATAAAGAGAGAGGAATTGCTGTTATTGATTTAGGTGGACATACAAGTAATTTAGTTATTCATGTTGGTAACGCTATTCAGTATAACGATTTTTTAGCTGTAGGCTCAAATCATATTACAAATGACCTCTCAATTGCACTACACACACCATTAGATACTGCTGAAGAGTTAAAAATATCCAAAGGTAGTCTTTTAGATACCGGATTTAATGAAAATATTGAACTACCAATTATTGGAGATGAACATAATTTAAATATTGTATCTATGGATATAGTACATAGTATAATTCATAGTAGAATGGAAGAGGCACTTACAATTTTAGCCAACTCCATAGCTAGTAGTGGTCTTAAAAATCAGATAGGTGCTGGTATAATGTTAACCGGTGGAATGACATATATAGAGGGAACTAGAGAGTTAGCACAAGCACTTATGCCAAATATTCCTATTCGTATAGGAGAGCCTCAATATATTTATAAAGCATCAAATGAGCTATTATCAGTAGAATATTCTACTGCTATAGGTCTTTTATTATATGAAGCTGGATATAATACAGAATATGAACTAGAGAGACATAAACATATGTTACACTCTAAGGAGTACAAGCCGAAGGATTCATTAAGAGATATAGCAATTAATAGTTCATCTGCTGATTTAAAACCAAAAATTTCGGTTTCACAACCATCATTTTCAAATAAATCAGACAATGACCTATTTGCTGATTTGAGTAAAGAGCCAATTAAAGATAATAGTAACCCAATGCAGAGTTTTGTAGAGTGGGCAAAAAAGATTTTTTAAAAAGATAGTTAAAAGAGTGATAAGGAGGAAAAGATGGAAGAGTTTAATATAACAGAAGCACACTCTGGTGGAGTTCATGGAGCAAAAATAAAAGCTATTGGTGTTGGTGGAGGTGGTGGAAATATGATAAACCACATGATAAATGAAGGTGTTACAGGTATTGATTTACTTGTAGCAAATACAGATGCACAAGCATTAGATGCTTCACTTGCACCATATAAAATGCAACTTGGCATGAATGTAACAAAAGGTTTGGGTGCTGGAATGAAACCCGAAGTTGGAAAAGCGGCAGCCGAAGAGAGTTATGATAATATTAAAACCATGTTAAATGGTGCAGATTTAGTTTTCATTTCAGCTGGTTTGGGTGGCGGAACAGGGACAGGAGCCGCTCCTGTAATTGCCCAAGCAGCTAAAGAGATAGGAGCGTTGACTGTATCTATAGTTACAAGTCCATTTGCATTTGAAGGTAGAAAAAGAAAAAGATTAGCAAAAGAGGGTTTAGAGGAGCTGAAAAAAGAGAGTGACTCTATTATTGTCGTTCCAAATGAGAGATTATTATCAATAGTTGAGAAAAATCTTGGAATGAGAGATAGCTTTAGATTGGTTGATAATGTATTGTCACAAGCTGTAAGTGGAATATCAAATGTTATTCTCTCTCATGGAGCAAACGATATTAACTTAGACTTTGCTGATGTTAAAACAGTTATGAGTCATAGGGGATTAGCACTTATGGGTGTGGGAGAGTCTCAAGGAAGTAGTGCGGCTTATGATGCTGCAAAAACTGCTATTGAGTCTCCACTACTTGATAATCTTTCTATTGATGGAGCTATGGGTATTCTGGTACATTTCCATATTCACCCAGACTATCCATTGGCAGAGATTTCAGAAGCTATGGATATAGTAGAAGAGAATGCCGATGAGGACGCAAATATTATTTTTGGTACAACAACAAGTGAAGATTTCCCTCTTGATGAGGTAAAGCTCACTATTATTGCTACAGGTTTTGAAGACCCATCTGATATGGAGATGGATACAAGACATCAAAATGATAATAAATCACAGTCAACTACTCATCACTCTCATCATCACCATAGTCATCATTCTCATTCACACCCACACCCACACCCACACACACATTCACACACCGCAAATATTCATAAAAAACCTGAGCTTAAAAAACCTGTTCAAGGAACATATTTGAATAGAGCAAGAGTGGTTGGTGGAGATTATACTAATAGAGGAGATGACTATTTAGATACACCTACTTTTTTAAGAAAGCAGATGGATTAGTTTAGATGAAAAGAGTTAATTTTTTTCTTTTAAAACTAATTTTGCTTTTGGCACCATATTTATTAATAGCTGATGGACATATATTTGTCTATCATCGCTTTAATGATAATAGGTATCCAACAACAAATATATCTATAAAAACTCTTAAAAAAGAGTTTGATTATTTAAAAAGACATAACTATAAGGTGGTTTCTCTAATTGATATGGTAGAGAAAATTCAAGCTAAAGAGAAGATACCTGATAATTGGATAGCATTTACTATTGATGATGGATTTAAAAGTTTTTATAAGTATGGTTTGCCTATTTTTAAACAGTATGGTTATCCATTTACTCTATTTATCGCTGTTAAATATACAGAGAAAAAATATCGAGATTATGTATCTTGGAAGCAGTTAAAAGAGATAGCAAAGTATGGTTCTATTGAATTTCATAGTTATGGACATGGTCATTTTGGAAGAATGAGTGATGCAGAAATAAAGGCAGATATAGATAGAGGTCTAGCTCTTATGAAAAAGCATCTAAATTATAAGCCGAAATTCTTTGTTTATCCTTATGGAGAGTATGATAGTAGGGTTGAAAAGGTTGTAAATCGTTACGGATTTGAAGCGGTTTTTAACCAAAATATGGGAGCAGTGAGTGGAGACTGTTCTGATGCTTACGATATTGATAGAAATGCCATTGTTGGTAGTAACTCAAAAGATTTTAAAATCTATCTTAAATTCAAAGAGTTGTGTGGGGTATCTTTTCAGCAACCTCTTAAATTTCCAAAAGATAAAATAATAAGGACTATTGAAGTAACTCTTGCTGATAAAGATGTAAAAAGTGCATTTATCTATATATCTAACCACGGTTGGAAAAAGGTAAAAGTGAACAATGGAAAAATAGTTTATCATGCAAATAAAAGAATTAATAAAAACCGTATTAAGATAGGTGTAAAAGTTAAGAGTAGAATTAAGCTAATGGTTCTATCAAAATAGTTATACTTTTAATATATTTTATCAAGGAGAAATAATGAAAAATAGATTTTGTTCTTTAGCTCTGCTACCTTTACTTTTTGGTGCATGTAATTCATCAGAAAATTTAGTCCCCTCTTCACAAGTAGAAGGGGCTACCACTTCAATATCTGTAGCAAAATCAACTATTCAAGGTAATCAAGTAAGTTCTACAAATAATAGTAATACTATAAAGTATATTAGTAAACCTATTATAATAGAGCAAGGAATGTTATATATCAAAGGTTTTATGGGGACATTGCAACCTACTCTTAATAGTGCATTGAAACAAGATAAAAGTAGTGTAACTGCAATGGGTGCATGTTCATCTATGGCAATACAGATGACAGATGAGTATAATAGTATAACCAAAGATGCAAAAATTCGACGAACTGCTCTAAAGTATCGTAACCCTAAAAATAAGCCAGATAATACAGATAAAGAGGTTATGTATAGACTCCAAGCTGTAAAAGATTTTAAACCTGTAGCTGTTGATATGGGGGACTCATATAGAATATATAAACCATTAAAAACAAAACACTCTTGTCTTTTATGTCACGGAGATAAAGACCAAATATCTCCTAAAATAAGAAAAATGACACAGAGTAAATATCCTCATGATTTAGCAACAGGCTTTAAATTGGGTGATTTTCGAGGTGCAGTTGTAGCAGAAATAAAAAAATAGAGAAAATCCAAATATTTAAATATTTGGATTTTCTATGATTACTGCAGCAATAGCAAATCCGCCATCATGTGCAATAGATAGAGATGAGTTTTTTATATTGTGAATTTTTTGAGCTTTGGGGGTTAGTTTAAAAAACGGAGCATTTTTATTATTTTTATAGATAATAATATCTTTAAAAGATAACTCCTCTCCTATTCCACAACCTAAAGCCTTGGCTATAGCCTCCTTGGCTGCCCAATATCCTGCAATGGTCTCTACTTTTTTTATATCATCTTTCTCACTTTGATTTAGAAATTTATCTAAAAATCTATCTCCAAATTTCTGTATAGATTTTTCTATTCTATTAATAACTGTTATATCTGTTCCTATTCTCATAATGTTATTCTAGCTAATTTTTAGATAAAATAAACAAAAAAATAAAAAAGAACTATATGGAAACTATATTTGCATTAATTGGAACTCCTTTTATAGCTATAATAAGGAGTATGGAAAAATTTGGGACTTTTATTATATTTCAATTAACTCTTATTCCATTGGCCTTAAAACGACCATGGAGAGTTAAACAGATTTTTGAACAGTTAGAGGTTATTGGAGTTGGGACTATTGCAGTTATCTTTTTAACTGCTCTATTTACAGGCATGGTTGAGGCGGTACAACTCTATCAAGGTTTTAGTAAATTTGGAGCAGAAGGATTTATGGGATATACAATATTTATCTCTATTACTCGTGAATTGGGTCCTGTTTTTGCCTCTTTAATGGTTATTTCTCGTGCTATATCCTCTATGGCAGCAGAACTTGGAACTATGAGGGTGACTGAACAGATAGATGCTATTGAGACATTAGCAGTTAACTCTAAAAAGTATCTTCTTATTCCGAGAGTTATTGCAACAATGATTTCGTTACCACTGCTTGTCATATTTTTTGATTTTATCTCAAATTTAAGTGCATTTTTAATATCTTGGCTTATGTTAGATTTAAATCCTGTAGGATATATTGATACTATTAAACAGCTTCTTACATTTTCAGATATAGGAACAGGTCTTATTAAGGGGTTGGTGTTTGGATATTTCATTGGCTCAATAGGTGCATATATTGGGTATCACACATCAGGTGGAGCCAAAGGTGTAGGAGTTTCTACAACTAAAGCTGTTGTTTTAGCATCAATTACTATTTTTATAGCAAACTATTTTTTATCTGCCATATTTATGATACTTGATTGGTAAAATTATTCAATTATCTATATCTTGATTGTGTTCCACCAAATTTAAATGAAGCAACCAATCCAACGCTATTGCCATTAGCTTTTTGTGATGGTTGATTGGTTAATTGGTACTCTATAAATGTACCTCTCACTCCTATTGCAAAAGCATCTATTGGCTCATACTCTATCTGAATAATGGCTCCTAATGCGTCATCGAAATCATCTCTAATTCTAACTCCACCACTGAAATCACCCTCTAGTGACGGATTAATATGATATGTAAATCCCCCTCCAAATTTCCACCCTTGTGTTTTAATAAAAGCTAATGCAGAAATTGGTATTGTACTCCACGTAATATCACCATTACTAGCACTATCACTATCAAATTTATATCCTATTAGAAGTTGGGTTTCAAAATTGTTTAAGGGGTTATCTATTGCCATACCAACTTCCATATTAATACCATCACCTGCATCAATAGTATAGTTGCTAGAGTAGTCATGTTCAACAGTTACTAGTTCATCTCCACCACTTGTAAATCCCAGCTGTATAATAGGTCTAATTGAGTCTGCCATTGTAATAGTTAAAATAAGAGATAAAAGAATTGAAATTTTTTTTATCATAATAAAATCCTTTTTTGTTTAATTATATCTAAAAGTTTGTTATTTATTGTTGATTTACATCCACTCTACAACCTTTGATACCTCATTTGCTATATAACATTTGATATTTGTAGGCTCTAACGGTTTATTAGGAACTACTGCTTTTGTAAATCCTTGTGTATCTATCTCTTTTAATCTTTGCGTTAAAGAGGAGACCTCTCTAATCTCACCTGTAAGGCTCACTTCACCCAAAAATATAGTTTCACTACTAAGTTCTCTATCTCTATATGAACTTAAAATTGATGCGATAATCGCTAAATCCACTGCTGGTTCATTAACTTTTATTCCTCCTGACACATTTATAAAAACATCATAAGTTCCAAGTGGTAAATCTAACTTTTTTTCTAAAAGAGCTAAAAGCATATTAAGTCTATTATTATCAAATCCCGTAGAGCTTCTTTTGGGGTGTCCATAAGACTCTGCCACTAAAGCTTGTATCTCAATAATAATTGGTCTGCTACCCTCCATCATAACTGTCAAAGCTGAACCTGATGCTAATTTCTCTCTATTAAAAAATCTTCCCATCATATTTTTGGCATCAAGAAGTCCATTTCTGCTCATTTGAAATATTCCAACCTCATTTGTACTTCCAAAACGATTTTTAAATCCTCTTAATAGTCTAAGTTCAGAGTTAACATCACCTTCAAAATAGAGTACAGTATCAACCATGTGTTCTAAAACTCTAGGTCCTGCTATGGAGCCATCTTTGGTAATATGTCCAATAATAAATATTGGAATATCCATATTTTTAGCAATTCTCATCAATTCAAAAGTTATAGTTCTAACTTGTGTAACTGAGCCGGGAGCTGATGGAGTATTTTCTGAATATAGTGTTTGAATAGAGTCAATAATGATAAAAGAGTAGTTTTGGCTATTTATCTCTTGAATAATACTTTGTAGATGTATTTCTGGTAGCAGTAATAGCTCGTCATAGTTTGCATCTAATCTGTTGGCTCTAAGTTTTATCTGTCCTGCTGACTCTTCACCAGATACATAGAGGACTCGTTTACCCAATTTTGCTAAATTTCCTGCAATTTTTAAAAGTAGGGTAGATTTTCCAATACCGGGACTTCCCCCAATTAGAGTTAATGAGGCAGGAACTATTCCTCCACCCAATACCAAATCCAGCTCTTTACTACCTGAACTAAATCTTATAATATCCTCTTGTATAATTTCTGTAATGGGGGTGGCTTTAATTTTTACTCCACCTTTAGACTCTTTTTTTGTCTCTTCAATAAATTTTATCTGTTCATTAGTAAGTTCTACCATTGTGTCCCACTCATTACAGTTTGTACATTTTCCCAACCATTTAGGTGATTGAAATCCACAAGCCTGACACTCAAATAGAGTCTTTTTTTTTGCCATAATTTCCCTTTTTTAATATGATAGTAGTCAAAATTTATTAATAGAGTAGAACATTATCACTATCACTAGCATACTCATAAGCAAATTGATATAGGTGTGGAGACCATCTATCTTGATAAATTTTTTTTAATTTAGGACATATTTTAAACATCTCTTCTTTAAATTTACCAGCTTGGGCTATATCTTCCCACTCATCTTGTGTATGAATAATTGTAAACTTATCATTTGTTAGTTTACAATAAAATCTAATATACTTTCTGAAAATATTTTTACCCTTTGTTGCGTTCCCAATACTCATATTAATAGGTTTTTGAATAGTTGTTAAATTATTCTTATTTCGTATTGGAGTATCATTTGTATTTTTTATAATATGTGATTTCATCTCATAAGCATTAGATAAAAATATTAATGTAAATAATATTAAGTTTTTTTTCAATTATAATATTCCTTTATAGGGGTGACAAAAGAATTATATATTATAAAAGTGTGTTGGTTGTGTATTGATATATGTTAGCAATGTCATGTTATTAACCTCACACCTAAAGGCGAGGGCTTTATGGCAAAATCTACTAAAAATGTTAATAATCAACAATAACTTTTTTTATAATATTTTTTGTAATTTAATCAAAATTACTTATAAAAATAGTTTTGTTAACAAAACAGATTAAAAATAATTCTATTTTGTTTAAAAGAGCTTAAAAGGCGACTTAAACTATTTTAATAGTCCAACTTGGTTTAAAAAAGGCTTAATATCTAAAGATTTTTCTGCAAACTTTTCTATAAGTACTTCTAAACGCCCATTCTCAGGCACCCACTCATCAAGATGAGAAAGACCATAACTTTTTTCTCCTTTAGTAAGACCGTCATATTTTGGTAGTTCATTTTGAATAATTTCTACTGTATTTGTCAATTCTATTCCTTTTTCTTCTATTAATCTTGTGGTTTAATTATATCAGATAATTGATATAAAGCATATATAAAATAAAGTTTAATAAGATTTTTTAAACAAAATATAATAAAAATACACTGTTATTCATCTTTACATGTAAGTATTTGCTTTTTCCTTTTGCCTTATTCTCTCTTTTTCTGTTGGGTATTTAAAGTTATTAGTTATTTAGCTCCTATTTTTAGAAGAACAACCTTAATGGTCCTAATAAGAATAATAAAATCATCCCAAAATAGCCAATTTTTTATATACCAAACTTCAAGTTGATTTCTCTCTTGAAAAGATAAATTATTTCTGCCACTTACTTGCCATAAGCCTGTAATACCCGGTTTTACTTTTAAGATTAATTCTTTGTCTTCTCCCAATTTATTTGCTTCATTTAACATATAAGGTCTTGGACCTACTAAACTCATTTCACCTTTTAATACATTAATTAATTGAGGTAGCTCATCAAGAGATGTAGAACGCAAGATTTTACCTATTTTTGTAACTCTTGGGTCATTTTTATATTTATGATATTTACTATAATATTTCATTTCGTCTGGATTTTTTGCAAGATAGTTTTGGAGTATCTCATTTGAGTTTTCATACATAGTTCTATATTTATAACATAAAAAATCTTTATTATCTTTTCCAAGTCTTGGCTGTTTAAATAAAATTGTCCCTTTACTATCCAATTTTATAAGAGAAGATATAATTATATGTATAATAAAGAAGATAGGAAGGGATACAATAGCAAATAGTTTATCAAATAGATTTTTTAGAAACAGGTTATGTTTAATAAGAAGTCTATTTTCTATATATATTGAGTTATGTTGTATATTTTCATATTCTAAAATTGTAGAGTATGCAAAATTTATATTTATCATATACGGAACAAGATATAATCCATCACTATTATCAATATAGTTATGAACTAACTTATCTAACTGGGATAAAGGAATACCTTTTGAAATGATAATCACAAAATCATACTCTTTTTCCGCATATATCTGTCCTAAATAAAAATTGTTGTTAAATTCTTGTTTAAATTTTTCTTTTTCTACCTCATCACCAATAAGAAGAACTTTCTTTTTTAAAAAATCGAATGAGTATAAAAGAAGTTTAGCATATCTCTTTACTAGAGGTACAATAATAAGAGCTAATATAAAATATATAGTCATAAAAAGTCTTGAATATTCTAAATTGCTCTTCATTAAGGCAAGAAGAGTTAAAACTAAAAGGTATGATAAAAATATTGATTTCACCACCTTTTTTAACTCTTGCCAAAAATCATATCGAAATGAATATATTTTTTCATTTAAAAATAAAAATATGATTATACATATCGCAAAAACAAAATTAACAAGCTCTATCTGATTAAATGGAGGTATATTATCACTATGAAGTCTATTTCTTATAAAAACAGAGAGATAGAAGATACCTATAAGTGTTGTTATATCTATAATTAAAAGAACAATAAAATTAATTATATTTTTACTGTTCACATATTCTCCTATTTTTATTGAAATTATAATATAATAGGTTTAATAAAATATTAAGGTCTGCTGTGACCACCTCCTACTCTTTGAGTTTTGACTTGTCTCCCTCTTCTCATGCCTTGTCTTTGAGCCATTTGTGCTGTTTGGTGTGCTTGGAATTCATTAGCATCAATTGCTCCATCACCATTTGTGTCTATA
>CAZROY010000115.1:0-2517 GCA_964601885.1 uncultured Sulfurovum sp. | reverse complement strand
TAGAGATGATAATTTATTAATATTAAGAGTTAAATAGTTTTAAAATGGTAAAGGGTCATTATAAGTATCTTTTACCTCATACTCTACAACATTAATATTGATACTATCACTAGCTACTGCTCCATCATTATCCATAACAGTTAATGTGAGTTTATCAGTTCCTAATTGAGTTGGTATATAAGATACTATTGCAGTAGATGATAGAACCTCATCACCCTTTTTCCACTCATAGCTACTTATTACTCCATCTGGGTCTATTGCACTTCCCCAAATTGTTAGTGATACATTGATTTGAGCTTTTCTATCTTCTCCTGCATATACTCTTGGTTTTTGATTTTCTTCTGTAATTGAACTGTTTAAGTCGTTATTATCACTTAAGTTACTACCTCCACCCCCACCACAAGCTGTTAAACATAGAGTAAGTAGAAATATTAGTTTTTTTTGATATTTTAATCTTTTCATAATTTAATCCTTAATCCCTGTTTGATATATTTTACTCTAAAAAATATGAAAGTTAAATAATTTATTTTAAATTTTCTAATTTTATTTTATTATTAAATTAAATATTACACAGAAAAGATTATAATTAAACTATATATATATAATATTATTGTAAAATATTGACATACTAAAGAAAGGATACATTATGAAAAAGGTTATATGGTTATTTAGTATAGTAGTAATATTTTCATTAGTTAATTGTGGAGGAGGATCTAGTAAAGAGGCAAAAGAGTTGCTTCAGAGAATTTTAAATTTAGTTGGAATTCCTCAAGAGATAGTTTTAAATATATGTCAAGATGACAACAATAATGGTATATGTGAGCAGATAGAGCTTCAGGCAAAAATAGATATTAATAGAGATGATGATGATATAGATAAAATCTTTTCAAAAATATCAAAAAGTGAAGATGGTAAATATCTTTTAGAGACGCTTGACCCAACAAAACCTCTATTATTGGAGTTACAAGATATTGTAAATGTTAAATATGATAACGGAAAGTTTACATTTCATTTTAATGGATTGTTAGATAATGAGTTAGAAAAAGAGTTATCTATTTTCCAAACAATGATTGATGCAAATAATTTAACAGAAGCAAATGTTAAAAAGGCTAGAGAGTTAGATAGGGAAGATGACCAGAATAAGTTTTATGCAATGCTTTTAAAAGTTTTAGAAGAGAACTTAAATACATTAAGAGATAGATTAGCCCAACCGAGAGTATCGCCGGAGTCATCTATATTGTCTAAAGAATTAAATAGTCATATTGAAGCGGAACAGGCTATGCGTGATAATTTAATTGAGATGTCTCATAGACTTCTTGCCAATGGAATTGAAAATGAATTTCCTGCAAAAATTAATGGTTGTAATGGTGATATAAGTTGTGTTGATAATAATCTAAATCTGCTCTATCAAGAGTTAAAAATCACTCCTAAACGGGCAGAAGAGATATATCCAATTATAGATAGAAATAGCAGTAGTGATGATAAAAATAGTACAGATGTGGCTGATAACTTTACTATTCCAGCTAATTCATTTATTACCGTTTGGAAAACCTCACAAGATGGAACTTCAAATCAAAATCAAATTACCATTCCTACTAATGGAGATGGATATAACTATAGTGTTGATTGGGGTGATGGAACACATGATAGTAATTTGACAACAGATATAACTCACACCTATAGTAGTAAGGGTAGTTATACGGTAACTATTTTTGGTAAATTTCCTCAGATAGCATTTGGTAAAAATAGTGACGGAGATATGGCAACAGTAGAAAATGATGCAAGAAAGTTAATTAAGATAGTTCAATGGGGAGATAATAGATGGCGTTCTATGGAGGGTGCTTTTATGGAGTGTACTTCACTAGAGGGAGATGCTTCAGATAAACCAAATCTATCTAATGTAACAAGTAGTAGAAATATGTTTTATGGTGCAACATCATTTAATGACCCTATAGGAGATTGGGATGTATCTTCAATTACAGATATGAACTCTATGTTTGCTTATGCCTATAGTTTTAATCAAGATTTAAAAAATTGGAATGTATCTAAAGTTACTGATATGAGTAGTATGTTTAAAGAGGCAAAATCATTTAATCAAGATATAGGTAGTTGGAGTGTTGGCAATGTGAGATATATGAAATCTATGTTTGAAGGTATAGCACTATCAACTCCAAACTATGATAGTATATTAATTAATTGGAGTGAACAGACTTTAAAATCATCAGTTCAGTTTAATGCAGGAGATAGTATTTATAGTTGTGAAGCAGTTGATGCTAAAGATAAATTATTAAATCTTTGGAGATGGATTATCTTTGATGGTGGAACTAGTTGTGATGATATAGACTCTGATAGACATGATACTATTGATAGTATTCCATAGGTCAACTTAATTGATAAAAGCCACCAAATATTAGAATTTAATAAAGGTGGCTCTATCTATCTTATCGATATAGTTATTGAAATTTAAAGATGTAACCGCTGTTCTCGCAAGTGGATAGTGTTTATTCGACTCTCCCC
>CAZROY010000114.1:0-9940 GCA_964601885.1 uncultured Sulfurovum sp. | reverse complement strand
AATTGAGGCTACAACTATATTTCTATATCCTAACATATCAACATCAGCTAATATTTGAGATAGATTTTTATAATCCATTCCTCTCTTATGTAAATCTTTAAGTACCATTCTTGAGCTAAATGATAAAAATACATCTATACCTTCAAATCTATCCTCCACATCTTTTTTTAAATCTAAATACATCTGTTGTTCTATAACCGAGCCAAAACATGCCAAAATAATAGCTTTATCTCTCTTATAATGTCTATATCTTTTCATAATTATACACCTTTATATTTTTATGCAAATTCTATCTAAATAAATCCATAAACTCCTTTGACTAAATAGTTTTGCTATAATCTGAAAATAGATGCAAAAGATAAGGAGTTTTAGTGTCAATAGCATTAGCAAGGAAGTATCGACCCACTACATTTCATGATTTAATAGGTCAAGACGCAGTCTCTCAAACATTGAGTTTAGCACTTGATACTAATAGACTCTCACACGCATATCTATTTTCAGGATTAAGGGGTAGTGGAAAAACATCTACAGCTAGAATTTTTGCAAAAGCACTAATTTGTGATAAAGGGGAGAGTTCAAATCCTTGTGGGGTCTGCTCTAACTGTATCATGGCAGATGAGTCAAAACATATAGATATTATTGAAATGGACGGAGCATCTAATAGAAAAATAGATGATATAAGAGAGCTTATAGAGCATACAAAATATAAACCGGCTATTGCTAGATATAAAATATTTATTATTGATGAGGTTCACATGTTAACAAAAGAGGCATTTAATGCTCTTTTAAAGACTCTTGAAGAGCCTCCCAATTTTATAAAGTTTATCTTAGCAACAACAGAACCTTTAAAGCTTCCTGCTACAATTCTAAGTAGAACTCAACACTTTAGATTTAGAAAAATTTCTCAAAAAATATTACAACAACACCTAGAGTATATTTTAAATCTGGAAGGTATATCTTATGAAAAAGAGGCAATATCTATTCTTGCAAGAGTTGGAGCTGGAAGTGTTCGTGATGCTTTAACTCTACTTGACCAAGCTATTGTATATTCAAAGGGTCATATTGATATATCTACAGTTACAAATATGTTAGGAATTATAGACCCCTCTATATTGGATAG
Source organism: uncultured Sulfurovum sp. (assembly GCA_964601885.1). Taxonomy (GTDB): domain Bacteria; phylum Campylobacterota; class Campylobacteria; order Campylobacterales; family Sulfurovaceae; genus UBA1140. The sequence continues at coordinate 8,820 of CAZROY010000114.1, read as the reverse complement.
ATTAATAGATGCTGTTTTAAATAAAGATAATGGAGCTATTTTAGAGTTTTTAGAAAATGCAGATGAGTTTGAAGCAGAGATGATAATAGATGAGTTAATGCTATATCTAAAAGAGATTCTACTAAAAAGTTCCAAACAGATTAAACCAACATTGATAGATAGATTTTTTAGAATTTTAGCTGATGGGAAGTCTCTTTTACATATTGGTAGTAGTGGCGAGTTTGTATTACTATTAACCCTCTTTAAGATGATAGAGTCTATAGATAAGCAAGATATTAACTTAGAGGTTATGAAAGAAAGCTCTACACAAACAAGAGATAAACAGGTTTTCCAAAAGCCAATCTTAGATATTGGTAAGGAGGGATTTAAAAAACTTATAGCCAAACTTCATAATAGAAATCCAATTTTAGGCGACTGCTTTGAGCGAAATATTAAATATATCTCATACAGTAATAATCTACTAACATGGGAATCAAAAGCTAAAGGGAGAGATAGAGATGTATTAAAATATCAGTGGGGAAATATTAGAATGTTTGCCCAAGAGATTTTTGGAGTTGATATTAAGATAAAAAATATATCGAAACAGCCTATATCCATAAAAACTAAAACCGAAGCTGATGCAGAAAAAGTCAAATCTCCTATAGAAAATTGTACTAAAGAGAAGAATAAAGGAGAGATGGATATACTACAAGAACCAATGATATTAAAAGCAAAAGAGCTTTTTAAACCCAAAAGAATAATAGTAAAGAGTAAAAAAGATGAAAATAGCAAGTATAGATGTAGGAGTTAAAAGAATAGGTTTAGCTCTATGTTTAGATGGTAAAGTTGTCTTTCCACAAAATGCCATATTAAGAAAAAATCGTAAACAAGCATCAAAAGATGTAAAAACCTTTTTAGATGAGTGGGGAATAGAAAGAGTTATTGTTGGTATTCCTAAAGGTGGCTCTACTGAAGATGAGATGAAAAGAAGAATTAAACATTTTATCTCACTTTTAGAGTTAAAAGAGATAGAGGTGTTATATCAAGATGAATACGGTTCATCTATAGAGGCTAAAGAGATAACTAAGGGTGTATTCCGACATAAAAAAGATGGAAAAATAGACTCTATCTCTGCCAAAATAATATTGGAGAGGTGGTTAAGTGCCACCAATTAATTAACTACTATCGACAAAGAGTAAATCGTTTTAGTGTGGGGCAGAGTTATGCAAAACTAGTCATAGCTAATTTAAATAACACTTAAAAAAAAGATTTTTATAATCCTGCCTCTTTAATGGCTTCTGCCTGTGCATGTGCATTTAAAGGGTCAAGAAGTAATTTTAAATTGCCATCATTAATAATGGTATCTAATGAGTAGAGTGTTAAACCAATTCTATGGTCAGTAATGCGATTCTGAGGATAGTTATAAGTTCGTATCTTCTCTGACCTACCACCTCTACCTACTTGTAGTTTTCTCTCTGCTGATGTCTCATCAAGTTGGGATTGAAGTTGAGCTTCATAAACTCTAGCTTTTAAAACTTTCATAGCTTTGTCTCGATTTTTATGTTGAGACTTCTCATCTTGAATTGCTACTACAATACCAGTTGGAATATGAGTTAATCTAACAGCGGAATCTGTGGTATTTACAGATTGACCACCACACCCACTTGAGCGATAAACATCCATTTTTATCTCATTCGGTTTAATCTCTACCTCAACATCATCAACTTCAGGAATAACAGCTACTGTAATGGCTGAAGTGTGAACCCTACCTTGTGTCTCTGTATCTGGTACTCTTTGAACTCTATGCACACCTGCCTCATATTTAAGTTGAGAGTAAACCCCTTCACCTTTTAACATGGCTATTATCTCTTTATATCCTCCAGCTGTTCCATCAGATGAACTTACAATCTCGACTTTCCAACCCATTGTCTCTGCATATCTCACATACATCTTAAATAGGTCAGCTACGAATAGAGATGCCTCATCACCTCCAGCTCCCGCTCTTAACTCTAAATATATATTTTTATCATCATTTGGGTCGGATGGTATCATTAGAACCTTTATCTCCTCTTCTAGTTTTGGAAGAAGTGGTTCAAGATAACTTAGCTCCTCTTTAGCTAAATCACCAAGCTCTGTATCCCCTAATAGTTCTCTATTTTCTGCTATATCCTCTGATATTTGAATATACTCTTTTGCTTTCTGCACAAGTTTGGATAGTTTTGCCTGTTCTTTTCCAAGCTCTGTCATTTTTTTAATATCTTTGGCAATATCGGGTGAACTCAAAAGAGTATTTATCTCTTCATATCTATCGATAAATGGTTGTAATTTTTCTTGAAACATGATAAAAACCTACTAGTGGAATAAGTTGAGTTATAAGGGTATCTATAAGTACCCAATTTAACAGTTACGCAACTTCAAGCTTATTAATAAGTAGATTGAGTCTGCTTACTTTTCTTGATGCTGTACGCTTCTTAAGGAAACCTTTACTGACCAATTTATGAAGTTGTTTATTTGCAATTTTAAATGCTTCCATAGCCTTAACCTTATCATTAGCCTCTACAGCTTCAACTACAGCTTTAGTAATATTTTTAACTCTTGTTCTGTAATATCTATTTCTCTCTGTTCTTGTTGCAGTCTGCCGAATTCTCTTAATTGTTGACTTATGATGTGCCATACTTGCTCTATCCTTCGCTTATATTAATACTTTGGAAATTTTGTCCAAAATTTATGAATTCGCGAATTGTACCAGAAAAATTCTTTGTTTTACTTTGATTTATTGTTGATAATACATAATTTCTTTAAACTCTTAGGTTGTGAAAGATATGAAAGAGGGAGTTTTTTCGTTTATCAAAGGAGAAGTTAATAAAGTTTTACAAAGGAGTGTATGTGTTTCATATCTTTCTTAATGTGTATTATATAGAATAAAAGTAAACAGTAAGTAAACAAAGAGAAAAATTATCTCATAGATAGCAATCTGCGTATTTTCGTAACCTCTTTTAGGTCAATTTTTTTAATGATTAGTTTTAAATTGTTATTTTTAGTTATATTTCCCCAAGGAGTAGCAATTAAAGAGCTTTTTGCCATATCAATATTTGCAGAATTTGCAACAACTACAAACGATTGGTTCATAATAGCTAATGCTTGTGCTAATATTTCTAAATGTACTCTTCTCTCTATTCCCCACATGGCAGGGATAACTATAATATCAACCCCCTCTAACCTTTTCCAAATCTCTTTAAATCTTAGTTCAAAACATATTAATAGTCCATATTTAACTCCATTAATGGTGAAAGTCCTAATATCTTTCAACTTTCCGGCTGTAAAATATTTATCTTCATTACCCAATTTAAAAAGTCTATACTTATTTTGTCTATATACAATTTTGTGATTATGTATCACAATAGCCTGATTGAAAACTCTACCACCCTCTTCTCTTATAATAGTAAAAATTAAAATTTGATTTGATACAATTGGCAAAAGGGCTTCTATTGCTACATTATAAAAACTATATGCCTTTTGGAAATTATCATAATCATAAGCTGTTAAAAAAACCTCTGGAGCTACTATAAGATTTTTATCTCTATGTTTATTAATGTAATCTATTAAAGTATTTAAATTTCGTCTATATGAGCTTTCTGTTTTTAATTGGAGTATAGCAATACTATACTCTTGTTTTGATACATAAAACATATTTATTCCTTAAAAATCATCTAAATCGAGGCTACCTTTGGAGTAATTAGTGACATTGCCCTCAAAAAAGTTTGTCTTTTGGTCATTAAAACTTGAGAAGTTATCGACCCACTTAATAGGGTGTTCCACATTATATAGTTTCTCCATTCCAACAGCTTTTAATCTATCATCTGCTAAGTATTGAATATACTGCTCAATTATATTATCAGTCAATCCCAATATCTGACCTTGTGTAATATATTTTCCCCACTTAATCTCCAAATCAACAGCTTTTTGAAACATATCATAAACTTCATCTAATAACTCTTTTGTAAATAGCTCAGGTCTTTCATTTTGTGTAGCCTTAATCATATTTTGAAAAAGTATTAAATGGGTCACTTCATCTCTTTGAATAAATCTAATCATCTGTGCGGAACCTAACATTTTTCCACTTCGTGCTAATGTATAAAGATATGTAAATCCACTATAAAAATATATTCCCTCTAATATCTGATTTGCAAACATCGCTTTTACAATATTGGCATCGGTTGGATTTTCACTCAACTCCATATATACCTTAGCTATAGCATCGTTTTTACTCTTTAACATCATATCTTTACGCCACAGTTGATATATTTCATCACTATTTTGTGATATACTATCCACCATAACAGCATAACTTTGTGAATGGAGAGCCTCTTCAAAAGCTTGACGAACCAATATTAGATTTATCTCTGGAGAAGTTATAAATGGGTTTACATTGTCAATTAAATTATTGGTCTGTAGAGAATCCATAAATATTAGTTGTGCCAAGACCTTATCATAGGCGGTTTTTTCAGGTTCAGTCAATCTTTTATAATCTGAAACATCTTGTGTCATGTCAACCTCTTTCGGAAACCATGTATTATTTAACATAACCTCCCAAAGATTATATGCCCATTGATATTTTATATCATTAAGCTCAAAAATTCCTGTTGGATTGCCACCAAAAATTTTTCTATTAGCAGTTCTCTCTTGTGAAGAGGGATTATAAATTTGTTTTCTATTCATCTAATATATCTCCTTATAAATTAACAGTCTGATTATACAAATAAAAACTTTAGAGATGTTTATTTGATAGCTTCAAATTTTTCTAATCGAAAATAAGGGGAAAATATTATATTAATAAGAAGCTATCTATGAGAATCAATTATGGGGAAATAATTGAAGGAGAATATTTGTGATTCTCATGATAAAAGTATAACAACATAAAGTGTTAAAATTGTGAATAAATCAAAAAAAAATAAAAAAATAACTTAATAATAGAACTTAAAATATATTTTAAGTTTTAAAATGTTTAAATTTAATAACTATTCACAAAAATCCCAATCTTCTTTAGAGATTAGGTACTGAAGTAATAATTGAAATTTTACATTCATTCTCATTAATGAACTTACTGTTGCCAATATTCCATATAAAAGCTATCTTGTTTACTAATACCTCTATATCCTCCAAATCTTTTGGCATCTATCATAGCTCTCATAGTATGATTGTTTATATCCTCTATAACTTTTGCCTCCATTTCATCTCGTCCAAAACTAACAGTTCCAAAATCTTTTAGAATAGCCCAATTTGGAGCTGGATTTAACATAACCTCATCACCAATACTATACTCATTAAAATACTCTATATACTCTTCTATATATCTTTCTAACTCTTTCTCATAATCATCTTCAAATATAATAGGTACTCTTTTTGTTTTGATAATATGCTCCGGTATTAAAACACCTTTTTGAGATAGTGCCATATCCTCCTTTGAAGCAAATTTCTTAGCTATAACAGATTGATTTATCCTCATTACCACTTCATATCCTTTGGCATTGGATATAATCTCTTTAATTTTTGTTAAGTTATGCTTCTTTTTCTTTTTAGAATATTTAATATAATTCTCTGCTAAAGAAACAGCTTCTATCATACTATCATAACTCTCTTTTGCACTATTAGCAAATGTAAAAATACCATGATTATGTAAAATAATTCCTTGAATATTATCCCAATCCATCTCTTCTGTCATATTATATACCATTTTAGAGAGTAAAAATCCCGGCATTACATAAGGAACTATAAGATAATCTTTATATATTTCTGATATTAGCTCTTCACCTCTATAGGAGTTAGATATTGCAATAATTGCATCTGCGTGGGTATGGTCAACAAACTTATATGGAATTAATGCGTGTAAGAGTGCATCAATTGATGGATTTGCAAGATTTTTATTTTCATCAATTAATGCTTCTTGTTGATATTGTATCATATCACTATTAGTTAATCTTTCATATTGTAATAATTTAATAAGTTCAATAGTACGAAGTGGTAAAAATCCCTCCTTTTCTATAGTTGCTAAATTCCAATTACCACTACTTATATAAAGTAAATCTTCTATTTTAACAGATGTACTTCCTTCGCCATCTAGTACTAAATCACTACTACTACCTAAAAGTCTTGATGTATAGACTCTTAACTCTAAATCATTTAAACCTTTTGCTCTTGTCTTATTGTATAGATTTTTCATAATAGTATTATAACAGATATTGATAGATAGTTATCTTGTTAACTCAACTACCTTACATTAAATTAGAGAAGGTGGGACTTAAAGATTTCTAAACAACTAGATTAGTTAATTTTAGCAGGGAGGAGATAAAAATAATTATTATTTAATTAATATTTAAGTTGATATTCATTATCATTCTCTTAATTTTAATAGTGGCAAATATTAATGCTGGTAAGATATTGGAGATTTCGTTACTTATAACTTTTGATTAAGTCGATATTCACTACCATTTGCACAATTTTCACAGAAAGGATATGTAATGAGATTAAATAATTTAAATAATGGCGAAAAAGCCTTAATCAAAAAAATAGATACAACAGAGGCACTTAAAACAAGACTTGCTTCATTTGGAGTAGTTAGAGGAAGCGAGGTTAGAGTCGAAGCGTGTTCACTTGGAAAACAGACTATGGAGATATTAGTCGATGGAACACTTATTGGACTTCGTGGAGATGAGGCAAAAGAGATAGAGGTGGAAAAGATATAATGGATACAATTAAAATAGTATTAGCTGGACAACCAAATGTTGGCAAATCAATGCTAATCAATGCCATGAGTGGTTCTAATGGATTAAAGGTTGGAAACTTTTCTGGTGTAACAGTGGAAAAGACAGAGGTCTGTTTTGAACACCATTGTCACCAATTTGAGATGGTTGATTTACCCGGTACATACTCTATAGAGGGTTTTTCACAAGAGGAGAAGGTAGCCCATAACTATCTTTATAATGAAGATTATGATGTTATTATTAATGTGTTGGATTCTACACATATACAGAGAAATCTACTTTTAACACTTGAACTACTAAAATTAAATAAAAAAATGGTTCTAGCTCTTAATATGGCAGATGAGGCGAAAAAAGAGGGTATAGAGATAGATGTAAAACAGATTGAAGCTATTATTGGTGTACCTGTTGTGTTGGTCTCTGCTAGTACAAAAATGGGAGTAGAAGAGCTATTAGATAAAATTCATGAAGTAGCAGATAGTCCAAAAAGGGATAACTCAAATATAATATATAGTGATGCGGTTGAAGAGGAGATTTTAGAGATAATTAATTTCTTAGAAGCAAAAGGTTTTAAAATAAGAGACCTATCAAGTAGAGAAATTGCAATACGATTACTTTTTGAAGATAAAGACTTATATAAAGAGTTAAGAGATGAGCCAATGATGATGGAACTTCAACCAATCCTTATAAAAGCCCTGAAACATTTATATACTCATCACGAGACAAAAAATATTACAGAGATAAAATATAATGAGTATAACGCAATAGCTCGTGGTATTAGAATGGAAACAGTTAAGTGTAAAAGGAATAAAGGAGGTAAAAACCGAACCAAAAAAATAGATAATATTTTAATTAATAAATATCTGGGTATTCCAATATTTCTATTTTTAATGTGGACTCTTTTTCAGCTTACATTTAAATTGGGTGAGATACCTATGGAGCTTATTAACAGTGGAGTAACTACTTTTGGTAGTTGGGTTGGTTCTACTATTTCAAATGAGTTTATACGAAGTGTAATAGTTGATGGAATTATTGCAGGAGTTGGTGCTGTATTATCTTTTTTACCAAATATTATTATCTTATATATAGGTATCGCACTATTAGAGACTACAGGATATATGAGTAGGGTGGCTTTTTTACTAGATGGATTTTTTCATAAATTTGGGCTACACGGCAAGAGTTTTATTCCTCTAGTTACAGGTTTTGGTTGCTCTGTTCCTGCCTATATGGCCGCTAGAACACTAAAGAGTGAAAAAGATAGATTAATTACCCTATTTATTATAGGATTTATGAGTTGTGGTGCTAGACTTCCTATATATGTACTATTTACAGGAGCTTTTTTTGGTCAAGAACAGGCTGGAAACATGCTTTTTGTTATATATATATCGGGTGCAATATTGGGGCTTATTATGGCAAAGGCATTAAGGATATTTGTATTTAAGGGTGAAGATGAACCATTTGTAATGGAGATGCCTAAATATCGTCTCCCATCTCTTACTCTTATGTGGCATACAGTATATAATAATGCAAAAAGTTATGTTAAAAAAGCTGGTACATTTATCTTGGGTGCATCTGTTTTAATTTGGGTGTTAGCTACCTATCCAAATCAACCAATATTAGAACAGGAGTATAAATCTAAAATAGAGGTTCTAAAAGATGATAGCAAGATAGCAAAGCTGGAGAATGAACTAAAATTAAAAAAGTTAGAGGGTAGTTATTTGGGTCAAATAGGAAAAATAAGTGAACCGTTTTTTGCCCCTCTTGGATTTGATTGGAGAATGACTGTAGCTTTAGAGGCTGGACTTGCTGCAAAAGAGGTTGTTGTATCAACTCTTGGAGTACTATATGCTATAGGTGATGAGGTTGACGAGAATAGTAATGCACTTGCAAATGAGTTAAAAAGAAATGTACCTTTTGCTTCAGCTATGGCATTTATTGTATTTGTTATGATTTATCTTCCATGTTTGGCAGCATCTATGGTTTTTGCGAAAGAGGCGGGTGGATATAAATATTTAGTTTATCTATTTTTCTTTACCACTATTACAGCTTGGGTTTTAAGTTTTATTACTTATAGAGTTTTGCT
>CAZROY010000113.1:0-10035 GCA_964601885.1 uncultured Sulfurovum sp. | reverse complement strand
ACAGGTTAGATATTTGGGTTTTGCTCCCATCATGGCTAAGTCATTACATGTTCCACAGATTGCTAGTTTTCCTATATCTCCACCACTAAAAAATAGAGGGCTAACGGTGAAGCTATCGGTACTCATGGCTAGTTTTCCATTTTCTATAATAGCACTATCTTCGCTTTTTTCTAAAATTTCATTTTTAAAATATTTGTAGAATATCTTTGTAATTAGCTCGTTGTTCTCTTGCCCTCCGTTGCCGTGAGCTATTGTTATGGTTTTTGTCATCTCTTAATATTCTCCATCTGAACCACCCAACCGCTAAACAAGTTTAGACAATTGGGATTTCAGCTATTTAGTTATTAAAATTTACTTTAATTTCGATATTTTTTCATAATGATTTTAAGTACTGCCCTACAGCCAAAGCTGAGGGTTTTACAGTAAACTTTAGTAATTTAGTTATGGATAGTTTATGCTGTTTCTGTATCAATAATTTCAGGTTTTGTGTCTAACTGTTTTGGTTGAGTCTCCTCATAAGTTACCATTGTTCCTATAACTCTACCACCCTCTTCAGTTTTGATATTTTTAACTGTAATTTCACCTTGAACAAATCCGTTTCTTCCAACCTCTAATAGTTCAGATGCTGTGATTTTACCATCAATTTTTCCATTAACAACCACTTTTTTACTCTCTAATCTATTGGTTGTAACTTTGCCATCATGACCAACTTCAATTATATCACTAGAATGCACTTTACCATCAACTGCACCATGAATTATAACTTTTTTACTCTGAATAGTATTAGCTTTTACTTTACCCTCTTTAGAGATTGTGACTATATTTTGTGATAATATATCACCAATGACTGCACCACTAATTAAAAGATTAGTTGTCTCAATTTTATTAGATACTCTTCCTGTTCTTCTAATGTCCAAATCGTTACAGTATATCTCTCCTTTGAGTTCACCTTCAATTGCTACATTTTCAGCTTTAATAATACCATTTACAGTGCCAGTTTTTCCTATTGTTACATTTGCTATTGTAATATTACCATTGAGCATTCCATCAATCTGTACAAAATCGCTCCCACTAATATTACCCTCTACTTTTATACCTTTTGAGATAACTGTTGAGATATTAGGTTTTGGCGGTTTTGGTTTCTCTTTTTTAACAACCTCTACCTCCTTTTTAGGTTTAGGTGCTTCAGGTGCTTTATCGTTTTTTCTAAAAAATGCCATATCATTCCCCTTTCAAATTTAAATGTTTTTATATGACAATAATAACCAATAGTAGCTTAGTAAGTTGATTGTTATTAGATAATATAATGTGATAGTTATCTTTTTTTTAACTCTTTAGAAAAAACAGGAAAAAATATGTTCTTTTTTGTTATAATACATTAAGTATTGATTAATTTAAAAACTTTAAATTGATTTTGATATAATACGCGACCCATTCTCTATAAGAGATACTATATGAAAGGATAAAATATGCCAAAGATGAAAAGCATTAAAGGTGCTGTTAAGCGTTTTAGGGTAAAAAAGAGTGGTAAAATTAAAAGGGGTACCGCTTTTAGAAGTCATATTCTAACCAAAGTTGATGGTCAACACCATAGAGCAAATAGAAACCCTAAATATGTTCATAAAGCAGACAGTGCAAATATTAAAGAGATGATTGTTTAATATCCAAACAGTAGTGCGGAATTTTCAGAAAACTCCACCATTGATGGTGGGATAGTTTATAATAAGTTCAAGTGTAATACTTGACACCCATTCTTAAAAAAAGAGACGGTAAAGGATAATTGATGAGAGTAAAAACAGGTACAATAAGACGAAGAAGACATAAGAAACTTTTAAAACAAGCCAAAGGTTTCTATAGTGGAAGAAGAAAACATTTTAGAAAAGCTAAAGAGCAATTAGAACGCTCAATGGTATATGCTTATAGAGATAGAAGACAGAAAAAAAGAGACTTTAGAAGGCTATGGATTACAAGAATTAATGCAGGTGCTAGATTAAACGATATGAACTATTCAACTTTAATGCACGGTTTAAAACTTGCCAATGTTGAGTTGGATAGAAAAATCTTAGCTGATATGGCGATGAATTCACCAGAAGCATTTAAAGAGGTGGTTGAAATATCAAAATCAGCACTCAATGCGTAATTTTTTAAAATAGCATAAAAATGGTGTTACTAAATGTGACAAAAAAAATCATTTTTATTTTTTGATATAAAAAATTCCTTTTTTTATTATTAATAGGATACGAAAAGTAACATTTCCTTTAGAATTTCTTAAATTGATATTTCCAATATCTCCTATTGGAAATTTTCTATGTTAATATAACCTAAAATTATTATAAGAGGTTATATTTTATCAAAAAAATTATTATACTATTTATCTTTGTTATCCCTATAGCATACAGTGTATCTAAGTTACGGAATAGAAATTTAGAGATGTTTCTTAAATAGGTTATGGTTAGAAATGTTAATTATACTTTAGTTATTCTATTTTTAATATTTTTTCATTTCTATTTTTACCACACAAATATTATACAAAGACTAGACTTGAGATTTTATGACCTATTAAGTACATTTATTAATAAAAAAAGTATTGGTAAATATAGTGATAATTCTACAGTTCTTGTTAATATAGTCAAAAAACCACAAGTTATATCTTTATCAGATATAATCAATGGCAAAACTCCCTTTAAAGATATTCAAGGAAAAACTCTTCTTATTGGTTTATCTATTATAATATCCAATAATGAAAAGATTTCAAATACTATCAAGATAATTATAGTGATGCGTAATTTCCATCTGAGTTAATCACTCTTTCACCTTTTAAAAATCTTCTTTTATAAAAAGGCTTTTCATTAAATGAGGTTATGACAACCTTTTTTTTTGCAGAAGATGCGTGTATAAATTTATTATCTCCAATATAAATTCCAACATGATTTACTTTTCCACGAAATTTATGTTCAGTATCAAAAAATACTAAATCACCCTTTTGAAGTTCATTATATGAAACTTTTATTCCAACTTGAGCCTGATGACCTGAATATCTAGGTAAGGTTATACCGTTTTCTTTAAATACATATTTTGTAAAACCTGAACAATCAAAGCAGTCTGGTCCATTTGCTGCCCACACATATTTTGTACCTATAAAATTTTTTGCTGTCTCTATAATCTTATCTTCTTTGGTAAGCTCACTCCAACCATCTTCCATCTCAATAATAGTATCAGTCGATACAATCTCATCACTACTACTATTCTTATACTCAATAATTTCATTGAGAGTATCTGTAGTATTATCTTCGGCTACAACTATATAATAGGGTTGATTTTCAATCTCAGAGGTGTCAGAGGAGTTATCTTCACTACTTTTAGTTAAAATAGTATCTTTATCATTCTCATTTGAGTTGACCGTTCTATTTCTATCTGCCAATTTAGATGGTACAATATTTGAGACCTTATCTTGCATACAACCTGTTTGAAGAAGTGGCATAATAACTAATGCAAGAGAAATATTTCTAATCTTTCTCATGTATAAAGTATCCTTAAAATAGTTTTTGTTTAACAACAAATGAGCTGTAATTTTTAAAAATTTACATAAAAATTGTGTAGAAATTGTGTAGAAATTATGATGACAATTATCAATTTTTATGTTATAATTAAGTAAAAAATAGGAAAAAATGATGATGAAAAAAAGTAGTATATTACCAATATTTGGGGCTTTTTTAATATTTTTAGGTTGTTCAAATAGTAATAAAAATTCTCTTAATGAGAATAATAAAACAAAATTAATAAAAACAGATACTATTAAAGCCAAAAAGGAGCAAAATAGTACTATTGAAGAGAGTTTTTTAAACGAAATGGGGTTTAATTTTAAAAATCAAAAGATAATTATAGATTTAAACAAAACTAAAAGTTTCTTTTCAAAAATAAGAAATAATATAGAAAAAAAGGTAAATGAGATTGAAGATATTAACTTAAGTAGAGAAAGTGGTGTTATTTTAACAAAAGATAAGCTTGATATAGATTTAAATAGTACTAAAAATTTACTAAATAATATATCTGGACTATTTAAAAATATTATATCAGATATAAATAAAACTCTTAAGTAATTTTTTATATTTAATGGTTTACAAGATTGGTTTACAATAAAAATGAATAAATCCCAAACTATAAAGACAACCTAAAATAAAAAATATAAATATATGTAGTGATGGTATATTTTTTTTGAAAAAAAGTACCCCAATGCTGTATAAACTGTATCCTAATGAGAGCATTATAAAGAAAATAATGCCAACAATAGAGTTATACGGAAGAGGATATTTTATAAAATAATCTATTACACGATAAAAATCATGAAAAGAGAGCATATAGAAAATTAGCATGGTCATGACGGTAATGACTACAAAACTAGCTTTTTTAATAAGATAATTATTGAGTAGATTAATAATAGATACAGCAACTATTTGTACCCCAAAAAGATATATAAATATATATCCATAGAGTACAAATAGTCTATATTGTGTGAAATAGTTAATAATCAAACTATAAGTTTCAATAAATTGCCAATAGAAAACTCCCAAAAAAGCTATACTGTATAGAAGTGAAGGAATAAATTTAATTGTAAATTGAAAAATCATTAAAACTCTTTTTGTCTATTTTTTTGATATTATATTATAAAATTTTAGCTTTTGGCACAAAAAGAGTTTTTTATTATCTATTCTGTAAATCCTTATTGATAAAATTGGGATAGTTTACTACTAGCTCCTTAAAAATTTAGGGTCAGATATGACTTCAAATGTTAAATTATACGCCCCTCTCTTATTAAGCTCTTCTTGAATGGTCTCTTTTATCTGTTTTGCTCTATTAATAGGCAGTTCAGAACGGTCAACTACAAAGGTGTGGTTACTCATATTAGCTCCTACCTCTTTTGCATTTGCTAAAATATTAAATACATCATACTTTTCACTCTCTGATATAAAACACATATTAGCTCTATCCAATGCCTCTTTTAAATCTGCTGTAAAATCAATACTATTTTTCTTTTTTATCTGTTCAAGTATCTTTTTTTCGCTATGAGTATAATACCCTTTTTTGATATTATTTACATGCTCGTAGTCTTTGCAAACATATATAACTTCATTTCCCATTTCTGCGAGATTTTTTCCACTAATTAACTCATTTTGCTCTATACCAATTACACTAATTTTCATTTTACCTGTCCTCTCATTATTTTATCTCTCATGTCATAATAGAAATGCAACCTATCTATAAATCTAACTATTTTTGTTAGTATTATCAATAAGTATATGTGTAATTTTACAACAATTAAATAAAAACTTAACTTAATAATTATATTTTTTATTTAAAGTTTTATTAAGATATGTTTTATAATCTTTTTTAAATCCCATAATTTAGCCATTGGAATAAAATAAAAAAAATATATTTAAATGTTATTTTCTGTTCTTTTTACTTTTTAGTTAGTTTTTAAAAAATTTATTAAAATTAAATATATTAAAAAATGTTTTTATGGTAAAATATAAAAAAATTTAATTTAATAATTTTATAGAGTAGGCAACGCATGAGGTCAAAAAATATATTGTTCAATAGAATAATCTCTATTAGAAAATAGATAATAAATTATTTAAAAAGGAAAAAAAATGATTTTTAATCTTAAAACTGTTGATAATTTATCTCAAAATATAATTAACTCACTAAAACGGTTTCCTATGGCTAGTCTATCAGCTTTTTTGGTAACAGTTATAATTGTGAGTCTTATAGAGTTAGATTACCATTATCATGGTAATAGTCAAATAGTAACCATTGCTAATAAAATAGCCTTTGTTGCATCATTAGGGGTTGTTCTATTTCCTGCACTTCGTCTATTTTGGTCCAATATTATAATGACTATTTTAGGTTTAGCTCTATTGATAGGATATTACTATATTTTACCATTTGATATAAAAACTCTAAATACTAATCTACTCTTTAGACATATAATTTTGATTATAGCTATATTTTTAATCTTTTTTTGGGCACCTTTTATTAATGTGCGAATTAGTAATAAGAATATCTGGGAGTGGACACAAAATTTAATTATGGCAGTTGTTGCCACTCTATTTTTCTCATTTTTACTATATATAGGGATAGTATTGGCATTATACTCTATAGAAGAGTTATTTAATATAGATATAGCAGGTAGAAGATATTCACAACTCGCCGTTATTATCTTCGGTATATATGGAGTAAATCTATTTCTAGCTCAGATACCAAAATACATTTTACTACTTCAAGTTAGAACATATACCAAAGCGGAGATTATCTTTACAAAATACATATTAACCTCTTTAACTATAGGGTATTTTATTATTCTATTTGCATATAGTGCTAAAATACTTATAACTATGCAGTGGCCAAGTGGAGTTGTAGCTTGGATTTCTATACTATTTTCAATAGTAGCAATTACTACCTATCTTTTTTGGACTCCTATATGGGAGAAGGAAAATATTAAGTTTAAAAGGGCGATATGGGTCTCTATTCTATTTCAAACAGTAATGTTGAGTATCTCTATATGGTTAAGGGTAGAGGAGTATGGTATAACAGAAAGTAGATATTTTATTGCTCTTTTTAGTGTTTGGTTGTTTTTAATGTCTCTCTATTTTATATTTAGAAAAGAGGCTAGTTATAAATGGCTTTTTGTAACTCTTACTATTTTACTAATTGGCTCACAATTTGGACAATATAGTGCTACCAATGTAAGTAAAAATAATCAAATCTCACGACTTCAAACCATGTTAAACGATAATAACTTCGCATCTAAAGATGCCGATATAAAAAATCGCAAAAATTTATATAATACAATAGAGTATCTATACTCTCGTCATGGAATAGAGAGTTTAGAAAGTGTCATGCCGAATATTATTAAAAAATATAAAAAGAAAGAATTTTTTCCAGCCTTTGCAATAAAAGAGTTGGGGTTGGGAGATATTTATAGTTTAAATGAAAATAGATATAGATTTTTTCATACATCAAAAGAGAGAAAAATTGTTGATATTAAAGGTTATAATTATCTAATAAATTTCCACTATAGTAAAAATCTCTCATATAAAAATGATACAAGTATCAATGTAGAGATAAAAAAGAATAGTCTAAATATCAAAAGAGATACTAAATTCATAGCTGATATAAATTTAACCAATTTTATATCAGTTATAGATAAAAATATAAATAACCGATATAACTCTATCTCACCAAAAGAGATGGAGTATAGTTATACAAAAGATAAGCTTCGAGTAAAAATACTATTTAATTCAATTCGTATATCATTTGATAAAAATATTACAAATATGGATTGTCAAATTTTGTTGACTTATTAATGTAGTGAGCAACTCCATCTTCATCATTACTATGAGGCAGTATAATTGATGCCTCCTTTTTAACCTCATCTAAAGCATTATTAACAGCTACAGAGGTTCCAGCAATTTTAAACATCTTTATATCATTAATGCTGTCACCAAATACAGTTACATCTTTTAATGGTATATCTAAATATCCACTCACCTTTTTTAAAGCGTGTGCCTTATCTGCCAATGGATGAAGAATAGTTAAAAAGTAACACCCCATATACTTTTCAGGTGCTAATTTTATCTCCAATTCATCTTTAAATATCTTTTTTATATGTTTACTTAGTGGTCGTAAAGTACTCTCCTCTCCCATATATACAATCTTTAAAGTATTATCAATCCCCTCTATTTTCTTACAAAAAGATAATCGAGGGTCTTTCGAATAACTCTTTTTAATAAGAGTTGATTGATAATAGTTTAAGAGTGGAGGAATAAAAAAAGACTCATTTAACTTTTGATAGTCATTTAATGCTATTATAAATGGTTCAATATTAAATTGCTTTCCTTCATAAATAACCGCATCAACTATTGATTTATTAAGAGTTTTTAATTCTATTAATTTCTGCTCTGGAGTAATAATCATTGCTCCGTCTAGTAGAATAAGTGGAGCATTTAAATTCATTCCTCTAAAAAACTCTTCTGTCTTTTTAAGACTCCTAGCAGTCGCGATAGAGATATAATGCTCTTTTGACTTACTATTCCAAACTTTTCTACTAAAAGGTGTAATTGTCTGGTTACTATGTAAAAATGTGTGGTCTAAATCGGTTATAAATAATTGTTTCATATTACTCTTTTTTAAATGTAATTATAGTAAAATTTTGATTGATAATGAAGATTTAATACAAAATTGACTATAATAACAAAACTACAAAAAATCTACGAAGAAACTCCATATAGCTTTCAAGAGGACTTATGAGCGAACAACAACAAAAACGACACTATAGTAAGAAAAAAACAAGCAATAATAGAACACATATTCCTGTTGAGGGGTATAAGGTTGAGGATTTACAATCTAAAACACTAGAAGAGCTGGTAGGTATTGCTCTAAAAGTTAGAGTTGAAAATCCAAATGAGTTTAAAAGGAAAGATTTAATCTTTGAAATTTTAAAATCTCAAGTAAAACAAGGTGGTTTTATTCTATTTACCGGTATTTTAGAGGTTATGAATGACGGTTATGGCTTTTTAAGAAGTGAAGATGGAAATTTTGCTAACTCTCAAAATGATACCTATGTAAGTAGTACACAAATTAAGAGATTTGCACTTAGAAATGGGGATATAGTCACAGGTCAAGTTAGACAACCAAAAGACCAAGAGAAATATTATGCCCTATTAAAAATAGAGGCGATTAATTATCTCCCACCAGAAGAGTCAAAAAAGCGACCTCTATTTGATAACCTAACACCGTTGTATGCAACTGAGAGATTAAAACTAGAGTATAATCCCATAAAACTTACAGGTAGAGTACTTGACCTATTTACTCCTATTGGAAAAGGACAAAGAGCCTTAATTGTAGCACCTCCTAGAACAGGAAAAACAGAACTTTTAAAAGAGTTAGCACACGGTATCTCTTATAACTCTCCAGAGGTATCACTTATGGTACTATTAATAGATGAGCGACCTGAAGAGGTCACAGATATGCAGAGGTCTGTAAAGGGCGAGGTCTATAGCTCTACATTCGATTTACCTGCACAAAATCATGTAAGAACAGCCGAAATGGTTATAGAGAAGGCAAAAAGAAGGGTAGAGAGTGGCAAAGATGTGGTTATCTTATTAGACTCCATTACTAGACTTGCAAGGGCGTATAATACAGTTACCCCTAGTTCAGGAAAGGTTTTATCTGGTGGGGTAGATGCAAATGCTTTACATAAACCAAAAAGATTTTTTGGTGCTGCTAGAAATATTGAAGAGGGTGGAAGTTTAACTATTATAGCCACCGCTTTAATAGAAACAGGTAGTAGAATGGACGAAGTTATATTTGAAGAGTTTAAAGGGACAGGAAACTCTGAAGTTGTACTAAATCGTTATGTAGCAGATAGAAGAATTTATCCTGCCATAGATGTTACAAAATCGGGAACAAGAAAAGAGGAGCTTATAACAGACCCTCAAACTCTTCAAAAGGTTTGGGCAATTAGAAATGCTATGCAGAATATGGAAGATGTAGAGGGATTAAAATTCCTATTTGCCAAAATGGCAAAAACTAGAAATAATAAAGAGTTTTTGGCAATTATGAATGATGGCTAGTAGTAATGCGAATAGGTGTATTTGATTCAGGTGCAGGAGGACTTAGTGTTGTAAAGTCTATAATGGAGTCTGAACTATTTAGTGAAATTATATATTATGGTGACACAGCACGAGTTCCTTATGGGACAAAAGATAAAAATACTATTATTAGATACTCACTTGAAGCATTGGAATTTTTTAATAATTTTGATATAGACCTACTGATTACAGCTTGTAATACAGTTAGTGCTTACGCTTTAGATGAGATGAATAGTAAAAGTGATTATCCAATTCTGGGTGTTATAGAGGCTGGAGTAATGGCACTAGAGAACCACAATATTGATAAAGATGAACCGATTTTAATTATTGCAACTCGTGCTACTATCAATTCATCTCGTTATCAAAATGCCCTTATTAAGTTGGG
>CAZROY010000112.1:0-7227 GCA_964601885.1 uncultured Sulfurovum sp. | reverse complement strand
TATTCCATTTAGAGATGCCTATCATATTACAGGCAATATAGTAAATTTAGCAGAAAATAAAGGATTGGATATTTCAGAGTTAGCATTAGAAGATTTACAGAGTATAGATAGTAGAATAGGGGAGGGTGTAATGGGAGTTCTCGATAATAGAGTATCTATGAATAGTAGAGTATCTGAGGGTGGAACAGCTACAATTAGAACAGAGGAGCAGATAGCAAAAATTAGAGAGTGGATAGAGTTACAAAGAAGAGAGGAGATGTAAAATAGTGTTTGGATTTTTTAAAAAGAGACCATTAGAGGTATTTGCTATATCTAATGGAGAGGTGATAGAGTTAGCAGAGGTGCAAGATGAAGTTTTTTCAAAAAAATTAGCAGGTGATGGTGTGGCTATCATTCCTAATAATGGTAATATTACTGCCCCTATAGATGGAGTTATAAGTAGAATATTTCCTACAAATCATGCTTTTTCCATAAAAGGGAAAAATGGTATAGAGATAATGGTACATATTGGATTGGATACAGTTGAGTTAAAGGGTAATGGGTTTAAGAGATTGAAAGAGGAGGGTGATAGTGTGAAAGTAGGAGATACTATTATAGAGGTTGATTTAGACTATTTAAAATCTAATGGAAAAGATACCACAACACCTATTGTAGCTAATAGTGAGAAGGAGATAATAGTTGAATGTAAAACTTTAGGAGTAGTTAAGAAGAGTATGGCTATTTTTAAAGTTAATAGAGCTTAATTGGAGATAAAATATAATATGACATTTCATAAAATTAAATTAGCTATATATTCACTGCTTTTAACAAACTTTTTTGGTCTAAAATTAAAGAATGCTAATAGCTCCAATAGAAAAAAAGCATTAAGAGTTGAATATGCCACAACTCTTTTTCAAAAATTAAATCTCTCTGTTGAGGTTGTTAATAAAGAGAAATTACCGCCCAATGGACAGTATCTACTACTCTCGAACCATCGAGGTATTATTGACCCGTTGGTAATAGAGATAGCACTTCAAGAGACAGATATTTATGGTTTATGGATTTCAAAAAAGGAGCTGTATAATTCTCCATTTTTTGGACTTTTTGTAAGGCATGGAGGAGCTATTCTATTAGATAGAGAGCAGAGTCAAATGGGGAGATTTTTTAGTGATATTAAATTTAGAGTAAAAGAGGGGAATTCAATTTTTATCTTTCCTGAGGGGACTAGAAATAAAAGTAACCAACCACTTATAGAGTTTAAAGATGGTTTTAGACTTATAGCTTTAAAAAATAGATTATCTATACTACCTGTATATATTAGAACTCGTACTGATGAGGTTTTGGGTAATGTATTGGAAAATAGAGATATAAAACAGAGAGTTATTATTGAGATAGGTGATATAATTAGCTACAAAGAGAAGGGAAATTTAGAAGAAATATATAAAAAACAATTTGATATTAAGTAATTTTGGGGTAAAATCGCGTCTCAATTAATATCTCACTTCTATTGTAGATGTGAGCGAAAATGATTAAGGAGGGTTAACAGTTATGAAAAGAACATTTCAGCCACATAACACACCAAGAAAAAGAACTCACGGATTTAGAATAAGAATGAAAACCAAAAATGGAAGAAAAATTATATCAGCTAGAAGAGCTAAAGGTAGAAAAAGATTAGCCGTATAAAGCATTTTAGTAGTATAAAAACAACTAAAGAGTTCAATAGAGTATATAATAACTCTAAAATAGTTCACACATTAGAATTTGTACTCTTCTATCAGGCTCATAATGAGGAGTATAAACTAGGTGTTGTTGCTAGTAAAAAGGTCGGCAACGCAGTATCTAGGAATAGAGCAAAACGATTATTAAAGTCTCATTTCATAAATCATATAGATAAATTAAAAATGGGTAGTTATATTTTAGTAGCTAAGCCTCTAATACTAACTAGTGATTATGATAAGTTACGCAAATCGTTTTTTAACACATTAAAACGACTAAAAGCCCTAAAACAATGATGTTTTTAAACAGTTTTAGCTATAATCCAACTACTGATTTCAAATAAAATCCTTAACTAATTAATATAATTTAACATATAAATAATATTTTTTAATAGTTAGGAATAAAAGGTAATTTTTAGTGGAACAACAACAAGATTTACAAAAAAGACTTCTCTTAGCCTTAGTGCTTTCATTTGCAGTGTTTGTACTGTTTGACATGTTTATGCCAAAAACACCTCAGAGTGTTGAGAACAATGGTAGCAAAACAGAGGTGACCCAACAGACACCAAGTCGAGTATCAACTCAAACACCAACTATACAAAAAGAGCAGAGTATTAGTAACTCTTTACCGTCAAATAGTAATAATGCACCTATTACTAGAGTAGAAGCTTTAGCTACTATTAAATCGGATAGTTTTATCTATACCATAGATAATATTGGACGAATTGCCCAAGTTAAGCTTTTAGAAGATAAGTATAAATATGATGGAAAAGAGTTGGAACTCTTTAATCCTAATTGGATAAAACCATTAGAGATAAGATTTGTTGACCAAGGGTTAAATATGGAGGCGTTAAAAACTCCATATAGTGCAAGTAGTAATCTAATTGATTTAAACTCAAATAGTGGACATTTGATATTGACACAGAAGTTAAGTTCGGTAACTGTTACTAAGAGTATAACTTTTTATAAAGATGGACATTATGATTTGGATATAAAGCTCTCAAGCCCTAAAGAGTATTTTATAACAACCGGTCAGAGACCAGACGCAGACCATACTAGATATATGGTTGTAAATGGTGCTATGGTTAGAAAATCAAATGGGGTAACTGAGATTATTGAAGATGGAGATGCTGAAGGGAGTCCCAATTTTCCAAATGCTAAGTTTACTGCCTCTTTTGATAGATACTATACATCAATTCTATACAATTTTGAAAATCCTATTAATGTCTCATATATAACAACTCCTGATGAGAATGCCTTAATGTTTGTTCAGGGTCAACAAAATTTTAAACTTCATGGATATATAGGTCCAAAAGAGTATAACACTCTTTATAATATCAACCCTGAACTTACAGAGGCTATTGAGTATGGTTGGTTTACTTTTCTTTCTAAACCACTTTTTGGTATTTTGCATTGGTTAAATAACCATATTGGTAATTGGGGTTGGTCTATTATTATTTTAACACTTCTAATTAAGTTACTTCTATTCCCTCTATCATATAAAGGTATGATGTCTATGCAGAAGTTAAAAGATTTAGCACCTAAAATGAAAGAGATAAAAGAGAGATACAAAGATGATGCTCAGAAGATGAATATGAAGATGATGGAGCTGTATAAAAAACATGGTGCAAATCCAATGGGGGGCTGTCTGCCTATGTTGTTACAAATCCCTGTATTTTTTGCACTATATAGAGTATTTTTAAATGCAGTTGAACTCCAAGGTGCATCTTGGATATTATGGATTAAAGATTTATCTCTACAAGACCCATATTTTGTATTACCAATTTTAATGGGTGTATCTATGTGGTTTCAACAACAAATTACACCAAATAGTGTGACAGACCCTATGCAACAGAAAATTTTTCAGTGGTTACCTGTTGTTATGACCATATTCTTTTTAACATTCCCATCAGGTTTAGTTCTCTATTGGTTAGTCAATAATATATTTACAATTGCTCAACAGTATGTAATTAATAGTGCTTATGAGAAGCATAAAGAGTTAGAAAAAATAAAAAATAGAAAAAAGTAGTATAGAAGGGGGAATTTATAATATGGATATGAAAAGAATTGAAGCAAAAACCCTTGAAGAAGCGTATAAAAAGGCATCAGAGGCGTTTAACTGTTCTATTACAGAGATAAATTATGAGATTGTACAATATCCAACCACAGGAGTAATGGGCTTATTTAAGAAACCAGCTATTATAGTGGTGGCTAGAAAAATCGTTATGCCCTCTAATAGTGATGAAGATAAGATAGAAAAAGAAGAAGAGTCAATAGAACAGAGTATAGGTAATAGAGAAGAAAAGACAAAAACACTTAAAGAGGATATAGTAGAACCATCAGAAGATATTGAGAATAAATCAGAAACTATCAAGAAAAAGGTTCTAAAACAAGAGGATAAGGTTCTTGATAGCTTTTTTGAAAATAGTCAAGAGGAGGATAAGAGCTATCGAGGATTTGACGATGATAGAGATACCCCTAAAAATAGAGCCTTATCTAAAGAGATTGAGACTAAAATAGCCACTCTTATGAAGAAGAGTTGTTTTGATATTGATACCATTGAAGTTGATGTATTTAATAATATTGCCCATATTTTTATTGATGGTGAAGATGCAGCACTCTTAATTGGTAAAGAGGGATATAGATATAATGCCCTGTCATATATGTTATTTAATTGGATAAATGCAAGATATAATCTATATATAAAGCTTGAAATTGCAGAGTTTATACAGTCTCAAGAGGATATGATTGTAAACTATCTAAAACCAATTATTGAGCATATTGAGCAAAATGGTAGAGGGAAAACTAAGCCATTAGATGGAATTTTGGTACAGATTGCACTTGAACAGCTCCGTGCTAGATTTCCAAATAAATATGTAGCAATTAAGACAGCTAAAGATAATCGAAAATTTATAATTATTAATAATTTTAATAGTAGTAAAAATGGTTAATATAATATGTCTGATACTATAGTAGCTATTGCTACAGCAAGTGGTATATCTTCTATCTCCATTATTCGAGTAAGTGGAGATAAAGCGGTTGAAATTGCCAAAAAAATAACTAAAAAAAAGAGTATTGAGGCAAGAAAAGTCTATCTTAGTTCATTATATAATAGAGAAAATGACCTTATAGACCAAGCTATTGTTATCTATTTTAAAAATCCAAAAAGTTTTACAGGTGAAGATGTTATTGAGTTTCAGTGTCATGGTGGTTTTATAATTGCTCAGGAGATTTTAGAGACTGCTATAAGTTATGGTTGTAGATTGGCTGAGGCTGGAGAGTTTTCAAAAAGAGCATTTTTAAATGGTAAGATAGATTTAACAAAGGCTGAAGCCATCTCTAAACTAATTGAGACTAAATCGGTTAATGGGGCTAAAATATTAGCCAAACAGTTAAAGGGGGATTTAAAAGATTTTATAGATAAGAGTCGAGATGGATTACTTCGTGCTATAGCCTATTCTGAGGTTATGATAGATTATGCAGAAGAGGATATTCCAGACAATATATTAGATAGTATCATCTCCCAATTAGATAGTTTAATTATACAGATTGACAAGATATTAGATGCGAGTTATAGACGAAAAGGTCTTATTGAGGGGTTTCGTGTAGCAATTATTGGCAAACCAAATGTTGGAAAGAGTTCACTTTTAAATGCTCTATTAAGTTATGAAAGGGCTATAGTTAGCCATATAGCAGGAACTACAAGAGATACAATAGAGGAGCAGATAAGAGTTGGTTCACACATTATTCGCCTAATAGATACAGCAGGAATTAGAGAAGCTGATAATATTATAGAGAAGATAGGTGTTAAGAGGTCAATGACATCTATAGAAGATGCAGATGTTATTATTGCTCTATTTGATAGAAACTCAATCTATGATAAAGAGGATAAAAAGATTATTGATATATTAGAGAAGAGCAAAGAGAAAGAGATAGTTGTAGTATTAAATAAGTCAGATTTAGAGAGTAGATTTAATATAAAAAAATTAAGCAAATATAATCCTATAGAAATTAGTGCTAAAGAGAGTGTAAAGATTTTAACAGATAAATTAGAAGATATTTTGAATGCTATTGGAGGTGATGATGAGTTAATGTTAATCTCTACGAGACAGATAGAAGCGGTTATAAAATCTAAAGAGGCGATATTGGAGGCAAAAGAGCCTCTCTTAAATGGGGAATTGGAATTTTTCTCATACCATCTTCAAGATGCTATAACTCATCTTAGCTCTATATCTAAACCTTATAATTCTGAAGAAATTTTAGATAAAATGTTTGGGGAGTTCTGTTTGGGGAAATAATATTTTGATATAATATTGAAAAAGTAAGGAGGATATATGTCAAAATCTTATAAAGAATACCTCTTAGTCGCTCTATTGATGTTTGGATTATCAGGGTGTGTTGAGAGAAAAGTCATAACAATAAATACAAGCAGTATAAAAGAGACGCAAACTCCACATAGGAGTGTTATCTATCATCAACCAAGAGAAGAGCCTATAAAAGAGGAGATTTTAATTAGAAATAATCCAAATTTAGTTCGTCGAGCCATTGTACCTGTTCCACAAAACCACCCAACATTGGGCGTAAAAAGAAGGGGAGAGTCATCTTCTATAGGTGGACTTAATGGGGAGATAATGGAGAGAATGCCTTTTCCTGTTGAAGAGTATCGAATATTACGAAGGAGTGGAAACAGTACTCTTATAGGAATGGTTTATCTTGAAAATAGTATTAATGATGAGAGAATTGTAAAGAGAAATCTAAAACTTTATCTAAATCCTGTAACTAGCTACTCCAGACAGTGGTATGAGCAGAGCTATTTAGGTGGATATAAGATGACACCTCCCGATAAGAGACTATTTAATTATTTGAAATTCACAACAACCAATAGTAATGGAGAGTTTAGCTTTTTTGGTATTCCAGCGGGTCAATACTATATTGGTGTAAAATTGAAGTGTGGTAGTGAGTGTGGATATGATACCCCAAAGATTATTAGAGTGGTAAAAGAGGTCTCTGTAGGTTATGGTACAACTAGAGTTGAATTAAGTAGGGTTGTACCATAAGGTTTAAACAGAAGTTAAGGTTAGTGCAAAAAGGGTATTAACTTTATTTTTTTCTAATACTCTTTTTGCCTCTTTATCTCTTGCTAATTTTAATGATAGACAACCGACACAAGAGTTGTATTGAAATCAGGAAATCGGGGTCAGGTATTGAATGTTTTGCGTAACGCAGTGAAGTGAAACATTCAATACCTGACCTCAGTGCCACATATTTAATGTGTTTACCATGTCTGGGTTCAGGTGAGGAATCTTTCCTTCGTTTCACTACGAAAATATTCCTCACCAGACCCCGATTTCCGATTTTCCAAGAGAAATTGAACCGACACAAGGGTTATTACTGTTAATAGTTATCCAATAACTGTGATATAATTACTCAAAAAAAGGTTATTAAAATGAAAAAGATACCTTACGGTTTGAGTAATTTTAAACTCTTAAAAGAAGAAGACTATTTTTTTATAGATAAAACCAAATATATAGAA
>CAZROY010000111.1:0-2941 GCA_964601885.1 uncultured Sulfurovum sp. | reverse complement strand
TCTTTAAATTCATTAAAAATATAACTACTCTCATGAGGACCGGGACTTGCTTCTGGGTGGTGTTGGACAGAAACTATAGGAGAGTTTTTATATTTTAATCCCTCAATCGTATTATCAAATAGATTTCTATGTGTAACAGTTGCTATATTGGTAATAGTATCTGGTACATTATAATTATGATTTTGTGCTGTAATCTCCACCATTCCATTAATACTGTTTTTAACAGGGTGATTTCCACCATGATGTCCGAATTTTAATTTATATGTATTATAGCCGTGAGATATAGAGAGAAGTTGATGACCTAAACAGATACCAAATAGAGGAATTTTGGCATCTATTAATTTTTTAATCTTTTTCTGTTCCTCTTTTAAAATTAAAGGGTCACCGGGTCCATTTGATAGAAAGACTCCATCTATCTCTTTTGAATTAAATCTATCTATAATAGTTTCCGCCTCCATTGAGTTTGGAGCAACCTCAACCTCCATACCAACATGAGTTAACTCATTTAAGATATTTCTTTTGACTCCAAAATCTAGGGCTATAATTCGCTTATTGGTTGTTGGTTTATTATATTTAAACTCTACTGCATTATATCTACCACTATTATGTATATATGGCTCTTTTGTACTCACCTCTTTTATATAATTAACCTCTTCAATTCTAGGAGAGTTACTAAGTATTTCTTTTAACTCGTCTCTATTATGAATTTTTGTTGAGGCTATCATCATCATAGCTCCCTCCTCTCTTAACATTTTAGTTAAGAAGCGAGTGTCTATATCTGTAATACCCAAGATATTATATCTTTTCAATAGAGTATCTAACGGCTCTTCTGACCTAAAGTTAGATGCTCTTTTTTGATAGGAGCGAACTATAACACCTTTACAGTATGCACCTTTACTCTCCATATCTTGGTTATTACAACCTACATTCCCTATCTCAGGCATTGTAAAGGTTATAAATTGACCAGCATAACTTGGGTCTGTTATTATCTCTTGATAGCCGGTAAGAGATGTATTAAAAACAATCTCTCCAACTGCTGTACCCTCTGCTCCAAAACTTACTGCTTCTAAAAATATACCATTTTCAAAATATAGCGAAACTCTCTCCATTATATCATTCCTCTTTTTTTTAGCTCTTCTTCATAAAGTTTTTCATAGATTATCTCATACTCAAGAGAACCTACTATATACTCTTTTTTCATTTTTTTAATCTTCTCATAGACAATAGTATCTATCTTATCATAAGCGTTGGCAAAGGCTTTAAAGGCTTTAAAGATGACATTTCTTACCTGATTATCATTTACATCATACTCAATTAAATAGTTCTCATATAACTCATCTAAAATAGTGTGTGAGACCTCATTATAGCGGTCATCATAGTTCATAATAACACCATACTCTGGAGCTAATCGTTTTTTAATCATAAAAAAGAGTTCTCTCTCTTTAACTTGCTGAATTTCGATTTCAGCCTCATTTTCAATAAGCATCTCTTGAACTTTTGCGTCAAGTTTTTTCTCTTTTTCAAGATTTCTATCAATAACCTCTTTACAAACCTTTACAACAGCATCTTTGCCCTTTGGCATATAGATAAAAGGGGCATTGGCTAAATCTATTCCTATTTTTGAAGCAACATAACCTGTCTGTTTTGATTTTAATCTCACTTACTACTCCTTATCTAATAATAGTATCCTCTCTGTCTGGACTTGTGGATATAATTCCTATTTTACAATTTATCATCTCTTCAATTGCTTTTATATAATCTTTTGCACTCTGTGGTAATCTACTAAATACTCTTATTCCTTCTGTCTTAACCCACCCTTTAAAGCTTTTATAGATAGGTTTTGCATTTTCTAAATCATAAGGTATATAGTCTATCGTTACACCATTAATCTCATAAGCTATACAGACTTTAACCTCATCAAATCCATCAAGAACATCTAATTTCATTAAGGCGATTTGGTCAACTCCATTTATTCTAACAGCATGTTTTAGGGCTACTGCATCAAACCAACCACATCTTCTAGGTCGCCCTGTTGTTGTTCCAAACTCATGACCATTTTTTCTGAGTCGCTCTCCAGCCTCTCCTAAATCTTCACTAGGAAAAGGACCATTTCCAACTCTAGTACAGTATGCTTTTGCAATTCCTGTTACTTTTCCTATATCTTTTGGATTAATTCCAAGTCCAGAACATGCACCGGCTGTTACTGTTGTTGATGAGGTTACAAAAGGGTAAGTTCCGTGGTCAATATCCAACATAGTACCTTGTGCGCCCTCTAAAAGCACCCTTTTATCTTCACTTAAAGCTTTCCAAATAAGTTGAGTTGTGTCTGTAATATATGGTGCTAAAATCTCTCTATACCCTTGTAACTCCTCTATAAGTTTATCTGTTTTTGGAGTATCTATATTTAAAACATCAAATATGGCACGATTGTGTTCAAAAAAATCAACAATTTTTAATGCTAACTTACTACAATCAAATAGCTCTCCCACTCTATGACCAATTCTTGCAATCTTATCACTATAAGCTGGTCCTATCCCTTTTCCTGTTGTGCCAATAGCTCTATCACCCTTTAATCTCTCTTTTGCTTGGTCAATAAGTGCATGATATGGCATAAGTAGATGAGCTTTGTCAGATATAAAGAGTCGCCCCTCTAAATTATTAAATTGACTCATCTCTTTAATAAAATTGATAGGAGATAGCACAACTCCATTTCCCACAATATTTTTAGCTTTTGGATTTAATACACCTGAAGGGATTAAATGGAGAGCATATCTCTTATTGTTGACTACTATAGTGTGTCCTGCATTATGTCCACCTGCAAAACGACACACAAAATCGTAATTTTGAGCCATGTGGTCAACTATTTTACCTTTTCCCTCATCGCCCCACTGTAAACCTACTATTAAATCTGCTCTACTACCCATTTGACCCTCCTACTTTT
>CAZROY010000110.1:0-3269 GCA_964601885.1 uncultured Sulfurovum sp. | reverse complement strand
TTTACTCTTTTAATTCTACGAAAAATAGCAACCTTACCTCTTATATCTTTGAGTTTTAGTAACCATTTTGAAAATATTTTAGTCTCTTTTATTATAAACATATAGTAGTGTATCTTAAAAGATACGATTTGTCAAGAGTTTATTGAGTGAAGAATAGCAATTTTTTTATTATTTACTATTTGTTATTTACTTTTTATTAGAGATTTAAGAGTTCCTAAAAATAGCATAAAATAAACTTTTGCAATATCTGTCCTACTTTTATGACCTAAAAATGGTAATAATTTTATAAGAGCTGATTTTTATTATTTTTTGGTAAAATGCTAAATATTATTTATTAGGCTTTTACTTTGAAAACAGTTACAATCATTGATACATTTGGTTTCTTTTTCCGTTTATATTTTGCTATTCCACCACTTAGAGCATCGAATGGATTTCCTACAGGACTTTTAACTGGGTTTATAAATTTAATAGATACCCTCAAAAAAGAACACAGTAGCAATTATATTATTTTTGCATTAGATAGTAAAGAGAGACTTTTTAGAAAAGATATTTACCCACTATATAAGGCAAATAGAGGTGATACACCTGAAGATTTATTAAAACAGCTTCCTATTGCTATTGATTGGATAGAAAAAATGGGATTTACTCACATCTCAAAAGATGGATTTGAGGCTGATGATGTCATTGCTACTATAGCCTCTCTTGCAAAAAAGCAGGGGTTAAAGGTTCATATTATTTCACATGATAAAGACTTATATCAGTTAATAGAAAAGAATATAGTACTTTATGATGCAACGAAAAAAAAGGAGATAAAAAGAGAAGATTGTATAGATAAGTTTGGTGTTGAGCCAAAAGATTTTACAAATTTTCAAGCAATAGTTGGAGATAGTTCTGATAATATAATGGGTGTTAAAGGGATTGGTTATAAGGGTGCCATGAAACTTATTAATCAATTTCACACTTTAGAGAATATCTATCTGAATATAGGAAAGTGTGGAACTCTCAGGGTGCAACAGCTTCTTTTAGAGGGAAAAGAGATGGCATTTTTATCAAGAGAGTTGGTAACTTTGCGTAAAGATATATTTGAAGATTTTGATTTTAATAGATGTATATTTGAAGATAAGAACTATTTTATCCCTCTACTTGATGATTTTAGGCGTTATGAGATGAAACAAGCTATTAAAAAGGCAACCATTGTAGAAGATGACATGGATAAAAAAGCTATGTTTCAGAATATTACCTTAGATAGTAGAGAAAAGTTATTTCAAGTGATAGATACTATAACAGAGGATACCATAGTAGCATTTGATACTGAGACCACAGGTTTAAATACTAGACAAGATAAGTTAGTTGGTTTCTCTTTTGCAATAGACAGACAAAAAGCCTATTATGTACCGATAGCACACAACTATTTAGGAGTTACTAAGCAAATAGATATAGCTGATGGCATAGAAGCTATAAAAAAAATACTAAAAGCTAAAGTTGTAGGGCAAAATTTAAAATTTGACCTATCTATACTCTATTCTCAATTTAATATTGATAAGGTTGTACCTTATGCAGATACTATAATAATGGCTTGGATACTTAATCCAAGTAGTAAAGTTGGATTGGATAGTTTGGCGTTAAAATTTTTTGATTATAAGATGAAACCATACAAGGAGGTTGTAAAAAAGGGTGAGACATTCTCTAGTGTAGATATAGAGTTGGCTTCATTTTATGCTAGTGAAGATGCTTGGATAACATATAAATTATATTTTGAACTTAAAAATAGAATAGAAAATATGGAGCTAAATAGAGTAGAGAGTTTGCTACAAGAGGTTGAATACCCTTTTATAAATGTATTAATTGATATGGAGTTGAGGGGAATTAAGGTTGATATAGATAGATTAAAATCTCTTCAAGATTTATTAAGTACTAAATTGGACAACTTAACCCATGAGATATATCAATTAACAGGTAGAGAGTTTAATATTAAATCGACTAAGCAGTTAGGAGCTATTCTTTTTGAAGATTTAAAATTAAAGGGTGGTAAGAGGACAAAAACAGGATATAGTACAAATGAAAGAGTTTTACAATCTATAATTACTCAACATAAAGTTATACCAAAAATTTTAGAGTATAGAGCCACACAGAAACTTCTCTCTAGTTATGCAATTCCTTTATTAAAATTGGCAAAAAATAATGATAATCATAGAATATACACCTCCTTTCTACAGACAGGAACAGCAACAGGACGACTTAGTTCAAAAGACCCAAATTTGCAAAACATTCCTGTTCGTTCAAAATTGGGAAATAGAATTAGAGAGTCATTTATAGCCAAAGATGGATATAAACTACTTAGTATTGATTACTCGCAAATAGAGCTTAGGTTACTAGCACACTTTTCAAAAGATGAAGCTTTAGTAGATGCCTTTAGAAATAATTTAGACATTCATACCGCAACAGCAGTTAAACTATTTGGTAGAGATATGGCAAAAGAGAAGAGAGCTATTGCTAAATCCATAAACTTTGGTATTTTATATGGTATGGGCTTTAGGAAATTATCAGATGAGTTAAAAATAACAACACAAGAGGCAAAAGATATTATAACAAGCTATTTTAACTCTTTTCCAACTGTTAAAAACTTTTTAGAGAAGGTTCAAAATGATGTAAGAAAAATTGGATATATTGAGACAATTTTACAAAGAAGAAGATTTTTTGATTATAAAAATGCAAATGGTATGCAAAAATCTGCATTTATGAGGGAGTCAATTAATACTCTGTTTCAAGGTAGTGCCTCTGATTTAATTAAACTCTCTATGTTAAAAATAGAAGATGAGATAAATAATAATCAAATTGATGGAGCTATGTTACTTCAAATTCATGATGAGCTTATATTTGAGATAGAGGAGTCTATTATTGAAGATGTATCCAAAAGATTTAAGAGTATTATGGAGAATATTATGGAGTTAAATGTTCCTTTAAAATGCTCTGTAAATATTGGTTCATCTTGGGGAGAACTGAAGTAAACTTCACATTTTGATATGATTTTTAGGGGGTTTTAAACTAAATTGACACAATTTGACTCGTTGTAATATTTAATATGTTTTTCATTAGATATTAGATAATATAGTCAAGTCAACTACCCCACCCTAAAGGATAAGGCTTGAAGATTTTTAAGCGACTAAGTCGTTTAATTTTAATCTTGGTGGATGGCTGACGCACCCATTATTAGAATTGAAACAAGTTGCAAAATTATCTAAACCCATATCAATTGATAAGTAATTATT
>CAZROY010000109.1:0-15209 GCA_964601885.1 uncultured Sulfurovum sp. | reverse complement strand
CAATTATCACCATCGCAAAAGAAGAGGTTGGAAATGTAATTACCCAATCGGTTGTAGCACTTGCTATTGCAAATACACTTATGAATGCTTTGGATGAGAAACTTCTCATTAAAACCATGCTTTCAAAAGTACCTCAGAGATTTCATGAGGCAAATCTTAAAGCCTATGAATTAGGTAAAAAATATGCACTAGAAACCATGGCTTCAGTATAATATTGTGGCTGTTTCAAACAACTCTTAGCAAAAATCTCAATGGTCTTTTTTACAAAAAGTAAAAGCCGTTGGGATAGATATGTATAAAATATTAATCGACAAGAAAAATCTACAAATATCTATCAAATACTCTTATCTACAGCAGGAGGCTAGTCTGCTTTAGAAATTGGATAATTCACTATAACAAACAACTTTTTTCCTCCAACTTTATTTACATCTAGTATCGTTATTGTCTTTAAGTAGGTCTGACAATTTAGCCTTTTTGCACCCCTTTACCGGCTTTTTGGGTTTCTCTATTTTAGGTTTTCCATTTGGTCCCCATTTCACCTTACCTCCATATGCAAATATGACCAATACTAGGGGTAGTAATGTTTGTAGCAGTCTCATAATTCAACTCCTTTTTACTATAAAAATAAAAATTAAAAATACTTTTTAATCGTGTTATAATATATAGTATATCAAGTTTTTATAAAAAATATTATATAATCGGTCTCAAACCTCCAAATTAAACAAATAATTATTATTATAGTCGTGATTTAGAGATTTTTCAATTTTTTTTAGATAATAAGTGTTATCTTAAGTTAATTTTAAAATAACAATTATAGATAAAAATTAAAATATGTTCTAATTCTCTTCTAATGGTATAAAACCACTATTATCACTATCTAAACTCTCCTCATCATCAATATATACAGCTTCATCTAACATCTTAATGGCTGTATCCTCCGCACTTTTTGAGATAAATTTAGCCTGAGAGTAGTTTTGCTCTCGTGACGGTTTTATTGTTTCTACAAAAATTATATCTTGTGTCTGCTGTTTAGGTTTTGTAACTCTTCTGGTGTGTCTTTTTTTTCGCTTTTTAAATTTTTTATATTTATAATCTTTACTTAAAGGAATAATAATTCTATCTCCAACATGAAGCTCCAAATCTTTTCCTATTTTGTCCATATTTGCTCTATATATTCTATAATATTTTCTGCTATCTCCATAGTATCTTTTTGCATAAGTGGAGAGACTATCACCTCTTTTTACTTTAATTACAATATATTTTTTACTGCTCTTTTTATTTAACTTATTTATGCACTCTTTTATGTGTGCTATCTCTCTTCTTCTTCTCTTAAATTTACTACTATTATTCTCTTTTTCAATTGCTGTAAGCTTTGCTAATATATTTCTAAGTTGAGCCTTAATCTCATCAATATCCTTTTTTTGTTCTTTAAGCATCTTCTCATTGTCTTTACAACCTATAATCTTTTTCTGAGCTTTTTTTGCACCTTTCGAACTGTCATCTATTAAAACAATATCACTTTTTGCCATAAGATTAATGCCTATTATTATCAATAGAATGAAAATTTTTTTCATCACCATCTGCTCCTTAATTAACTTGTTGAGTTTAAACTGTTCTATAAATATCAAACTAATGTTATAATATCATTTTTAATATTAAAAAATGTTAAAAAAATTCTCTTGACCCAATCTATATAGTGCAAAATCATATTTGACAGGGTCATTTCTGTCAAACTCTCTAAATCTTTCGGTAAGTTCCAAAGCAGCTTTCATATCATAAGTTCTTCTCTTTAATAAGCCTAGTTTTAATGATAAATTAAAGGTGTGCGTATCAAGAGGCACTATTAAATCTCTCTTATTGATTTTAGACCAAAGTCCCATATCCAAATTATCCTCTCTTACTACCCAACGAAGAAACATCATATATCTCTTATATGTTCCAACCCTTCCAACCTTTTTAGGGATAGAACCTATTAAAAAGTTATATCCTCTACTTTGATATGGATAAACTTGTCGTAATTTCTCAATAAAATTCCATAAACCATCTAAAATATTATGCTCTTTTTTATATCCATAGTAAAATATATCCTCAATTCTCTCTCTCTCCCTCAATCTTTTTAAAGCAATAAATAGAGCTATTATATCTTTTGATTTCTGAAAACGGTAATAGTGTTTGGATAGAATCTTCCTTATCTCAACTTCACTCTTTTTTAAAAGGGAGAACTCTAAACTATTTAAGAACTCAACTATAAGTTTTGCATTACCATAGGCAAATAAAGCACAGATTAATGCTATATACTCATCTCTATATTTAGATGCAACCATTAATGGGTCAGGTCTATCATCAGACAATTCATCTTCTCTATTTCTCAACTCTATCTCTCTATCCAATAGCAACTTTATATTTTCCATATTTCCTCTCATAGTTATAACAAATTAATAATCATTATTTTAAATAAAAAATGTTGTATTATATCTATTTAAAATTTAAAAGGTTAATTAACTGTCAATATAAACCTAGTATCCTATATAAAATCAGGGAAAATTAATTCCTTCTTATCGTGTTTTTAATGAAACACAGATAATCTGAAATTAGAAATTTATCTATTCTTTATTATTAAATCTTTTATCTCTATAAATGTTTTCTCCAACTCTTTATCATGAATTTCAACAACAAATCTACCCAATGCCTTTTCTTTGTAGCGAGGTATAGTCTCTTTCATTTTCATTTCTTTTCTCACATTATTATATTTTGAATTAAAGAGTACAATTCTACTCGCTTTTAATTTTTTGCACTTTTCATCCATATTTATCAACATAGTTAAAATAGATTTTAATAAATCTTGATTAGAATTAAGTTCCCATTTGACTCCCGGATGAGACACAGCTATATAAAGGATACTATTTCTGATATATACAAAAGCTATGGCTTGTTGAAATCTAGGGTTTAATAAAGATATATATCTGTTATAACAGTAGTAGTTATTAAACAGTTTAAATTGAGGTAGGTGTTTGATATGTGTGATTATAGAACTTGCTGTTTTCATATTTTAATTATAACACTTTTCAGCTTATTACTATTAGCTGGATGTGGATTTAAAACAGACCCATATTGGGTTGAAAAAAAAGAAAAGGTTGGAATGAAATTATGAAATATGATGTCTTAATAATTGGAGCGGGTATTGCAGGACTCTATGCAGCAATGAATTTGCCAAAGGAGAAGAGCGTTTTGGTTGTTTGTAAAGATATTCCTTGGGAATGTAACACTTTTTATGCACAAGGTGGAATGGTAACAGCATTAAATAAAGATGATATACCAATCCATGTACATGACACAATGGTAGCTGGGGCAAACCATAATAAACGGGAAGCAGTTGAGATTTTGAGTAAAACATCATTAGAAACAACGACTGACATTATTGCTAGAGGTATGGAATTTGACAAAAATGAATTTGGTGAAATTCTATATACAAAAGAGGCAGCACACTCCGCTAAAAGAATAGTACATGCTGGAGGTGATGCCAC
Organism: uncultured Sulfurovum sp.; assembly: GCA_964601885.1. Lineage (GTDB taxonomy): Bacteria > Campylobacterota > Campylobacteria > Campylobacterales > Sulfurovaceae > UBA1140. The sequence continues at coordinate 11,685 of CAZROY010000109.1, read as the reverse complement.
AGGGCGATATATGCACTATTTTATGATGGCAGAAAATAAACATAAATTACAGAAAAATACACTTGTTTATGACCTATTAATAGAAGATGGAAGATGTTATGGTGTCAAAGCATTAGTAAATTATAAACATCAAACAATATATGCAAATGATATTATTATAGCCAGTGGGGGGGTAGGTTCTCTATATGAGTTTAATACAAATTCACGAACTGTATCTGCTGACATTCATGGTATATGTGTGGAGAAGGGAATAGCTTTGAGAGATATGGAAATGATGCAGTTCCACCCAACCGTATTTGTAAAAACCCCATTTGCTAGAAAACTCCTATTGACAGAGGCATTAAGGGGAGAGGGGGCTTGGATAGTTAATAGAGATGGGAAAAGATTTCTCTTTGATTATGATAATAGAGGGGAGTTAGCAAGTAGAGATATAGTTAGTCGTGCCATTTTTGATTATAAGAGAAAAAGAGGAGAGGAGGTCTATTTGGATTTTTCTATGTTTGAACCTAAATGGTTTAAAAAGAGATTTCCAAATATTACTAAGACTTTCAATGCTTTAGGATATAGATTTCCGCAGGATAGAGTTCCAATCTCTCCAGCTTTTCATTATGCGGTAGGTGGAATTAAATGTGATTTATATGGCAAAGTTGAGGGGATTGAGGGATTATATGTAATTGGCGAGGCCTCTAGTACAGGGGTACATGGTGCTAATCGTTTAGCCTCTAACTCTCTACTTGAAGCTGTTGTATTTGCTAAAAGAGCATCAGAGCATATTTTGGGAAAAGAGCATAAAAACCTAAAAATGCCTATTTTTGATAAAGAGTATAAAAATATAATTCATCATGAGAAAGATAGAGTTCACAAACGGCGTCTTCGTAAAATTATGTGGGAAGATATAGGTATTATTAGAACTAAAAAAGGGCTTTTAAATGCTAAAAACATTATATATGACATGAAAAATAGGGATATAGGACGACTATTGGAGTTAAGATTAAATACAGCCTCAGCCATTGTCGATGCAGCACTTAAACGGAAAAAATCACTAGGCACACACTATATTGAGTAGTAGTGAGCCGTCTTAGAAAAAAATTACTAATCAATATTTATATCTTTGTATCGAAAAATGGTGTATATATATAAAGTTCTCTATAGAAATTTGGTGTTAAAATCCTTTTTTCTTTAAATTTATACTTTTTGCTAATAATATTAAGTGCTTGTAGTTCATCTTTAGATATTTTACCATTAATTTTTGATTTAAATCCATAAAAACCTATAAGTTGCTCTATTAATTTCAATTTCATTTCCTGTTTAGAGGTAGTAAAATTTTGCACAACTCTATCTATAACATACTTATCACTTTTCATGTTTGGTGTAGTGCATTTCCAATATGGAACATTATATAATCTCCCTAGTAACTGTATAAGACTATATTCAGAAAGTATCCTTAATGCCTCATCTTTTGACTGTTGAAGAGTTGAATATTTACTATATCCTATTCCTGAACCATTCAGAAACATACCAAATCTATTTTTTTTTCGTCTTCTATGTATCTCTATTTTATTTTTTGTAGCAACCCCCGACAGATATGTCCTATCTTTATATCTAAATATGCTTAAATCAAGAGCAATTTGTGAATAACTATCACTATTGTCATAATTAAATCTACCATCAGTTCTCCACTCTCCTCCACCAAACTCTGTATCTAAATCAAAATTATTACTTTTTGATATAATTCCTTTGTCAAACTGTGTTATTCCACCATTGATTACAAGTTGAGGCATAGACTTTTTCATTTCAGGAAAATATACAAAACCTGTAGTTTTTGTCTCATATTTATTGAAAATAGGTTCATAAGCCACTAATTTTATATGATTTAAATTTAAAATTATTGGTGTTTTAATAAATGAACCGCTATCCATTGGCATAGCACTCTTTGCTGAGGTTAAATTTTCAATCGTCTTTACCTGTATTTTATATATAGGAGTACCAAATGCAATAAGTAACTTATTTAATTTTTTAAAGGCGTCAGAAAAATAGCTCTCATTATTAAATGGCATTGCAATTTTCTTTTCCTTTTCCGAAAATTTTGGCTCTCCTATACAACCTGTTAGAAACCAAATCACCAATATAGAACCCAATATTCTATTAATCTTCATAACTAGCACCAACTCTAATGGTTGTATTTTTTATATATACATTAACCTCTTTTGTTTTTGGTTTATCTCTTAAATCAATAACTTCTAACTCCGATACATCATCATCTTTTACCTTTGTATAAAGTGGGTCGGTCTGTTCAATAATGGTTTTAGGTTTCTTCTCTATATTACTATCTCCATCTTCACTATCATCACTATTAAGAAAAAGTGATGATGAGTCATCATGTTTTACAAAATGTTTATACTCATTTCTTTTTAAGTCAATCTTATTCCCTCTATATCTATCACCCTCTACTTTTAAATTTTCTGTTAAAACATTTACCTTTATATCACTACCTCTTATGTCATCACTAAGTTCAACTGTAGCAATTTCAATATTATTATTCTCTACACTATAATCTCTATCTTCAATATATTTATAGACCTTATCTTTATATTTTTTTTTAGAACGATTTTTTATCTCCATTTTTTTAAAGGTGTCATTTTCTTTTTCCATCTCAAATATTGCTCTATTATCCCAACTGTCATCTTGCCAATCACTACTGTCAGCATGTATAATATCCGTAATTAACAGAAAAGTTATTAATATTGCTATTCTATTCATAATTATTTCCTTTATCTTAATATTATTTAACACACTATATTTTATGTTAAATAATATTAAGATGAGATTAAATCTCACCTTTTGTTATCTGCCTTGATTTTTCTAAATTATTGGTAAATTGCTACTGCACCTTGGACTAAATTTGCACCTGTAATCTCAACGGTATCCATTGAACATATACCTTCAATATTAACATTATCAACATCTACTCCATTAGCAATATAAATACTACATAAATCAACAGAAGCATTAGTGATATTTGTATGGTCTATATCTGACGCCATATCAATCCTACTATTTGTAAGACTACTATTATCTGTTAAACTTAACTTTCCTTGTGTAATATCAGAACTACTGACAAAAACTGTACCTGTTTCATTATAGATAGAGTGTTCTCCACTCATTGTAACATTATCTATTGTTGAATTATCAATCTCTATCTCGTTTTGAGATATTCTAGAGTCATTAATTACTACATTTTCTATATTACTATTTAAATTAAAAACAGCATTTTTTATTTCTCCACTATTTTTAATATTTAATCTACTCTGTTTTATAAAAGAGTCATTTTCTATATTTGACTCTTTTATCTTACTTCTTGAATTAAAAGTCGTATCAATTATATTACTGTTGTTCACATCTAAACTACTCTGTTTCAGAGTTGAATTTTCTATAGAACTATTATTTAAACTGTTGATGCTATTTGTAGCTAAATTTATCACATCACCATTCAAATTTATAATTATCAAGACAAGTATGATTAATTTTTTCATACTATCGCCTTTTATTTTTATCTATTAATCTGAAATAATCAAATTTCCTTGTGAAATTAGAGCATTAGTTGCATTTACTTGCCAAATTAATCCATTTTGATTTAAATTAGAATTCTCTAATGTTGAATTAATAACTTTAATATTAAACTGCTTTAAATCAGAATTTGATACATCTGCTTGACTAATTGTATTGACTCTATTTATAGTTGTCTCTTGGAACTCTCCATTATCTAATTCAGTTACATCCTGTTTTAAGTTGGAGCCACCATTTACAATAGAAGCATAAATACCATTTATAGCATAGCTAGATAAATCACCTGCATTATATGTAACATTCTTCACATCACTTCCATTTTGAGCATCAATAATAGACTGTTTTGCAGTTGAGTTATTGAGTGTCAAATTTAAAATGGCATTATTTTTACTAACATCACCCCTATCCGATTTTTGTAATCCATCTATTGTGCTTGAATTACTGCGAATAGTTGATTGAACAATATCTGCATCTGTAGCTGTTAGACCGTTAATTTCATTAATATCATCATCTGTTGTATCATCATTATTGTTATTAATATTTGATACAGTTGAATTAATTAATTTTACACTTGACTGCTCAATATTAACTCCATCAACAGTGATATTTTGAATAGTATTTAAAATTTTTTGTTTTATATTAGATGTATCTCCACCTGATATAGAGGTTAGTCCTTGTGTAATAGTTGAATTGGTATCATTATTAATACTGTTACTACTCATATTATTATTTTGTTCTAGTTTAAATGAGCTACTAACAGTAGCACCATTATTAATAACAGTAAGTCCTTGATGGAGATTACTATTACTTATACTTGTATGTTCTAATATATTATTTTGAATAATTTCTAAATTTTCACCTGATGCACCCGGTGGGTCCCACGGATTTCCACCACTACTTCCAGCTGTTCCACTAACATTAGAGTCTCCACCAATAATTAAATTACCTTGAGTTATAATTGATTTTCCACCAGTTACTGTTATACCATTAACTTTATTTTTAGATGTTAATTCAGTATGGTAAAGAGAACTACTATTTATACTAGTTAAACCTTGATGCAGTTCTGAACTATTACCATTTACAGTTGTATTCTCTATTAAATTTCCTGCACTAATTCCATCTTTCTGTAAAATATATACATCTTCAATATTGGAATTATCTGTTATACTTGTTGTTCCTTGTGAAACATTAACATCATTACTAAAATTTGAATTACTATTAATTTTATTAATTTGTTCTATATTTAAATTATTAACAATATTCCCTGATAGAGCAAATGATGCTAAAGCTGATAATAATATTGATGCTTTTCTCATCTTCTATCCTTTTTTAATATTTAAAATTTCAATCAAGAGTTATAGTTCACTATAACTCTTTTTTATTTTTAATTAATACTCTTTATTTGTATTAAGTCGTGCTAATACTTCACAATCACTACTTTCACCCGCTATATTTATATTACCTTGAGTTAGAGTAGAACCTGTAATTGTACCTCCGGTAATATCATTGTCTTGGTCAATATCTAAATTATTAACAGTAGAGTCACAAATTTTTAAACCATTTTGAGATACATAAGAGCTATCAATATCACTTGTAATATCATTTGTAGCATTAATATTAATACCTACACCTGATACAGTACTATTTCCAATAGCCACTTTTGCTTGTTCTACGATAGAGCCATTAAGTGTTGCCTCTGTTACATTATTTGTTGTTTCTTGAGTTAATGTAGAAATATCAATAATATTACCATTTTATGCAATTATTACTTCAGCTTGAGATATAGAAGAGTTATTTATGTCACTTCCTATTTCATTTGTACCTGTAACACTATTTGAGTTATTTAGTGTTAATCCAAATATATTAGCTTTGTTAATTGAGACATAATTTTGAGCAATTTTTCCATTATTTAAATTTACACTATCAATATTATTAGTTGAAGTTATAGATGTACTATTTAGTGTTGAATCATTTGATACTATTACAGCTTGATTAATTTGATTATCAAGAGAATTTACAGTAACATTATTAATGCTATTTGTCGAATTGGTAGTAAATGAACCACTTGTATTATTTAAATCTATAACATCTTGTTGAACTACACCATTATTAATAGTTGAGTCACTAATAATATTGTTATGTGAAGTGGTTAATCCATTTAAATTGGAATTATTAGTAATATTAATTGTGTTTTGTGCTACAGTAGAGTTATTCTCAGTTGTATTTGTTATGGTATTATTATTAGTACCGTTAGTAGTGACACTCATATTTTGTACAGTTGAATCTGAGTGAATATTAATATAATTCTGGGCAGTTGTTGATTTATCTGAATTAAAGTTATCAATTGTGTTTGTAACACTTGTTGTTAATCCTGTTACATTAGCCCTTGTATCAATTTTTGTAACACCTTGCAATGTATTAGAACCATTACTAATTTCACCTTCACCATTAAGTGTATTGGTTTGATTTATATTTAATCCACTAACAGTAGTTCCAGCTCCATCTATTGAAGTATATGATTGTCGAACTGTAGAATCACTAATAACTACACCTGAGCCAATACTATTATTTGAAGTAATATCAACATTATCAGCCTCTGCGTTATCATCTGCAGTAGCATTATTATCTACTTCTAATGTACCCTGTGTTACCAAAACATGGAGTTCCCCTGTAATATTAGGATTATTAATAGAGTTGGTTGAGTGAATTTCTACATTTTTTAAAGAAGAGCCTCCTCCAACAGAGGTTTTTCCTTGACTAACCTCACCAGCACCTTGAATATCTCCTCCATTATTAATGGTACTATCTGAATTAATTGTTACATTTTCAACAGTAGCGTCACCAGATACAGATGTACCTCCTTGATTTACATTTAATAATAATTCTTCACCTTCAGTAGTACCAGAAATATTTACATTGTCAATTAAGTTTCCTGTAGTACCATCATCACCTTTTTCTATAATTGTTAAATCATTAACAGTTGTACCAACTCCTGTAATTTCTGTTTTACCTTGGTCAACTGTTGCATTTGAGATGGTACTATTTTGTGTTTTATTTACTTGGTCTGTTGATAACTCTGTTACATTTGCACCAAAAAGCATTGCCGAAGTCACGATTGAGATTACAATTGTTTTTCTCATTTTTTTTTATCCTTTTTTACTTTGTCTATTTTTTATTTAAAATTGCCCATTTTTAGACAATACATCATCTTTTACTAAGTTTGATTTGTGTATAATGAGAAAGTTTAGTTTTTAACTTTTAAAGTAGTTTGGCGACCCCTTTAAGTTAATTCAATAACTAAACTTTAATTTATACAGTTACAGTCAGTTGTTTTTATTTTTTCTTTTATTTGTTTTCATTCCTGCATATTATCTCCTATTGATTTTTTCTCAACGCGTAATTATATGATAAAAAAGTTAGTAAAAAGTTAGATTTTGGTAATTAATATTTAATTTTAATTTTTTTTGGTTTTAAAAGTGATAAATAGTCATTATATTTTATATAATCATCTGTATTATATGAGTTAGTTATAGTTATGATAAACTATTTAAAAAATAAAAGTATTAATTTTAGTGTATTTTATATATAAAAATTAAAATCACCCTTTTAATCTTTCAATATAAAGCCAAAAAAATTAATATATAACAGTATTTAATTTTATTTATTTATTTTAAACATCAATAGTGTTATAATCTTAATAATCAATAAGATTAATCACTGATGTAAGGTATAGCAATGAAAAATTTAAAATCTCATTCTTTACTACTTTTAGGGGCAGAAAAAGAGTGGAAATTATATTTTGAACAGTATTTTAGAGATGTCATCCTAATGGAGAACTATAAAAATTTAACAACATATTATCCTATTATTTTTCTATTTGATAATATGGATATAGCTAAAAAAATTAGAAAATATAACAAAGATAGTATTATTGCTTTTTTTTCAAACAAAATTATAAATAAAAAAGATTTAATAGAGGCTCTACCTCTTCGATTATTGGGATTTATAGAAATACCTTTTAAAAAAAATGAAATTTTAAATCTATTAAATACTATAGATAAAGAGATAGAAGATATACATTTTAATAATATATGTCTGTTAAAGAATAATTATCTCTTTGATTTTGACCATCAAATATTATATGATGAAAATCGTAAAGAGATAAAATTAACCAAAAAAGAGAAAAAACTTATCAATATTTTAATAAAATATAAACAACAATTTGTGTCATCAGATACATTAGAATACAATATATGGGAAGAGGAGTCAATGAAACAAGATTGTAAGGGCAGATTTAAGGTACTACTTAATGGTCTTAGAAAAAAATTGCCCAAAGATACTATTATAAATAACTATGGATTGGGATATAAAATTAAATGAATCACTCAACCACTAAAGATAATTAGGATTTCGGCTATTTGGTTTTTAAAAGTTATAGGCTATAAAGAAAAAATAGATATAATTTTAAAACCATTCATAAAAAGGAATAATGTGAAATTTTTTATAAAAAAGATACTATTAATATATTTATTTACAGGTTTATTAAATGCGTATAATGATGGAATAGAGGAGATTTATACTTTTGTTGGAGTACAAGGCGGATATAGTAAATATGATAATATTGATGCTCCTACTATAGGTTTTAGTTATGGTAAACAGAATTCAGAGTGGAGAACAGCTATAAATTATAACTATGCTAATGGTTCAAACCACACATATCACAGCCTAATTATTCAAGTTGATACAGGAGTATTAATTGACCTTTTTGAAGACTATCCATTTAAACCATATTTAGGCTTCTCTTTAGGAGCAATGCAACATAAAAAAGGTGATATTACCGATAATGGTTATCTCTTTGGTGGAAATGCTGGATTTAACTATGTAGTCAATAATTTAATTGATATTGATTTAGGATATAAATATATGACAAGTAGTAAATTTCACAATTTAAATGATAGAGGAGATATTCTATTATCACTTCACTACTACTTTGACTAAAATATTTTTGCTATAATACGCCAATTTAAATATTTGGAGTCAATATTGTCACTTTTTTCTTATCAGATTATTAAAAAGGTTCTCTTTAATTTTGAGCCTGAGACGGCACACACTATGGTGGGGCTTGGTTTAAAATCTTTAGCCTATGCACCTACAATTTTAAGACATTTAAAAAATCACTATTTTATTGAAAATCCTGCACTATCTCAAAAGCTTTTTGGAAGAGAGTTTAAAAATCCTGTTGGATTGGCGGCGGGTTTTGATAAAAATGGCGAATATATAACCGCTACACCAACTCTTGGATTTGGGTTTACCGAAATTGGAACTGTCACTCCCAAACCACAAAACGGAAATCCAAAACCTAGACTTTTTAGGTTAAAAGATGATAGGTCAATACAAAATGCAATGGGGTTTAATAATCTTGGAGCAGATTATATGTTAAAGAGATTAAAACGACTATATTTTTTTGATTATCCAATAGGTATTAATATTGGAAAAAATAAGATAACCCCTGAGGAGAAGGCAATAGATGATTATAAGATACTTCTTAAAAAATTTAAAAATTATGGCGACTATATAGTAATTAATATATCCTCCCCAAATACACCAAATCTCAGAGACCTACAGAATGAAAAGTTTATAAAAGAGCTTTTTAAGGTCGCAAGGGGGATTACAACTAAACCAATCCTTTTAAAAATTGCTCCTGATATGGAGGCTCAAAATGCTATTAATTTATGTAAAAGTGCAGTAGAAGCTGGAGCTAGTGGAATAGTTGCTACAAATACTACTATAGATTACTCTTTAACCGATGAAGCAAAAGATTTTGGTGGAATATCTGGTAGCTTATTAAAAGAAAAATCATTTAAGCTATTTCGAGCTATAGCAAAAGAGTTATATGGCAAAACTGTCCTTATATCTGTAGGTGGTATCGAAGATGCAGAAGATGCCTATCGGAGAATAAAGGCTGGTGCTTCACTTATTCAACTCTATAGCATGTTAATCTATAATGGACCAAATATGATAAAAGAGATAAATCAAGGAATTATAGAGCTTATGGAAGTTGATGGCTATAATCACATAACTGAAGCAATAGGTGCAGATTATAGATGAAAAAAATTTTAATAATATTACTATTTACAGGGATTATAATGGCAAATTCGCTACCAAAATATTATACAATAAAATTAGATAATGGATTAGAGGTTGTAGCTATTCCAATGAATAATGGTTCAGGTGTAATCACAACAAATATATACTATAAGGTTGGAAGTCGTAATGAAGTAATGGGTAAAAGTGGAATTGCCCACATGTTAGAACACATGAATTTTAAATCAACTAAAAATCTAAAGGCTGGAGAGTTTGACAAAATAGTTAAATCTAAAGGGGGTATAAATAATGCTAGTACAGGTTTTGATTATACCAACTATTTTATAACATCAAGTGCGAAAAATATCTCAACCTCAATGGAGCTATTCGCTGAACTTATGGAGAATCTCAATTTAAAAGATAAGGAGTTTCAAATAGAAAGACAAGTAGTAGCAGAGGAGAGAAGAGTAAGAACAGATAATCCACCTATTGGATATATGTATTTCAGACTTTTTAATACCCATTTTGTAGCCCACCCATACCATTGGACACCGATTGGATTTATGAGTGATATTCAATCTTGGACTATTGATGATATAAAAGATTTCCATAGTAAATATTATCAACCAAATAATGCACTATTGATAGTTAGTGGAGACATTGATAAAGATATAGTTTTTAAAGAGGCAAAAGAGAAGTTTGGGAATATTAAAAATAGAAATAAAGTTCCAACTTGTCACCCAATTGAACCTAAAAGAGATGGGGCAATTAGAAATGTTATACATAAAGATAATAACAGAGTTGATACTATAGCAATAGCTTATCCAATTCCAAATTTTGAGCATAAAGACCAAGTTGTTCTCTCTGCAATCTCTGAACTATTAAGTTCTGGTAAAAGTAGCCGTTTAAATAGTGAACTTATTGATAAGCGACAACTTGCAAATATGATTTATGCCTATAATATGGAGATGACAGATAATGGAATTTTTATATTTATGGCAATGGCAAATCCAGATGTAAAAATAGAGGATTTAGAAAAAGCAATACATGAAGAGATAGATAAAATTAAAAAAGGTGAAGTAACCAAAGAGGAGCTTGAAAAAGTTAAAATAAATGCTAAAGCCGATTTTATATACTCATTAGAAAGTTCATCAGATGTAAATTCACTTTTTGGTAGCTATTTGGTCCGTGGAAATATAAAGCCTTTACTTAATTATGAAGAGAATTTAGATAAAATTACACCACAAATGGTCACAAATATAGCTAAAAAATATTTTAATGATGACTTATCAACAACAATTATACTTAGAAAGAGCAAATAATTATGAAAAATTTAATCTCAGGAGCAACAACGGCATTAATTACCCCTTTTAAAAAAGGGACATTAGATGAGGTGACTTTTGCAAAATTAATTCAGAGACAAATAGATAATGGAATTGATGCAATATGTCCGGTGGGAACGACAGGTGAATCCGCAACACTTACCCATGACGAGCATAAGCGGTGTATAGAAATAGCAGTAGAGGTTTGTAGAGGAACAGATACAAGAATTTTAGCAGGAGCGGGTAGTAATGCTACCCATGAGGCTATAGATATTGCACAACATGCCCAAGAGTGTGGAGTTGATGCTATATTTTCGGTGAGTCCATACTACAATAAACCTAGCCAAGAGGGATTATATCAACACTATAAGGCAATAGCTAATTCCGTCGAGATACCTGTTATGTTATATAATGTACCGGGTAGAACAGGGGTTGATATAACAGCTGATACAGTATGCAGACTATTTGATGAGGTAGATAATATATTTGGAATAAAAGAGGCGACAGGCTCAATAGAGAGAACAGTCGAACTTTTATCTAAAAGAGAAAATTTATATATCTTTTCTGGAGATGATGCAATAGATTATCCAATATTGGCAAATGGTGGAAAGGGGATAACTTCAGTTACTGCAAATCTACTTCCTGACCTCAAAAGTGAACTAGTCCACTCTGCATTAAATGGAAATTTTAAAAGAGCAAAAGAGTTAAATGA
>CAZROY010000108.1:0-2563 GCA_964601885.1 uncultured Sulfurovum sp. | reverse complement strand
GTATTGAAAGATGATTTAAATAATCAAATTGATGAGGTTTTAGACCAGCTCAATGAGAGAGAAAAAGCTGTTATTAGGATGCGTTTTGGGCTACTTGAAGATGAAAGTGATAGAACACTTGAAGAGATAGGAAAAGAGCTTAGTGTAACAAGAGAGAGGGTAAGACAGATAGAGTCCTCTGCTATTAAGAAGTTAAAACACCCACGAGTTGGAAGAAAACTTAAAAACTATATTGAGGGATAGAATCTCTCCTTATGCATAATAGAGAAAGTTACTTAATAGGTAGATTAAACTCCAAATATATAGGAGATGATGGGGCTATAGTTGGGAATACCATATATAGTATGGATGCTTTTTTTGAGGGGGTTCATTTTAAACGAGAATGGTTTAACTTAACCCAAATAGCAAGAAAAGCTATGATTGTAAATATATCAGATGCTATAGCTATGAATGCAAAACCCAAATATGCACTTGTTACTATATCTATGCCATCTAATATGTATAGAGATGAGATAGATGAGATTATTTTAGCTTTAAATACTATAGCCGATGAATTTAAAGTTGAAATAATAGGTGGCGATACAATATCTGGAGAGAGATTAGATTTTACTATAACTATAATATCAGAGTCTAAAAACCCACTTACTAGAAGAGGGTTGCAAAGTGGTGACCTTTTGGCATATACGGGGGTTTTAGGTGAGAGTAGAAGAGACCTAAAGAGACTCTTAAATGGAAATAAAATATCTGCTAATTCAAGATTTATAGAGCCAATTTTAAGAGGCAATTTTATAGAGAGAGTTAGAGAGTATCTTAAAGTTGGTATGGATATAAGTGATGGATTATATTGTGATACAAATAAACTTTTAAAATATAACTCTCTTGGATTTGAACCTCTTATAGAGATAGAAGATGAGGTCGGTTTGAGTGGAGAGGAGTATGAGATGTTAATAGGATTTCATAGCTCAAATTTAAAAAACATTAAAAATATTGCAAATAGTTTAAATCTTCCATTAACCGTTTTTGCAAAAGTGGCACAAAATAGTAATCTCTTTAGCTGTATTGACCACCATAAATAGAAAAGGAGATTGGTGAAGCTACTATATCCAATAAAAGTAGAAAATGATTTTATATTTAATCCCACAAGTCGTGATTTTATAGTTGACGAAATTCCACTATATCAGTTTTCAGGAGAAGGGGAGCATCTTATAGTTCATATTAGAAAAAAAGATATAACAACTTGGGAGATGATAACTCTATTGGCGAAATATCTTAAAATCAAACAGAGAGATATAGGTTATGCAGGACTTAAAGATAAATATGCGATGAGTATGCAGTATATATCTGTTTTGGCTAAAGGGAATGAGGAGAAGTTAAAACAATTTAGTCACAATAAGATAAAAATATTAAAAACATATAGACACAATAATAAAATTAAAGTAGGACACCTAAAGGGAAACCATTTTAAGGTGAGGTTAAAAAAGATATTTGGTATTCAAAAAGATAAATTGGACTCTACTTTAAAATGGATTGAGATAAATGGTATTCCTAACTATTTTGGAAATCAAAGATTTGGTACAGATAGCAATAATTGGCAGGAGGGAAAAGCCATTATTGAGGGAAAACTAAAAATAAGAGATAAAAAAATGGAAAATTTTTTAATAAACGCTTATCAGTCTTATCTCTTTAATTGTTGGTTATCTAAAAGGATTGAGTTATCTATACTATTAAACTCATTTAGTGAAAGGGAGTCTGAAAAGATTTTTTCCCTACCAAAAGATACTTTAAAGGGTTTAAAAAAACAGCCTCACTTTTTTAAGATATTAGATGGTGATTTAATGATGCACTACCCTTATGGGAGATTATTTGGGATTGAATCTATAGAGAAAGAGGCTAAACGGTTTATGGAATTTAATATATCACCAACAGGACTCCTTGCAGGAAAAAGAGTTCAAAGAGCCTCTAAAGTAGCTAGAGTTATAGAAAAGAATTATGATATAAATATTGCTCAAAATGGTAGTAGAAGATATGCCTGGATAGCCGTTACAGATATAAATAAGAGATATATTCAAGAGAAAGCCCACTATGAGTTGGAGTTTACTCTACCTAAAGGGGCTTATGCTACTAATGTTTTAGATGTTTTAAGAGGGGAGAGAAAAAAAACTAATTTAGCTCTAAATAAAATTATTAAGATATAATCCCAAAAAACACAAGGGGGTTCTATGAACGAACTAATATTATATTTAAAATCTAATAAAGAAAATGAGCTGTATCCAGCTGATATTGCTAAAATATTAAGAGAGCTTAATGAAGAGGATTTTACAAATGCTATAAAAATTATACCTAAAAGTATTATTGGTGATATAGCTTTAGAACTTCCAGACCGTTATTTTGATGACATTGTAAACTCTTTAGATGTTGAAGATTTAATTTATGCAGTAAAAGAGTTAGAGAGTGATGACCAAGTTGAATTTATGCAGGAGCTACAAGAGGTTGATAGAGATAAAGCTTCAAAGGTCTTTAAGAGTTTAGACAAAGAAAATCAACAAGAGATTACCATGCTTCA
>CAZROY010000107.1:0-2927 GCA_964601885.1 uncultured Sulfurovum sp. | reverse complement strand
AGTAAGAAGTGTGGTGGGTGCTACTATCATTGATTGATAACCATTTTTCCAAGCAATATACATTCCATTCATAGCCACCTCTGTTTTACCAAATCCAACATCAGCAGAGAGTAATCTATCCATAATTTTACCACTTGCCATGTCATCTAATATAGCCTCAATTGCATCTATCTGGTCAGGGGTATGAGAAAAACCTGCTTGGTTCATAAACTTTTTATGCTCTGCCAAATCTTTTTTTAAAATAATCCCTCTTTTTAGATGTCTTTGAGCTGAGAGATTTATAATTTGTGATGCCATTGTAAACACTCTATCTTTTACTTTGGCTTTTAATCTTTTAAAAGATGCTTTTCCCATTTTATCCAATAACGGGACTCCTCCACTATCTGCTACATATCTATCTATTACATTTAGGTTTTCTACAGGAATTAGTAGCATATCGTTATTTTGATACTCTATTAAGACAAACTCTCTTGTTGAGCCTAAGATTACCCTCTTCTCTACCCCTTTAAATATCCCTATTCCATAATTTTCATGAACTACAAAATCACCCAATTGTAACTCATCTAAAATAATAGAGGCTCTTTTAACTCTTTTTGCTATTGTTGCTCTATTTAGTGAAATAATTACCTCTTTGCTTGAGATTAAATTAACTATAATATCTTTATATATAAAGTTTAATCCATCAAATGACTTTAATTGACTACCTCTAACGGTAGAGATATTTTTAGCGATAATTGTTATTTTTTTATAAGAGTTTGCTTCTATAATAGCATTAGGATTTATTACTTCTAACTCTCTAAACTCTTTTGCCTTAGGAACAGTTGGTAGCTTAAAATTATCTTTTGATATTAGAGGAGTGGTTAAAGTATATATCTCCTCTAGTTCTCTTTGCATATTGGATACAAATATAGAGTTGAATTGCTCCAAATAGTTTATTCCTAAATTATCTAAATGCCAAAATCCCAAACTATCTATATCTTTTATAAAACTATCTAAAGGACTATTTTTTACCCTCTCTTCCCAAGCTAAATACTCTCTTTTATTTAAACCCAACTTAGCTGGTATAAGCTCAATATATTCTATTTCGTCTTTAATACTTTTTTGGGTATCTATAGAGAACTCCCTAATAGATTTTATATCATTATCAAATATGGATACTCTATATGCTTTATCTCCGCCTAAAGGAAAAATATCAATAATATCTCCTCGAAAAGAGACTTCACCCTTTTGGGTTACAATATCTACAAAACCATATCCCCAATAGTGGAGTTTATCTTTTAAACTATTCAGATTAATAGTGGAAGCAAATTCTAATGTAATTAGTGAGAGATACTCTTTTTTTGGTAAAGGAAAAAGGAGGGTGCGAATGGGAGATATTAGAATTTTTCTCTCTTTACAATTAAAATATCCATAAAGTGCCTCAATTAATTCAAAAAACTCTACTTGAAATGGACGCAAATCATCACCATAGGAGGCTCTTATATCTGGTAAAATAAAAGATTTAAATTCTAATAGAGTAGATGTGTGAGCGGTTTTTAGAGCCTCTTTATCATTTTTGCAAATGAATAAAAGGCTACTATTAGAAGAGAAATCTTCATTTAGAAGATATTCATATATATTATTTTGTCTCATTTAAATTTTATTTAATATCCTATTTTTTTAGGTTTTATAATATGGACATCTTGCATATTATCTGGTGTAACTCTGCCTGTTACGATTTTTGTTTCACCCTCAAATACAGCATTTGGTTCAATGACAATATTATTTACTACAACATCACCATAAACTTTACCATAAGGCATAATATCTATAACTTCACCTGTAAAGTTACCTTTAAATTCACCAGATACTAGTAGTTTTTGGGCTTGTATTTCACCCATAACTCTACCACTTTTACCAACTACCACTTCACTGCGAGATAAAATATTTCCTTCTAACTCCCCATTAATTAAAATATTTCCATCACATCTTATATCACCTTTAATTGCTGTACCGGGGGTGATAATACTTGCCGAGTTCATCGGTGCTGTTTTTTTCTTTTTTTTACCAAAAAAAGCCATTGTTTCTCCTTATTAAAAACTCACTTAATAGTGAATATTATAGCCAATTATTATTTATATTTGAAGTAAATTTTTTTTAATAAAGCTCTCAACCACAAAAAATGAACCAAAGACTAAATAATCCTCATCTTTTTTAATACTTTTAAACATTTCAAACTCTATAGAGAGTCTCTTTAGCTCTTTTGTTAAAATTGCCTTATCTATGGCTCGATTGGTATCAATTGGGATAATTTCAACTCTTTTTATATACTGTTTAAGTTTACTAAGTATAGCACTATAATCTTTATCATCTAAACTATTATATACTAAAATTATCTTTTTATCTCCATATTTACTTTCTATTGCTTTAGATACGGCATCAACTGCTAACAGATTATGCCCCACATCAATAGTAATATTTGGTGCAAGTTGATAAAATCTACCAAATAGGTTTACAAATTTTAAATCTTGAATATTGAATGGAAGAGACAATATAAGTAGTGCATTTATTGCAAGTTGAGCATTTTCATATAGATAGTAACTCCAACCAAGAGTCTCAGTTATAGATAATATATCACTATTTAGACTTAAATCTTTTAATAGATAGAGTTTTGATAATCGTTTTTTTGCAATCTTTTGAGCTAGAGTATAGACTCTATTATCCGGTTGAAAAGATATGATAGCTCTTTTCTCAATTGAGTTTAATTTAGTTGTAGCAATCTCTTCTATAGTGTTACCTAAAAACTCTTGATGGTCTAATCCAATTGGAGTTACTACCGTTAAATCTTTACTAACCACATTTGTAGCATCAAATTCACCACCAAGTCCAGCTTCTAAAATTATAACTTCTAACTTCTCCATAGCTACAAGTGCTAAAAGTGTGGTATA
>CAZROY010000106.1:0-9602 GCA_964601885.1 uncultured Sulfurovum sp. | reverse complement strand
TAAAGGACAAACGGACTTCGTAAACTTTAGTGGATTTGGAGGCTCTAAAGCCTATACAGAAGCATGGTGGAATTTTGGATTTGTAACAAGACCAGATGCCACAACTTTCTCAGGTGGAGCATCTTATGATTTAGATAATATTAAACTAGGTGTCCAATATACCAGCGTTGATAGTGGAATATTAAATGATGATATGGACGAAATTACAATTACAGCCGAAACCACAATAGGTGGAGTTGATACCTCTTTAGCATTAATTAATACAACAGCAGATGATAAAAGCATTGATGGAAACACTATCCAAGCATACTTAACTGTTCCATTCTCAATTTAATAATATTTGATAAAAATCCTATAGTTTATTTTTCGAGAAAGTACTAAATTAACTATTCCACCATTAACGGTGGAATAGGAGCTAAAAATATTGCTAACATATCATAATTATCATATTCTATCTACAACCTTTATGCCTAAAATATCTAATCCTTTCTTAATAACATTAGCTGTTAATTTTGCTAAGAGTAGTCTGCTTATTTGAGTCTCTGTTGGTATATTATCTTTTAAAATAGAATTTTGCTCATAAAACTTCATAAAGAGAGTTACTAGTTCATAAAGATAAGATGTAATTATATGAGGATAACCATCAACAGATGCCTTTATAAGTGTATCTTCAAACTTTAAAATCATTAATGCCAATTTATGCTCTAATCTATCACCAATAGTAATTATACCATTTAACTCTTTGGTATATTTTCTAAAAATAGATTGAATTCTAGCATAAGCATACTGCATATATAAAGCTGTATTTCCATCAAAACTTAACATCTTATCCCAAGAAAATATGTAATTTGACTCTCTATTAATACTCAAATCTGCATATTTAACCGCACCAATTCCTATCGCATTTGCTACACTATTTAACTCATCTTCACTATGATTATTTCTCTCTTTTATGGTCTTTTTCGCTCTTAAGATTGCCTCATCTAATAAATCTATAAGTTTGACTGTTCCACCATCTCTAGTTTTAAATGGTTTTCCACTCTTATCCATCATCGTACCAAATGCAATATGTTCCAATTTGACACTATCTGATACCATATCGGCAAGTCGTGCTATTTTAAAAACCTGTCTAAAGTGTTCACTCTGTCTTGCATCAACCACATAACAAATTCTATCTGCCTTTAACTCTTTAGCTCTAAACTCCAATCCTGCTAAATCTGTTGTTGCATATAGATACCCTCCATCACTCTTTTGAACGATAATAGGAGTATTGGAATTATCTAAAAAGAGACACTTTGCACCATTACTATCAACAAGTAGTCCCTTATCTTTTAAAGTCTCAATTACCTTAGGTAATCGCGGATTATAAAAACTCTCTGCTCTAACATCATCTCTAGTTAGCTTTACACCCAATTTACTATAAACTTCTTCACAGTGACCCAAAGATATATCTATGAATTTTTGCCAAAGTCCTAAACAGTATCTATCCCCTTGTTGTATTTTTACAACATACTCTCTTGCTCTATTTGCAAACTCCTCGCTCTGGTCAAATCTAACCTTTGCCTCTCTATAAAACTGCTCTAAATCCTGTAGATTTTGAGAATTTCTATCCTCTCCTAACTCTTCAAGATATGCAATAAGCATACCAAATTGTGTACCCCAATCTCCAATATGGTTTTGTCGAATGACCTCATCGCCTAAAAATTCTAAAAGAGAAGCGATACTATCTCCAATAATAGAGGAGCGAAGATGCCCTACATGCATCTGCTTTGCCATATTTGGTCCTGAGTAGTCAACAACTACTCGACTGGGCTTATCTTTAAATCCTACTCCAACCCTTTTATCATCTATAATAGATGTAGCTTGTATAGCTAACCATCTACTACTTAACCATATATTAATAAAGCCCGGTCCTGCTACCTCTACTTTATCTATAATATCTGCTTTATCAATATGTCCTATTACATCTAAAGCTATCACTCTTGGGTTCTGCTTTAACCTTTTGGCAAGTTTCATAATACCATTAAATTGATAATCACCAAATTGAGGTTTAGTGGAGTCTGATATAGTAATATCAACATCTTTACTATCTATGTTTGCACTTTTGAGTGCCTGTTTTATAATTATACTTAGTTGTGATTTGATTTTCATTTCTGTTCCGTAGAGATACCCCCTATTGGGTATCGTAAATTAGATTATTTATTAAGCTTTTTTGGCTGTCTCTTTTGTTTCAGTTACTGCCTCTTTTTTAACATCATCTTTTATCTCTTTAACCTCTGCTACCTTCTCATCATCATCATCTCTAATAGCTTTTTTAAAGTCTTTTATACCTTTTCCCATACCTTTTGCTAAATCTGGTATCTTTTTGGCTCCAAAAAGTAGTACTACTATCGCTAAGATAATAAGTAACTCTGGCATACTTGGCATTCCCATTTACATTTCCTTTGTCTGTTTTATCTAAATCTATTGATATTTAGTTAAGAGATTATACTAATATTTTGTTAATTTCAAGTTTATGATAGGTTATTTTCCCACTGAACTACTAACTTTTTTAAATCATGTTTACTTAATTTCAACCTAGACGCATTTGCTATTGTGGCAAATTTAGATGATGCACTCTTGAGTGCATCATTAATAATAACAAAATCAAACTCACTAATAGCCTTAATCTCCTCTTTGGCATTCTTTATTCTCTGCTCAATGATTGAGGAGTTATCTGTAGAACGAGCATATAATCTTCTCTTTAACTCTTGTAGAGATGGAGTAGTAATAAAAACAGATGTGACTAAGTCACCCATTTTAGCTCTTACTAAACGGTGACCCTGCACATCAATATCAAAAATAACAAGCTCTCCCCTCTCTAAAGCATCTTGTACAGGTTTTAGAGATGTTCCATAGTAGTTACCATGAACTGTCGCATACTCTAAAAATTGACCACTTTTTATATCCTCTTCAAACTCTTGTTTAGAGACAAAATGATAATCAACCCCATCTCTCTCACCTATTCTTGGAGGTCTAGTTGTTGTAGATATGGAAAAATAGAATTTTCCAATCTGTAAACTTGCACTCTCTATAATGGTACTCTTTCCTGCACCACTAGGACCAGAGAGAACTAATATCGCTCCACCTCCCATTAGACCTCTTTTGGAAATTCTATAGTTATATGTATCTTTGTGCCACGAAGAAGTTGGCGAAACTCCTCTATTGGAAGAGAGCTGACTGTATCAGAAAAGACTTTTTTAATTGCCTCTTTACCACCTCTATTTGCAACCTCTATTTTTTGAATATTTTTAGATTTTTTCTTTTTCTTCTTTTTAGGTTTATCTTGCTTTTGCTCTTGCTCTTCTGAATTTAAATTAGATGATGATGGAGGTGTCATTACATCTTCAAGAGACAATTTACTATCTGTTGCCTCATCATTCAAAAGTGTTTTAATATTAAATATCTCATCTTTATCTAAAATTTTTGTCTCTCCACTCTTCTCTACAATTGTCTCATCTCTAGTCTCTGTATCAATGGTTAAAACCTCATCTTTATCTTCAACCTTATTACTTTTTGTCTCTTTAATAAAAAGTTCACTATCTATATCTTCTATATCTTCTTTATCTTCTTTATGCTTTTTCTTCTCATCTCTATCTAATACAAAAAGCTCATCACTATTAAATTTATCTTTTGACTCCTCCTTAATTAAAAGAGGCTCCTGTTTTAATTCCAATTTTTGACTCTCTTTAACATTATTTAATATATTTTTAGAGGCATTTAACTCTTTTAATAACTCCTCTTCTTTTGCCTCTAAAATAGGGGTCTTAATATCCTCTTTTTTCTCTTCCTCTATCTTTTTAGTCTCTTGCTTATCCTTGATAGTAGAGGTTAATGGAGCTAAATCATCTCTTTTTGTGGAGATAAGTTCATTTAAGTCTAAATACTCCTCTTTAATCTCTTGACTCTTTTTACTAGAAGATAACTTTAAATGTTCCTCTTCATCTATTTCAATTTTTGCTTCACGAAGTATTGCAGAAACCTCAGATGGTAAGAATGGTTTTAATATAGTAAAATTAAATATTTCATCTATCTCTTTATCATCTTGTGTATAAAATAGTACTTTTCTCTTAATATTTAAATTTTTTAGAACATTAGATAACTCTATATTAAAAGCCTCTGAATCTACAAAAACTATATTGTACTCACTCTTTTTTAACTCTGATATATCCTTAATCTCATCTAACTCAACACTCTCTTTTCTAGCACTTAGTGCCGTTAATCTTGATACAACTGGATTACTATTTACTAATAATATTTTCATTTCTTTCTCCAAATTTGGTAACGGAGTGACAATTTTAGTATAATTTCTGTTTAATATAGTTTAATAACTCTTAGCAGAAATCCCTATGGTTTTTAATTATATCACTAGCCGAAATATAAAATATAAAGAGATATAATTTAGATATAATGCCAAAAAAAATAGAAATTAATCTTTTTTATTAAAGGAAATATATGTTTGTTGATAGTGTAGATTTAATAGTAAGTTCTGGAAAGGGAGGAGCAGGTTGTGTCTCTTTTTGGACAGAAAAGTTTGTAATTAAAGGTGGACCTGATGGTGGAGATGGAGGGAAAGGAGGTTGTGTATATTTCAAAGTAGATAATAATACAGATACACTATCTGCATTAAAAGGACGGCACCATATAAAAGCAGAAAATGGTCGTCCCGGTGAAGGTAAAAAAAAATATGGACGAAAAGGTAAAAGTGTTGATATAGTAGTCCCTGCTGGAACAGAAGTTATTGATGCTATCACAGGAGAGGTACTTTTAGATTTAGTTAAAGATGGGGAAAGAGTACTATTTTTAGAGGGTGGAAAGGGCGGACTTGGTAATATGCATTTTAAAAGCTCTACAAATCAGAGACCAACCTATGCACAACCGGGACTACCCGGAATTACAAAAGAGATAAGATTAGAACTAAAACTCATAGCAGATGTTGGATTGGTAGGATACCCAAGTGTTGGAAAATCGACTCTAATATCTGCTCTATCTAATGCCAGACCGAAAGTGGCAAGTTATGAGTTTACAACTTTAGTTCCAAATTTGGGAGTTGTTAATATTGGAGATTATGACTCATTTTTAATGGCAGATATTCCGGGTATTATTGAGGGTGCAAGTAGTGGTAGAGGATTAGGTTTAGAATTTTTAAAACATATAGAGAGAACAAAAACAGTACTGCTACTTATTGATATTGCAAACTATAGAGATATAAAATATCAATATGAGACACTTTTAATGGAACTACAAAAATACTCCAAAAAGTTAGCAGGTAAAAA
Organism: uncultured Sulfurovum sp.; assembly: GCA_964601885.1. Taxonomy (GTDB): domain Bacteria; phylum Campylobacterota; class Campylobacteria; order Campylobacterales; family Sulfurovaceae; genus UBA1140. The sequence continues at coordinate 4,287 of CAZROY010000106.1, read as the reverse complement.
ATTTGCTGTTGCCCTTACAAAGTGTGATATATTTCCTATAGATGAGGTAAATGGTTTACTTAAACAGTTCTTAAAAGATATTGGAGTTGTTCCAAATGAGACACTTAAAAAATATGGAGCAAATATGGAGTATATCTCTTACGGTTTTAAAGAGGATTTTGGTACTGAATTACCACACAATCAACCTCTATTTGTACTACCTATCTCTTCTATATCACATCTAAATAGCAAAGCATTAAAATATGCACTAAAAGGCTTTTTACACTCCATTAGGAGAGAAGAAGAAAAAGAGAAAAGGAATAGAGATGAATTTTCGTCGTATTGTAATTAAAGTAGGTTCTCATGTCTTAACCGAAAATGGCACAGTTGCAAAAAAAAGAATGATAGAGTTAGTAGAGCTTATTGCCAAATTAATGGAGAGAAAGATTGAGGTAATTTTAGTAAGTTCTGGTGCAGTATCAGCTGGTTATACAGTTTTACCACTAGATAAAAAGAGTATTGGTAATAAGCAAGTTTTAGCATCTATTGGTCAACCGCTACTTCTTAAAATGTATCAAGAGAAATTTGCAAAATATAATCTTTTATGTTCACAAGTGTTACTTAGTGCATCTGATTTAGACTCTAAAAAGAGAACCCATTTAGCACAAGTGGTCATTGATAACCTACTCTTAAATAGAGTTGTACCTATCATTAATGAGAATGATGTTATTGCAACAGAAGAGTTGGTATTTGGAGATAATGACCAACTCTCAGCCTCTGTAACAGATAATTTTAATGCAGATATTTTGGTGATTTTATCAGATATTGATGCCCTATATGATAAAAATCCAAGAGAGCATAGTGATGCTAAAATTATAAAAGAGGTGAATTATATAGCTCAAAAGGACTTAAATGCTAAACCTTCAGCAAATAGTGAGTTTGCTACAGGTGGAATAGTAACAAAATTAAAAGCTGGTGATTATCTATTAAAAAGAGGTAAAATGATGTTTTTAGCCACAGGATTTGGATTAGATGATATTAATAGTTTTCTACTTGATGGTATTCAAAAGGGCGGAACACTTTTTAATAGTAATTCTAAAAATTCTCGTTATTTAAAAAAAGGGATTTCATGAACTTTAGCGAATATATGAATGAGTGGCTTTATGGAGATAATGGATATTATACAAACTTTAAAACAATAGGAAAAGCAGGAGATTTCTATACAGCAGTAAGTACAAGCTCTTTTTTTGGAGCTTCTATTGGAAACTACTTTTATAAATTAATTCAACAAGATAGTTTTAAAAAAGAGGGGTGGTTAATTGAAATTGGTGCCCATAAGGGATATTTAATTTGTGATATAATCCAATGGTTATATACCATAGAGCCAAATCTAATTAAAAGTCTTAAATTTGGCATTGTAGAGAGACAAAAAGAGGTTCAGAAAGAACAATTAAAATATATTAAAGAGAGATTTGGACAAGATATTAAAATTACACATTTCAATAATGTAAATGAGGTAAATGCAGACTACACCTTCTTTATAGCAAATGAAATATTTGATGCTTTTCCAGCTGAACTTATCAAAGATGGAAAAATGGCTTTTGTAAATAATCATCAAATAGAGTGGAAAGATGCAAATAGTAAACTTTTAAAATTTGCATCGAAACATAGAGAGATAAAGGGTGAAGTGGCCATTGGTTATGAAGAGTTTGCTAAAAATATGGCAAATGGAGCAAAAAGTTCTGATTTTATTAGTTTTGACTATGGTGAAAAATTAGTTAGAAATGATTTCTCTATAAGAGTTTATGAAAAACATAAAACATTCCCACTATTTGATAAAGAGTTAAATTTAAAAGAGGTGTATCAAAATGCAGATATAACTTATGATGTAAATTTTGGTCATATTATAGAGGCTTTTCAAGATGCTGGATTTAAACTAAATAATTATGAAACACAAGCTAGGGCATTAATTAGATTTGGGCTTATTGATATATTAGAGCAGTTTGCAAAAAAGACAACACAAAAGATATATTTAAGAGAAGTTGATAAGATAAAAACATTAATTGCACCAACTATGATGGGAGATAAATTTAAAATGGTACATTTTTCTAAATAAATATTTCAATATAACTCTTGTATTGGTTCAATTGACTTTTTATCTTCTTTTAATATATTTAAATTCTACAAGTCCAATATACTCTACATTTGGATATAATTTTACCAAAATTTAACATAAAGGTATAAAACAATATGAAATTAGCCGTATTTGATTTCGACTCAACACTTATGGACGGTGAGACTATAGAGTTTTTAGCTAAACCATTAGGGTTAGAAGAGAGAGTTGCCTCTATTACAGAGAGAGCAATGGCTGGGGAGTTAGACTTTTTTGAGTCATTGACCACAAGAGTATTGCTATTAAAAGGACTTCCTAAACTAGAGGTTGATAAGATATGCCAAAACTTACCCATTATGAATGGTGCTAAAGAGGCTATTTCAGGATTAAAAAAGGAGGGCTATAAGGTCATCTGTTTTTCAGGTGGATTTAGAAATGCAACTACTCCAGCTTGTAGAGCTTTGGGTATTGATGCCGATTTTTCCAATATTTTACATGATTATAATGGTACTCTTACAGGTAGAGTAGGAGGAGATATGATGTTTGACTTCTCTAAAGGCGATATGCTTCAAAGATTACAACAACTCTTGGGAGTTACAAAAGAGAATACTCTTGTAGTGGGTGATGGTGCAAATGATTTAAGTATGTTTAAATACGCTTCAATTAGAGTAGCATTTTGTGCAAAAGAGATACTAAAGGCGAAATCAACTCATATAGTTGATAAAAAAGATTTAAAAGAAATCTTAAAGATTATCAACTAATACAGGTATAGATTTAACACTAAATATAGATTTATAATATATATTTACTTAGATAACAACTCATTTTTAAAGAAATTAATAGTAGGATTAGAATTATGGACATTTTTCAGGCAATTATTATAGGAATAGTTGAGGGATTTACAGAATTTTTACCTATCTCTTCAACAGGTCACATGATTGTGGCAAGTAAATTTTTAGGGGTAGAGCAGAGTTCTGTTGTTAAAGCCTATGAGGTTATTATTCAATTTTCAGCTATTTTAGCTGTTGTATTATTATATAGAGATAAAATAAATATAAGAGAAATAGGGCTTTGGCAGAAAATATTTGTAGCCTTTTTACCTTTGGCAATTATAGGTTTTTTACTAAAGAGTTGGATAAAGGAGATATTTAGTATAGAGATAGTAGCTTTTATGTTTATAATTGGAGGTGTTCTCTTTTTAATTGTTGAATTTTTTCACAAAGATGACAATAGTAGAGCTAAGAGTTTAGAAGAGATAACATGGAGACAGTCTCTTTGGATAGGATTTGGACAAATTTTTTCATTAATTCCGGGAACAAGTAGGGCAGGTTCAACAATTATTGCGGGAATGTTAAGTAAAGTTGATAGAAAGACCTCTACTGAATTCTCTTTTCTACTCGCAATTCCTGTTATGATGGCTGTAAGTGGCTATGATTTATTAAAACATTATCGTGAATTTATTGATGCGAATTTAACAGCATTTTTAATTGGTTTTGTGGTAGCTTTTGGAGTGGCATATTTAACCATAAAACTATTGATAGTTTTTCTGCAACGATTTACATTTGTTGCATTTGGTATATATAGAATACTTTTTGGAGTTTTTCTATTGATGATTATTTAAAATATACAATATGTTTGTAAGGTGATAAATTGACATTTCATGAATTTAATTTTCATAAAGAGCTTTTGAAAGGGATTAAAATAGCAGGTTTTAGAGAGCCAAGCCCTATTCAAAAGATGGTTATTCCCATTATTCAAAATGGGGAAGATTTGGTAGGTCACGCCCATACAGGTACAGGTAAAACGGCAGCATTTGGACTACCAATTATCAATAAGATAGCAACTCAAGAGATAGAGAGAGCCTTAGTTATAACCCCAACAAGAGAGTTAGCAACACAAGTTAGTGATGAGCTTTATCATTTAGGACGATTTACAGGGATTAGGACAGTGACCGTTTATGGTGGTGTGGGATATGGACGGCAGATAGCACTTATTAATAAAGGTGTGCAGATAGTGGTAGCAACACCCGGACGACTAAAAGACCTATATAAAAAGGGTAAAATTGATGAATTCAATCCAGAAATTGTAGTTCTTGATGAGGCAGATGAGATGCTAGATATGGGGTTTTTAGATGAGATACAAGAGATTTTTGAATATATCCCTCAAAATAGACAAACTCTACTCTTCTCTGCAAC
>CAZROY010000105.1:0-5925 GCA_964601885.1 uncultured Sulfurovum sp. | reverse complement strand
GGCAACTGCTATTTTACTAGCTACTAAGTCGGCATTAATATTAAATCCGGGGTGACCCATCTTAGAGCCTGTAGCAATTGGAGCAATAACCGGTATAAATCCATCATCTAATATATTATCAACTATTTCGGAATTTACATTCTGAATAACTCCTGTGTAGCCAAAGCTCTTAAAATCTTTTGGGATTGCCTCTAGGAAAGAGGCATCTTTACCAGAAATTCCTATAGCTTTTGTTCCATTTGCATTAAGTAAAGATACTATCTCTTTATTGATTGTACCACTTAATACCATTTCAGCTATTTTCATAATCTCTTTAGTCGTAACTCTTTGACCATCTATAAATTGACTCTCAATTCTCAAATCGGATAGAAGTTCAGTAATAGCTTTCCCCCCTCCATGAACAATAATTGGTTTCATTCCAACTGTATGTAATAGAACTATATCTTGAGCAAATTTCTGCTTTAAGTTATTACTTGTTTGAGCTGAACCACCATATTTTATAACAATCTTCTCATTACGAAATTTTTTTATATAGGGTAGAGCATCTAAAAGAGTTTTTACAACCTCGATTTTTCTCTTCATTCCTTTATTTTCTCCAATCTATTTTTGTTTCTAATTCTACTTTATTTAAATAAAATTTGGAGCATCATTGGCAAATAAGATTAAATCGCCTTTCTTTGTATGCTCTAGTAACATTTTTTCCATATTATTTTTACTATCTAATTTTAGTAGTTTATTATTATCTATATATTTTTTAAATATCGGATAGTTTAAATCACCTGTGACTATGATTAAATCAAAAACTTCATCTGCTCTTTTAGCAACTTTTATATTAAACTCATCATCTACTTCAATTAAAGCTGGAGTAATAAGAACTTTTCGTCCATTATAAGTAGAAGCTAGATTAAACCCTTCCAACATACCATCAATATTTCCATTAAAACTATCATCGATAATAACCTTTCCACCTGCATCAATTCTCTGTAGTCTATGTGGTGTTGGAGTAAGTGAATTTAACTGTTTTTTAATATCCTTTTCCTCTATTCCTAAAGCTTTTGCTACTTTAATGGCTACTGCTAAATTCATGGCATTAAAAGAGCCTAATATATTTGCGTGATATTTTTCTCCTTCCATCTCAAAGTCCAATCCATCAAGAGTAGCTTTAATATTAGTAATGTCCGAACCAAATGTGTGGATATTTTTTTCAGGTTTAATCTTAGCACTATCATGAACCCAAGCCTCTTTTAGTCTATTGGAGGATAAGATTTCCATTTTAGTATCTCTAATATTTTCTAGTGAACCAAAATACTCAATATGGGCTACACCTATTTTGCCGACAATAGCAAAATGTGGATTTACAAAAGAGGTTATCTCTTTAATATCTCCTCTTCCCCTAGCACCCATCTCTACTACATAAATTTCGGTATCTATTGGCAAATCATTATTTATATCTTTTAATACTCCTCCAAAGGTATTAACAGAACGAGGTGTTGCATATACTTTATATTTAGCGGATAAAATATGGGCTATATAATTTTTAATACTTGTTTTTCCATAACTTGCGGTAACACCTATTACTATCGTAGTATCCATGCTATTTAGTTTAGTTTTAGCCTGTTTAATAAATCCTAAAAACAGCATTTTTTCTATTAGAAAAGAGACAAAATATGCTAAAAAGAGAGGAGTAATAACACCAATATTGCCATGTTTTGTTCCAAAAGATAACATTATGGTAAAAATTATAAAAAATATGAGTGCTAAAAAAAATCTTTTAACCCTACTTGTAAATATTAAAGGCTTATCAAGCTCTTGTTTCCACCTATATAAAACTCCAATATAGATAGCTGTAATAATCATAGATAGGTGAAATTTGTTTAATAGAAAATATAATATTACAGGAACTAAAAAATATATTAAGTGCCATAACGGTTTAGTGTGATGAAATACCACCCTCTCTATTTTATAACTATACCACTGCATATTGGTCATAAAGTAGTAGCCAAGTGCCAATACAAACAGCATATTACTTAAAATGTCTATAATAATCATAATTGTATCCTAAATTTTAAAGTATGAGATTTTATTATGGTGAACCAACCGCTAAACAAATTTAGACGATTGGAGTTCTTGCTTCACAGTGCCATATCTAGTTACAAAAAGTTGTAACCCCGAAAGAGGACACTGCACAAGCTTATATTCCGATAGTTCCTACCGTATTTCTATTATCTAATTGTCCCAATCCATAGTTTCTGATATTGATACTAGCATTTATATCTCTATCAATATCTTTTTCACCGAATTGAGGGCAATCAAACTTTCTAATATTAAGTGGTTTTTTACCTGTATTTGCACCACAATAAGAGCATATTTGAGAAGATAGAAACCATTTAGCTATTTTGATAATAGTTTTACCTCTCCAACTAGCTTTATAGTATCTTTTTAAGAGTAAAGATTGTACTGCGCTTTTGTCTCTAATTATTAATGGAAATGACATTGTATTGTTTTTTAACTTAAATATCTATTAATAAGATAATAATCTGTTATCAATATCTATTTAATATTATTAATTATTGCTAAAATGGAGATAAAGATTGAAGACAAATAATATCATACTGATTGTCTTTTCTTTGATTTGTAACTTTGATATAAAGTTTTTGCACTTTTGGAATAATAAAATCCCTAGAAATAGGCTTTTCATATAGCTGAATAGTTACAATTTTAGTTATTAAAATTATCTTTTAACATAAAAAATATCTTATTAATTCTATTATATTTAAATCTGTTTTTATATATTTAATATTAAATAAAAATAATAATTAAATATATACTTTTATCTTTAATTAAGTTATATATTATATCTTATATTATATAATTAATTTAGATATTTAATAAAACTAAACTTTTTAAAAGGATATATTATGAAAATGGGACATAAAAATAATTTATTAAAAATTGCTATTGAGTATGGGTGTCGAACAGCAAAAGACCTTGCAAGATTTCTAAGAGAATATAACCCAGAAATAGTTTTTAACGATAGAGCAAAAGAGTTGGCATACATAACAGCTTTTAAATAGAATATTAGAGTGAGCTACCCAATAGCTAAATACTATTGGGATTTTTGCTAATAGTTATCAAATAATATGAACTTCACTCAAACCATTACCACTTTTTGTAATAGCAATCTGTCTCTCTATTCTATTTTTTAAACTCTCTACATGTGAGATAATACCTATTAATTTCTCCTCTCTTTTTAAGTTTTCTAATGTCTGTATAACAGTATCTAAACTTGTACTATCTAGTGTTCCAAAACCCTCGTCGATAAATAGTGATTTAATTTTTACATTTTTTGAAGCTAAATCCGATAATCCCAATGCTAAAGCCAAAGAGATAATAAATCTCTCTCCACCACTTGATGTATCTATCTCTCTTAATGTATTAGCTTGATAAGAGTCAATCAGTCCAAATTTTAAAGCCTCTCTTTCACTTTTATAATCATATAGACTAAGTCTATATCGAGGAGCAAATTTTTTTAAGTGTATATTGGCTAGATTTATTAGTTCAATTAGAGTTAATCTCTGAACATAGGTATTAAAAGAGTCAACACTGCCACCCAATAATTTAAAGAGGGTCTTTAAATTTTCTAATCTACTCTCCTCCTTCTTTATCTTCTCAATTCTATCTCTATTTCTATCTCTTATCTCATTATCTTTTTTCAACTGTTGCTCTATTTGACCTTTCTCTTGTTGAAGAGACTCTCTTTTATACATTAAAGAGCTTTCATCTATATAGTTTATCTCCCATTCTAAACGCCCTATCTTTTGCAAAAGTATCTCTCTTTTTTTTATAAGTAGCTCTCTCTTTTTTTGATTTAAATCCAATTCACCTTTATACTTTTTTATATTCAACCTTAGATTTTTTATGCTCTCTTCTAGTTTACCCCTTTTTTTCATCTCTATCTCACGATATTTAATAAGTTTTTTCTCTAAGTTGACTATTGTTATATCAATATTTCCATCTACATCTATAACTCTGTCTCTATTTCGATGTAATCTCTTGTACTCCAATATCTTCTGTTTTATCTCACCTATTTTACTATAATACTCCTCTATATCTATGCCCTCTATATCCTTTAATTTAATATTTTTTTGAATATTGGCAATAGTTGATATATATTTGGTTCTACTCTCCCTTAATCTATTTAATCTAATATATAACTCTTTTATATCTCTTTTTATCTCTTTGATTTCAATATGTAATGGATTAATCTGAATTTTTTTATACTCATCTATTTTAGGGTGTACTGTTGAACCACACAATGGACACGGTTTATCCTTTTGTAACATATCTCTCTGCTTCTTTAAAGATAAAATCTCAATCTGACACATAACTATTTTCTCTTTGTAGAGTAAAATCTTCTCTTTATGTTTTAATTCTAACTCTATCTGCTCTATATGTGGATTAAGCTCTTTTAACTTTTTTTGAGTTAATATTAACTCTTGATAGTTTTGATACTTTAAAATCTTATCCTCTACATATCTCTCATTATCTTTTAACTCTTCTATATTGTAGTTTAATAACTCTATATCTATCTTTTTTAATCTATCTTTTTCTCTTCTTAAACTCTCTATTTTTTGAATTAGACTATTGTCTATTATCTCTTTCGTTTTTAGTTTCAATTTTATATCAATATTCCATTTCGCTTTTTCTATTGCCCTACATAATCTACTATCTATCGTTTTTATATACTCTATAGAGTCATCGATGGAATTTAACTGACTTGCATACTTAAATTTTAGAGATTTTAGAGTATCTACTCTCTTTTGAGATTTCTCTAAATCATTTAAGCAAATATCTATCTCTTGAACCCTTTTAAATAACTCTACCCTTGTATCATCCGTTAGTAAATCTTCGCTATTAATTGTAGCTCTAATCGCCTCTACTACTTGATTTTGAGCAGATATTTTATCTTTTAATTTAATACCTATTTTTTTATATATATCTTCACCTGTAATCTGCTCTAAAAGAGAACTCTTCTCCTTAGGTGATGCTAATAGAAATGCAGAAAACTCTCCTTGTGCTAAGAGTACAGCTCTTAAAAATTGCTGATAATTAAGAGAGGTAATCTCTTCTACCTTGTTGGCTACATCTCGCTTTTTTTCAGCCAATATCTTACCACTACTTAAACTTTTAAGTCTAACACTCTCTTGAGGATTTTTGAGTCTTTTGCCGTATCTGGTTAATACCCTAATTGTCCAACTAGCTTCATAAACCTCATCTTCTGTTTTAAATTCTACAGTAGCTAAAGCTGTAGCACTGCCATAGTTTACAACTTCACTAAGAGAGCTATTGTGTATTAATCTTGGTACTTTATGATATAGTGCTATTGTGATAGCATCTAAAATTGTACTTTTGCCTGAACCTGTAGCACCTGTAATAACAAAAACCCCTGCCTCTTTAAATCTATCTTCTGTAAAATCTATCTCTATAGGGTTAGTTGAACGGAGCGAATTGAGATTTTGTATATATATTTTTCTAATTTTCATTTATCTATCTTCTCTAATATCTGACAGTATCTCATAAAAAATATCCTCTATTTGACGATTGGAGTCTAAATCAAACCCCTCATCTCTACATTTGTTTTTAAAAATCTCTTCAGGTGTAAGAGAAGATAAAGGTATATATTCTGTCTTAATATCTCCAAACTCTTTTTTATGAGAAGTAGATATTTTTAGAACTTCTGAATTTGTTATCAGTTTCTTTATCTTATTATATATATCTATATTCTCGTATGAAATAATCTCAACCCAAGGTGTTAAATTTGATGAGGTAACACTTATCTCTTTTAATCTATTTTGAATTTGATATAGATTACCTTTAATAGTCACTATATCTCTAGATCTGGGAACGGTTATCTCTTCTATCTTT
>CAZROY010000104.1:0-11338 GCA_964601885.1 uncultured Sulfurovum sp. | reverse complement strand
ACCCCATACCCAGAAACTACTGTTTGAAGACAGAGTGATGCATGATTTAGCCAGTTTGAGCTTCCAAATGCACTATAAAACTGTTTAAATGTATGCTCTGCCATACCCTCACCAGCACAAAATAAAAAAGATGAACGGTTATCTTTCTCTTCATCTAAAATTTTTGCCATACCCGGAAATTTATCTGTACCATTTAAGATAGCATTATAAGCCTCTTCCCATGTAACTTTTTTAAATTTACCTTCACCTTTCTTTCCAATTCTAATCATTGGCGATTTTAATCTATCAGGGTCATATAGAGCTTGAATTCCAGCATTTCCCCTTGGACATAACATATTTTTTGATTTTGGGAACATTGGATTTGGATTTAATTTTGTTACAACTCCATTTTCTACTCTTGCAACTGCTGCACACTTATTTACGCACATTTCACATAAAGTTGCAATCTCTGTAGCTTTACCTGTTCCTGTTTTTGTAGTAACTGATTTGGCTACACCTTCAGACTCATGCCCATTACCAAACAGATTAGTAACACCCATTGTTGTTCCACCAACAATACTCATAGCAACCGTCCCCTGAAGAAATTTTCTTCTTGAAACTTCCACCTGCATCGGCCATCCTCCTATAAAATTTTTATAATCTAATTAGGAGTAATTTACTCCTAATACAAGATTATATTATATAATATAGAAGATATTCTTATGTAAAACTTTATTTTAGTTAATATAGTATGAAAAAGGATAATTTATATGAATAATGTTACATATCTGTTTTATTAATTATAATCCAAAAGAATAATAATTATTATATATAATTAAAAGTAATATTTTTAAAAGAAATCAACACAACTATAATTATTGGTCAATTTCTTATAGATATTAAACAATAATAGAAACATCGCTACTTTTCAATTCTTATCATAGCAATTTCACCATAGACACAATCCAATCTTTTTAGATTTAACATAGCCTCTTGTATCATAGCCTCTGTACATTTATGTGTTGTAAATAAAAGTTTTACTCTACTCTCATTTTTATGATTTTTTTGAAGCATTGTCTCTATTGATATATCAAATTTACCCAATTTATCTGTTATTTGAGCTAAAACTCCAGATTTATCATCAACCTCCATTCTAAGATAGTAATTGGTTACAATATCCTCTTCTGGTAAAAGTTCAAATCCACCCTCTAAACCTCTTTTATATCCAAGCATTGGACCTGTATTGCCACGAACAATATCAACAATGTCAGCGATTACAGCTGATGCTGTAGCATCTCCTCCAGCTCCTGCACCATAATACATTGTCTCGCCTACCTTATCTCCCACAACAGATACGGCGTTCATAACACCACCAACCTTTGCTAACATACTATCAGAACTTATCATAGTAGGGTGTACTCTCAGTTCTACCCCCTCTTCTACTTTTTTTGCAATTCCAAGCAGTTTAATCTCATATCCAAAATCTTTGGCAAATGCTACATCTGTTTGATTAATATTCTCAATTCCTTCAATTAAAATATCTTCAGGTTGTGCATCAATTCCATAAGCTAAACTTGCCAAAATAAGTAGTTTATGAGAAGCATCAAACCCACCTACATCAAATGTTGGGTCAGCCTCTGCATAACCTAATTTCTGTGCCTCTTTTAGAACCTCATCATAATTAGCACCCTCTTTAATCATTTTAGATAACATATAGTTTGTTGTTCCATTCATAATACCTTGAATGGACTCAATATGATTTGCTGTCAATCCATTTTTTAATGCTCCAATAATAGGAATACCCCCTGCTGTACTAGCTTCATACATTAAAGGAATTTTACCTGCTAACTCTTGAAGTTCATAACGGTGATATGCAAGAAGAGCCTTATTTGCAGTCACAACCGCTTTACCTTTCTTAAGAGCCTTCTTTACTAATTTGTAAGGTTCCTCAATACCACCCATAAGCTCAACTACTATATCTATCTCTGGGTCATCAATAATATCCATAGGATTATTAGAGAGCTTAATATCAACACCCCTGTCTCTATTCAGATTTCTAACAACTCCACTCTTTACAACTATCTTTTTACCAGCTCTAGCTTCTATTATGTCCGCATTAGCACTTAATATATTAGCAACACTCGCCCCTACTGTTCCGACTCCAAGTATTCCTATTTTTGTCATTAATTTTTCCTTTCGGCTTTAACTTTTTTTAAAAACCGTTTAATATTTCGTGCAGCCTGTCGTATTCTGTTTTCATTCTCAATTAAAGCAATCCGTACATAGTTATCCCCATATTTGCCAAATCCAATACCGGGACTTACCGCAACTTTGGCTTCAACCAATAACCGCTTAGAAAATTCTAAGCTTCCCATATCTTGACACACTTCAGGTATTTTACCCCAAATAAACATTGAAGCTGTTGGTTTTCCCATTTTCCAACCTGCATTTTTAAAAGATTGTAACACAACATCACGGCGTTTCTTATATAGAGGAACTATCTGCTTTTCTGGTACATAACTGTGTTCGTCTAATGCTACAGTGGCAGCCACTTGAATTGGGGTAAACATACCATAATCTAACCAAGATTTTATATTTTGCAATGCACCAACCAATTTTTTATTTCCAACGATAAATCCAACTCTCCAACCTGCCATATTATAACTTTTGCTAAGAGTGTATGCCTCCACTGCTACCTCTTTTGCCCCCTCTACTTCAAGAATTGATGGAGTTTTGTACCCGTCAAAAGATATATCAGCATAAGCAATATCAGAAATAATATAAAATCTCTTCTCTTTTGCTAAAGCCACTACTCGTTGATAAAATTGCGGTGTTACCGTAGCTGTTGTTGGATTGTGAGGGAAATTTAATACTAAAAATTTAGCTTTGGGTAGAGAGTTATCTAAAGCCTTAGTTACATCTGCCAAAAATCTATCCTCGTCAACTTTAAATGTATCTTTATCAAAAATAAGCTCCATCTTCTCCACATTAGCCCCTGCTAATATAAAAGCTTGTGAATGGATAGGATAGGTGGGGTCGGGAACAATAGCTACATCACCCGGATTTGAAATAGCTTGAACTAGATGAACATACCCCTCTTTACTACCCATAGTAGCTACTACCTCCTCATTTGGGTCAAGAGTTACACCATATTTTCTTTTATACCAATTTGCCATAGCTAAACGAAGTTTATATATTCCCTTACTTGCACTATATCCGTGAGTTTTATCTCTCTGTGCCGTCTCACACAGTTTATCAATAATGGGTTGAGGAGTTCGTGCATCTGGGTTGCCCATCGAGAAATCAATAATATCCTCACCTCGTCTTCTTGCCTCCATTTTTAAATCATTAATTTCAGCAAAAATATATTTTGGTAATCTATTTATCTTCTCAAACTGTATCTCTTCAAACATTACTTACCATATCCTTCCATGATTGAGTTTTCTAAACTCTTTTCTTGTAATCTCTCTTATCTCTTTACTATCTATATAGAAATAGTGTCTTTTTCTGTCTGCAACCTCAACAGTTTTAATATCTGACACAATATCTAAATATCCATGACCTGTGGTAAGTAACCATTTCCCACCTTTCAAATCAAATGGAGTTGACTCTTTTTTCATAAACTCTTTATGTTTTCGTGTCTCAATATTAATAAATCCATACCAAAGCATTCCCCTTGTTGGATTTATAGTAACATTTGTAATCTCTGTAGCATTATTATCTGGTTCTGGAGTATTAACCGTAGGCTCTTCAACACCTGCTTCACTATTTACTACAATGGTTTTAGCCGTTTGATTTTTATCTCTATTCCCATCTTTACCATCTTTTTTAGGTTTAGGAATTTCTGCTACTATTTTTTTAGTTCCATTTTTGTCTAAGCTACTATTTGTATCATTACTATCTAAAGGGGTATTTTTATTAATTGTAACTATAGGAGTTTTAATCTCAACCTTTGTTATATTCTTATCTTTTTTAATAACAACACTCTCTTTAATCTTATCTTCACTAATATTATTCTGATTGTTTAGTATCTCATTATCATTTAAAAGATTATCACTCATCTTAGAGTTACTATTTATAAATTCATCTAACCTCCCACTATGATATACATACCATAATCCACCAAGTAAAATAGCTAAAATTATCCATTTTGAAAATCCTGTATTTTGCTTTAATTTATCCGGTTTAACAAGAACAGGCTCATCATCAATAGGGGTATTGTCTTTAAAATAACTTCTAATAGCACTCTCCAACTCATCAGTATCTGCATCATACTCCCGCTTTAAAATATGAACAAAACCCAAAGCTTTGACTCTATTTAACTCCTTAAAATCTCTATTAACTAAGCTATTTAAATTATATATTGATATGTTAGTCTTTTCACTAACAGACTCCAACCCTTCAATCTCTATTAACTCATTTAGTTTCATTTTTCATCCTATATATTAATATTCCTGTTGCTACACTTACATTAAGTGAATTAAAATCTCTCTCCATCTCAATGGATACCATCTCATCTATTTTAGGCTTTACTCTTTTGGATATTCCATCTCCCTCACTCCCTAAAACTAAAACTTTTCTCTTTTCAAATTTACATAACCCTAAAGCTTTACCATCAATATCTGCTCCATATATTTTAAATTTAACCTGCTTCAACTCATTTAATACATCTAGTATATTTGGAATAATAGCAAAAGGCATATCAAGTAAAGCTCCACTACTTGTTCTTGCAATCGATGCAAAATTTAATGATTTAATACCTGTTGCTATGATACCATCAACTCCTAAAGCATAAGCAGAACGAACAATAGCCCCAATATTACCTGTATCGGTTATAAAGTCAAGCACTAATATAAATTGATACTGTTTCATTACTGCTAAATTAGATTGAGAAAAATCCTCCATCTCAACTAAAACACCTTGATGATTACCACCCTTTGCCATACTTTGAGCCAACCTATTCTCTAAAAATTTAATACTAGATTTGTATTGGATATAGAGTTCTTTAGGTAATATCCCTCGTTTGACTATATAAACTGTTTTTATTAATCTTGTATGCTTTTTTAAGGCATAAAGACAGACCTGCTTTCCATAAATAATCATAATGGTGATTTTAGCAAAATAATGCTGTATTTTTTATTGTGAAAATAGTTTAGTTTAAGATAAGTTTTTGATACCACTCTTTAGTAGATTTATCTGTTATTTTTGATAAAAGTTTCGATTTGATTTTAGGTGGTATATCTAAATTAAGAATATCCTCCAAATATAACCCTTTTTTTTCCTGTTTAACGCCTTTAATTACAACAACCCATTCACCTTTGAGATTAATACTTTGTAATCTATTAAATATCTCTTTTGCTGTTGCTCTATAATAGTGCTGAAATTTTTTACTAATCTCTTTTGCTAAAAAAATATCTCTACTATTATCTATTGTTTTAATTTCTAAAATAAGCCTCTCTAATCTATGAGGAGCTTCATATAAAACAGTATCAATTGGACTATTCATAATTTCATTCAATTCAGAGGCTCTTTTTTCACCTTTATGTGGTAAAAATCCCCAAAATAGAAACTTTCCACTCTCAAATCCAGAAGAGGCATAGGCTGTTGTTACCGCACTAGCTCCAACCAAAACATCATATTCAATATTATGTTTTTGACAATACTCAACTAATATCTGTCCGGGGTCAGAGATAATTGGCATTCCTGCATCGCTAACATAGACCACTCTCTCACTACTTAATAGAGGAGCTATCTCTTTTAATCTTTCCCTTCCGTTATGTTGGTGAAAAGAGAGAAATTTTACATTTGGAGTTTTAAAATTAAATCTCTGTTCAAAAATAGAAAAGAGTCGCTTTGTCTCTCGTGTATCTTCACATAGCAGTAGTGAAGCACTCTCAAACTCTCTTAAAGCTCTAATAGTAATATCTTGTGGATTTCCAATAGGAGTTGGGATAAATTTTATCACAATATAGAGTCTTGAACTTGAACAACTCTCAAGTTCGATTAATCTAACTAAAGATTATATTTTTTCTTAAACTTGTCAACTCTACCAGTAGCATCAACAATCTTCTCAGAACCTGTAAAGAAAGGGTGGCACTCATTACAAATATCAATTGTCATCTTCTCTCTATTACTTTTAACTTCAAATCTGTTTCCACATGCACATGTGACAGAACACTCTTTATATTCTGGGTGAATACCTTTTTTCATCTCTTTACCTTTTTCCTTTTATAAAAAATTATGTCAGGTAACTAACCTGCTATAGCCATTAGCTCTTCCAAATAGAAGAGTGTTGCAACGCTTACTAGGCGAGACAACAATTTTTGGGGCAAATTATATCAAAATAAATTTAAATATTTACCTTGGATTACTTTTTCTCATAGGTAAAATGAATATCCTCAATATCAATCATACCTGTTCCAACAGGGATTAATCGTCCAATGACTACATTCTCTTTTAAATCCTCTAAAGTATCAACAGTTCCAGCAATAGAGGCAGATGTTAATACTTTTGTAGTATCTTGAAATGATGCAGCTGAGATTATACTATCTGCCCCAACAGCCGCACGAGTAATACCGATTAATAGAGGTTCAGCAAGAGCCGGTTCTCCTCCCAATCTTAAAACTTTCTCATTTTCTATATTAAATTTCTTTTTAGAGACTAAATCCCCATCGATAAATTTACTATCCCCACTATCAACCACTTTAACCTGTCGCATCATCTGAGAGACAACAATTTCAATATGTTTATCAGATATATTAACTCCCTGTCGGCGATAGACCATCTGTACCTCTTCTACAATATACTCATATAGAGCCTTTTCACCAAGAGTAGCCAAAATATCATGACTTGATATTGTTCCATCTGTTAACTTCTCACCTGTATGAACAAAGTCGCCGTCTGCCACCATTATGACCCGCTGTTTATCTATAAACTGCTCTATCATTCTACCTCTCTCATCTGTCAAAATGAGTCTTTTTTTACCTCTTAATGGTTTACCAAAACTTACAATACCATTAATTTTTGCAATATAGGCTGGATTTTTTGGACGACGAGCCTCAAATAGTTCTGAAACTCTAGGCAAACCAGATGTAATGTCGCTAGATTTTTGAGCCGCTTTTGGTGTTTTGGCCAAAATATCAGCAATTGTAACCTTCTCTAAATCTTTTACGAAAATGGAAGTTTTAGGCTCAATCGCATAAGTAATAACCTCATCATCTTCTGTGGCTAAAATAATAGCCGGTTTATATGATGCTGGAATATACTCATTGAGTGTAAGTCGGCTCTCTCCCGTTAGCTCATCAAACTGCTCTACTGCTGTAACTCCTGCCACTATATCTTGAAATTTTACAGTACCATTTGATTCTGCTATAATTGGTTCAGAGTATGGGTCCCACTCTGCAATTACTATATGGTCATCATTTTCAGGTGAAGCAATTAAGTCACCTCTTGATAGAGTACTATTATCTTCTGCATTAATTATTGAACCTCTTGCAATATAGTGTCTTGCTGCTTCTCTATTATTATCATCGACAATTACTGCAAAAAGACCTTTTTCATTAACAGGTTTCCCCTCTTGAATTGTCTCAATTCTCTCGATATAATCACCTTTTAATAAAAAATATTTAACTATCCCTTTTGCATCAGCATAAACATTTTGGGTAATTGGTGCGCCATCTTCAACCTTTAACTCACTCGCAAATGGAATTCGATTTGGAACAGACCACGCCTCTTTTATAATCTCTACAATAGAGTCACCCTGCTTAATAATCTCACCACTCTTAAAAGGTATAAATAGTTTTCCATCAACTTTTCCACCAACCCCAGCCAACTCATTTGTTTTTGCAACATCATTTTTTCTAATTGTATATTTCTGCTCTTGAGCACCTTGCTGTACTATAAGTGTAATCTCATCATGTGACTGAAGAACAGAAATTCTACCTCTAGTTAAAGATTTTATCTTTGGTTCAACCAAAAGTACACCTGCATTTCTCCTATTTGATACAAGTAATTTACCTTCAGAGTTTCTATATACATTTAAGTTATAATAACGAATAAACCCCTCTTTATTCGCAATAACTTGTCTCTCTTCTTTTCCAGCAGTTGCAGTACCACCTGTATGGAAAGTCCTTAGAGTAAGTTGAGTTCCCGGCTCTCCAATTGATTGAGCAGCTACAACCCCTACAGCCTCTCCAACTTTTACAATCTTATTTTCTGCCATATTTAGACCATAACATTTAGCACATATACCCTTTTGGGCTTTACATGTTACAGAGGTTCTAATATTTACACTTCTAACACCGGCATCGGTAATTAATCTAGCTAGAGGCTCATCAATCATAGTACCTTCACTAACCAATACCTCACTTGTAATCGGGTCAATTACATCTTTTGCAATCACTCTACCATATATCCTATCTGAAAGAGGTTCAATCATCTCATTACCAACAAAAATATCAGATACATCAACACCCTCATGAGAACCACAATCATGCATAGTCACCTTTACATTTTGGGCAACATCAATCAATTTTCTAGTTAAATATCCAGCACTTGCTGTTTTCATCGCTGTATCCGCAAGACCTTTTCTTGCTCCATGGGTTGAAATAAAATACTCCAATACATTTAATCCATCTCTAAAACTTGATGTAATTGGTGTCTCAATAATAGAACCATCTGATTTTGCCATAAGTCCCCTCATAGCAGATAACTGTCTAATCTGAGCAGCACTACCTCTAGCACCTGAATCTGCCATCATATGAACAGAGTTAAATCCATCTTTATCCCTCTTAATTAAATCCATAAGTTCAGATGCTACAGCATTATTGGTATCTGTCCAAATATCAATAATTTTATTATATCTCTCTTGCTCAGTTAAAAGCCCTTTTCCAAACTGTTTTTGTATCTCAATAACCTGCTCTTTTGCCTTTAACACAGTTAACTCTTTCTCGTCTGGGACTTTAATATCATCAATAGAGATAGATACCCCTGCCTTTGTAGCATATTTAAAACCCATATCTTTTAAATTATCTAAAAACTCTGAAGTGTAAGAGATACCACTTTTAGCATATATATAATCAACCAATGCAGAAATATCTTTCTTCTTTAAGACCTTATTCCAATAACTTTGAGGTACATAATCTGGAATAATATCCTTTAAGATTACTCTTCCCGCCGTTGTTGTTATAATTTTTCCATTTACAACAGTTCTAATCTTAGCATTAATATCTAAACTACCCTGCTCATTGGCAATTATAATCTCATCAACATTTGCAAACAGTTTATGTTGACCCACTACATCAACTTTTTCTAATGTTAAATAGTATAATCCTAAAATCATATCTTGTGATGGTACAGCAATTGCTTTACCTGATGCAGGAAGTAGAATATTCATAGAGGCTAACATTAGAATTTTTGCTTCTGCGATGGCTTCAGATGATAGTGGAACATGTACTGCCATCTGGTCACCATCAAAGTCAGCATTAAATGCTGCACATACCAATGGGTGAAGTTGAATTGCTTTACCATCTATTAATTTTGGGTGAAATGCCTGAATTGATAATTTATGAAGTGTTGGAGCCCTATTAAGGAGTACTGGATAACTATCAACCACCTCCTCTAAACACTCCCAAACCTCATTGGTCTTTTTCTCAATCATCTTTTTTGCTTGTTTTAGAGTGGTTGCATATCCTCTCTCTTCAAGTTTTGCCATAACATGTGGTTTAAATAGCTCAATTGCCATCTGTTTTGGAAGTCCACACTCATCCATTTTAAGATTAGGACCTACAACAATTACACTCCTTCCTGAAAAGTCAACTCTTTTTCCAAGTAAATTCTGTCTAAATCGTCCCTGTTTACCTTTAATTACTTCTGAAAGAGATTTTAATGGTCTCTTATTTGCACCCTTAACTGAGTTCCCTCTTCTTCCATTATCAAATAGAGCATCTACCGCCTCTTGAAGCATTCTCTTCTCATTTCTTACAATAATTTCAGGGGCATCTAACTCAACAAGCCTTTTTAATCTCTGATTTCTATTAATTACTCTTCTATATAGGTCATTTACATCACTAACTGCAAACTTTCCACCATCAAGACTAACTAAAGGTCTAAGGTCTGGAGGCATAACCGGTAATATGGTGAGCATCATCCACTCTGGTCTGTTTCCTGACTCTAAGAATGACTCGATAACTTTTAATCTTTTTACAATAGTCTTTTTTTTAGCTTCTGATTTAGTCGCCTGAATATCCTCTTTAAGTTTAGAAAACATCTCTACTAAGTCTAAATCTGCTAAGAGTTCTTGGACTACCTTTCCACCCATTCTGGCATCAAGTCCAGAATCTGGAAATCGTTGTGAAATGGATTGATACTGCTCCTCATTTAATACATCGAACTTACTAAGAGGCGTATTTCCTTCACTATCATAACTAGCCAATCCCGGCTCTTTTACAATATATGCCTCATAGTAGAGTACTCTCTCTAAATCTTTCATCTTTACACCCAAAAGTGTACCAATTCGTGAAGGGAGTGAAGAGACATACCATATATGAGCTACAGGTGCAACTAAATCAATATGACCCATTCGACTTCTTCGCACCTTTGAAGTAGTAACCTCAACGCCACATTTTTCACACACAACACCTTTATATCGCATCTTTTTATACTTCCCACAAAGACACTCATAGTCACGAACAGGTCCAAAAGTCTTAGCACAAAATAGTCCATCTCTCTCAGGTTTCAGTGTTCTATAGTTAATTGTCTCAGGCTTTTTTACCTCACCATAACTCCATGACAGTATCTTCTCTGGACTAGCCACACGCAAACGCATAGCTACAATATCCATCGGTCTCTCTTCAGTTGTTAAATCAATAGGGGTTAAATTATCTAAAAAATCACTCATCACTTTACTCCCTCTCTATTTTTTTCAAATAAATCAACATCAAGTCCCAACGCTTGAAGCTCTTTTGTTAATACAAACATTGTTTCTGGTACACCAGACTCCGGAACGGACTCACCCTTTGTAATAGCTCTATAAGCTCTAGTTCGTCCATCGACATCATCAGATTTAATAGTTAACATCTCTTTTAAGATATGTGATGCACCATAAGCCTCTAATGCCCAAACTTCCATTTCTCCAAATCTTTGACCTCCAAATAGTGCCTTACCTCCTACTGGTTGTTGTGTGACTAATGAGTATGGACCTGTACTTCTAGCGTGAACCTTCTCATCAACTAAATGGTGTAGTTTTAACATATACATATATCCAACATTTACCCTCTCTAGCATCTTTTCACCTGTTCTTCCATCATAGAGTACTGTTTTACCATCTGTATCCATTTTTGCTAATTTAAATAGTTTATTA
>CAZROY010000103.1:0-6257 GCA_964601885.1 uncultured Sulfurovum sp. | reverse complement strand
GGAGGTATGTATGATTCTACTGCAGAAGTCACAAAAGCTCCACCACCAAGAGGTTTAGATATTCCTCCATTTAGAATTGATGGAACAAAGCTTGTTCTTGGTGAAACTGGCCCAGAGTATGAAAAAATGTTGGCTGATGGTACAACAATGCCAGTGTAAGGAGGTAATAGATGGCACATTTTGACGAAAATGCAAAACCGTTTAGCCATAAGTGGTTAAGTGAACGATTAGCAATTGATACACTACAGAGAGTACTCTCAACTGAATATTGGATACCCAAAAATATCAATTTCCTATGGGCGATGGGTATGGTACTAGCTGTAACATTTGGACTTCTTTTAGTATCAGGTATTTTCCTATTGATGTATTATAATCCAGATACAAAATCAGCTTTTGATAGTGTAAACTATACCATTATGACAGAAGTTGGATATGGTTGGTTGTGGAGACACATTCATGGTGTTGGTGCATCTGTTGTCTTTTTAATTATCTATATTCATATGTTTACAGGTATCTATTATGGTTCATATAAGAGAGGAAGAGAGCTTATTTGGCTTTCAGGTATGTTACTATTTGTACTATTCTCTGCTGAAGCTTTTTCTGGATATATGCTACCTTGGGGACAGATGAGTTATTGGGCTGGTATGGTTATTACAAATCTTTTCTCTGGAGGTTCGCTACATGCTGATGGTTTAGTTGAATGGATTAGAGGTGATTATGTTCCTGCCCAAGCATTCCTTGGCCGTTTCTTTATGCTTCATGTTTTACTTTTACCTTTAGTTATTATTGGTGCAATAGTATTTCACTTTGGAACATTAAGAATTCCACATGTTAATAATCAAGATGGTGAAGATTTTGATTTTGAAGAAGCTGCAAAACTTTATAAAGCAGGTAAGAAAAAAGAGTCTAAAGTTATCCCATTTAAACCTGTATTCTTAAGTAAAGATGTTTTTGTAATGGGTGTTTATTTTATATTTTTCTTCTATTTAGTCTTTTATCATTTTGAATTTGCAATGGACCCTGTTAATTTTGACCCAGCAAATGGATTAAAAACTCCAACTCATATCTATCCAGAATGGTACTTTTTATGGTCTTATGAGATACTGCGTCCATTCCCAACCGACCCCGGTCTTGTAGCATTTGGTATAGCTCAAGTTATATTCTTCACCTTACCATTTATGGATAGAAGTCCTAATGTAGCTCCTGCTAGTAAACGAGGTTTATTCAAATTTTGGTTTTGGGCAATGCTCATTGATATGATAATTTTAACCTTTATGGGTAAATTACCACCAGAAGGTATCTGGAGTACAATAGGACTTATTGCAGCTATTACATTCTTTATATTATGGATAGCACTGCCAATTATTACAAAAACAGAAAAAAAGCTGTAGGGAGAGAATAATGAATAAAGAGTTAAAAATATTTGGAATTGTCGCAGCTTTTACACTTATCTTATATTGGGGGGTTGAACCTTTTGCCCACTCTCAAATGCATAAGCATGTTGAGGGGCATGGACTAGTATATGATGGTAAAGCTGATATAGAAGAGGCTTCTAAAGAGAAAAAAGAGGCTAAAAAGAAATTTTGGGCTGATGTTAAAAAAATAGCATCTCTTAAAGGTGACCCAGTTGCTGGTGAAGCAACCTATGCTATGTGTGCTAGTTGTCATATAGAGGGTGCTGTTAATATGGGTGGTGTAACCCCTCCTAGTCTTGAACATGCTGGTGCAATTTATGATAAGAATTTCCTTATTGCATTAATTAAAGACCCAGCAATGGCTACAAATGTTGACCATAAATATAAAGATACTTCAACTCATCCAATGGGTGGTGTTATGGCTATGGTCTCTTCTGACCAAGATATAGCAAATGTTGTAGCATATATAAAAGCTAAAAAAGCTGGAGAGGTTACTCCAAAAGAGGCTTATAAAGAGGCTTGTGGTAGATGTCATGCCAACAGATATGGTAAGTTAACTCAACTTGGAGAAATTCCAAAAACTAAATCAAATATCAAAACCGGTCAAGATATTGATAGAATGAAGTATGACCAAAAAGTAGCAGAAGAGCAAGGAGCTTTAGCTGAGTATTTAGGTAAACTTCCACCTGATTTATCTATTATCTATAGAGCTAGAAGTAAGCATTTCTTAGAAACATTTATAGAAAATCCTCAATCCCAATTACCGGGTACTGCTATGCCTAGAACGGGACTTAATAAAGAGGGTATGGAGAAGGTTATGGAGTATCTTGAAGAGACAGGTGACCCTAGTAAACCAGCTAGAGATGCACTTGGACCTTATGTATTGATATTCTTTATTATCTTTACACTCTTAGCATATCTCTGGAAGCAGTCACAATGGAGAGATTTACACTAATCCCACTATCTATTTTAATAACTCTTAGCATCTATCCCAACAGTCTTTGTCTGTTGGGATAAATGCATACAAGATATTAATCAAAAAAGCTATCACCTTTAAAAAAATCTCTCTCCTCTTTGGTATCTTTACTATTTCTAAGTTTTTTAGCACTGTTTAAAACAGAGCCAATATCCACTTTTATATTATCATTTTCTATTTTAGCACCAATTCCGCCAACATTAGCACTCATATTGTCACCATCTATTTTTGCACCAATATCTTTGCCAACATTTGCTTTTAATCTATCTTTATCTATAGATGCACCTGTATTTCCTACATTTACTTTAACAGGTTGATTTTTAGGAATGGTTCGCACCACTTTATCATTAACAATTACCTTTCTATCAACTATATTTACATTGACATTGCCATTTTTATCAATTTCATAATCTTTTGCTTGTGTAGAGGTTATTGTAGCTAACGCTAGTAAAATGAAATCTATTTTTTTTAACATTTAAAATCCTTTTCTTTCTGTTTATATTACTGCAAAATAAATTAATTATTATTGAAATTAAAATCTTTTATAACAAAAAACTCCTTAGAAGTTTTGGGAACAAACCAATATTTTATCTCTATTTTGTAACCATTATATAATTTTAATAGACTTGGTCTCTTATATTTTATTATTGGGTAATCTATCCCACCGCTAAATAGCTGATTACACCTTAATACTCTTAATGTACTCTGTACTACTGCTCTGTCTGTACGATTTAATTCAAATTGCCATTTCGCATACTCTGAGCATTTAGGGTAATATCTACAGTTGGCAGGTAACATTCTTGATATATATTGATAACTGTCAATTATCTTGAGGTATATTTGTTTCATTAAAAAAGATTTTATCAAAAATAGTATTTAAAATTGGATATAATCTGTAAAAAAAATAGGAAACTATATGAGATTAGTTGTCGCTATAACAGGTGCTTCAGGTGTTAGACTTGGAAAAAAATTTATAGAGTGTTTGCCAAAGGATATTGATGTTCATATTATTACAACTAATAGTGCTGTAACTGTAAGTCACTTTGAAGAGAATAATAGATTAACCTTTCATAACAACTCAAATATAGCCTCATCTATAGCATCTGGCTCTTTTAAGGTTGATGCCACAGCTATTATACCTTGTAGTATGAATACTTTGGCTAAAATAGCATGTGGAATTTCTGATAATTTAGTAACAAGAGTAGCTTCAGTTGCACTTAAAGAGCAGAAAAAGTTATTACTAGCTCCTAGAGAGATGCCATTTTCAGCTATTGCACTTGAAAATATGGAAAAGTTAGCTAAATTAAATGTTATTATTGCACCACCTATTATGGGATACTACTCCTCATCAAATCGGTTAGAAGATATGGAAAAATTTATTATTGGAAAATGGTATGATATATTGGGAGTAGAGAATAACTTATATAAGAGATGGAGAGGTTAAAATATGCAATTTAGAAGAGCAATATATCCCGGCACTTTTGACCCTATTACAAATGGTCATTTAGATATTATCACAAGAGCATGTGTTATGTTTGATGAGATTGTTGTAGCTGTAGCTAAGAATAAAGCCAAAAAACCTATGTTTTCACTGGATGCAAGAATAGAGATGGCAAAAAAGGCAACAGAGGAGTTTCCTAAAGTTAAAGTTATTAAGTTCGACTCTCTACTTGTTGATTTATCTGATAAGTTAAATGCAAATATTATTATTAGAGGACTTAGAGCTGTAAGCGATTTTGAATATGAATTACAAATGGGATATGCCAATGCCTCTTTAAAAGAGAACTTAGAAACAATATATCTTATGTCAAGTCTCAAAAATGCTTTTATTAGTTCTTCTATTGTTCGTTCTCTTTTACCTTTTGATGGAAAGGTATCGCATCTTGTTCCAAAAGTTATATTAGATGATATAAAAAAGAGATAGATATTATGTTAGTTTTATTTGAAGGAGTTGATACTTGTGGAAAAACAACTCAAATTGAGTTATTGGCTAAACATTTTAAAAATGCAGTTATTACAAGGGAGCCTCATAGTAAAATATTACGAAAAATACTCCTATCAGGTGCAATAAAATCTAAACGAGGAGAACTTTTACTATTTTTAGCAGATAGAGCAGAGCATTATAAAACGGTAATAGAGCCAAATAGAGGCAAATTAATATTATCAGATAGAGGATTTCTATCTGGTATAGGGTATGCTTTGGCTAATGGTGATTTTGATTTTGAGTATCTTGTCGAACTTAACAGATTTGCACTAGAGGATAACTTTCCTGACCTTATTATATTTTTTAAAACAGATTTCAAGACTTTAAAAAGTAGAATGGATTTAAAAGATAAAAAGTTGGATAGCATTGAGTTGAGGGGATTAGAGTATTTATTATTGGTTCAAAAATACATGGAAGATAGTTTAGGGAAATTAAATATTCCATCTCTTACTATTGATGCTACCAAAAATATAGATAGTATATATAATCAAATACATAAAAAAATAGGTCATTATCAATTTATATAGAATTTTATTTAACCTTTTATGTTTTAAATTAATCTTGTTTTCTTAAAAAAATATCTCTAAAGTTTCAAATTATTATTTAAATAATCTATTGAATGAATATTCATACCAAATTAAGTTTATTTTTTTTAAAATAAGAAATGAACATTAATTTAAAAGGAGAATAGATGAGCATTGGCAAAACAGATGCCTCTTATGATGCACTATACACATCATTTAAGAAGCGAATAGAAGAGTTAAAAAAGCTACCAAAAATAGATACAAACAACTCTATTGATAGTGTAATAAAAGAGAATGGTTTTTCACGGAGAGATTTTATAAAATGGGCAGGAGCAATCACTGCTATGTTAACACTTCCTGCAAAATTTACACCATTGGTTGCTGATGCAGTTAAGGTGGCTGATAGATTACCTATTGTATGGCTACACATGGCAGAGTGTACGGGGTGTAGTGAGTCACTACTTCGTTCGGCAGAGCCTACTATTGATAGTCTAATTTTTGATTATATTTCATTAGAGTATCATGAAACATTAATGGCATCAGCAGGTTGGCAAGCTGAAGAGAATTTAGAGAGAGCAATAGAGAAGTATAAAGGTAGATATATCCTTATGGTTGAGGGGGGAATACCTACAGGTAATGAGGGTTCATTTTTGACTATTGGTGGTCATGGCAAGAGAGGTAAAGATATAGCATTAGAGGCATCTAAACATGCTACTGCTATTTTCGCTATTGGAACATGCTCATCTTTCGGTGGTGTTCAAGCAGCTGTGCCAAATCCTACAGGTGCGGTTGGACTTAGTGAGATAACTAACAAAACTGTTATTAATGTACCGGGTTGTCCACCAAGTGAAAAAAATATTGTGGGAACTCTATTACACTATATTCTCTATGGAACACTTCCTGCTCTTGATGCTTATAATAGACCAAAATGGGCATATAGACTTAGAATTCATGATTTATGTGAGCGAAGAGGACACTTTGATGCAGGTGAATTTGTAGAGCAGTTTGGTGATGAGGGTGCAAAAGATGGATATTGTCTCTACAAAGTTGGCTGTAAAGGACCTTATACATTTAATAACTGTTCAAAAAATAAATTTAACCAAGGCACATCTTGGCCAGTACAGGTTGGATTTGGTTGTATGGGTTGTAGTGAACCTGATTTTTGGGACACTATGGGTGTAGTAAATGAACCACTAGCCGATAAACTATATAACACCGTATTTGGTGGAATGGGTGCTGATGCAACAGCTGATAATATTGGAATGACACTATTAACTGTAACCGCTGTTGGTATTGCCGCACATGCAGCTATTTCAACTATTAAAAAACCAAAAGAGTAGAGGAGAATAAGAGATGAA
>CAZROY010000102.1:0-2813 GCA_964601885.1 uncultured Sulfurovum sp. | reverse complement strand
CAATAGATAATGGTCATAAAGATAAAAAAGATAAAGAGGATAGATGAAATTTATTACAGAGAATAAAACAAGATGGATTACAGGCATTGTACTATTAGCTCTAGTAATAGCAGTTGGTATAATTGATAACTATAGTATTGTATGGGCTTTTTTGGGTCTTTTCTATTTTAGTGGATTTTATGAAGCTATGCAACTATATCATATAAAGAAAAAATCCCCATATTATTATGCAACTGCAATATGGCTACTTGCCTATCTCTATCCCAATCCAGATGACCTATTTTTTGTTATAGCAATATTTTTGGGTGCTAAATTAGCATATACAAAAAATGAAATTCAAAAAAAACTTATATTACCATTTTTATATCCTGTTAGTGGTTTCTTATATATATTGATGCTCTATAAAGAGTATGGTATTGAATGGATGTTTTGGTTACTTATGGTTGTCGCAATAAGTGACATTGGTGCATTTTTTGTTGGAAAAACTATTGGAAAAAGAGCATTTTCATCAACATCTCCAAATAAAACAGTAGAGGGTGTAATAGGTGGAGTCTTTTTTGCCACAATTTTTGGCTCATATTTAGCATATAGCATGGATTTAGTATCTATACATGTAGCTATCATAGTATCACTATTAACATCAATAGCCTCTATATTTGGAGATTTATTTGAAAGTTATTTAAAACGGGAAGCAGGTGTAAAAGATAGTGGTAACATACTACCCGGTCACGGTGGGATTTTAGATAGAGTTGATGGGTATCTCTTTGGTGCAATTGTTATGATTATTACTTTAAGGTCTATATAGTATGAATAGAGCTAAATCCATTGTAGTTTTAGGTTCAACAGGCTCTATAGGTGTAAATACTCTTTTAATTGCTAAACGATACAATTTAAAAGTTGAAGCTTTAGTAGCTGGTAAAAATATAGATTTACTCAATAGACAGATAGCTGAATTTAGACCAAGATTTGTAGCTATTGCAGATTACAAAGATAAAAACAAGA
The DNA here is from genome assembly GCA_964601885.1 of uncultured Sulfurovum sp. Taxonomy (GTDB): domain Bacteria; phylum Campylobacterota; class Campylobacteria; order Campylobacterales; family Sulfurovaceae; genus UBA1140. The sequence continues at coordinate 1,811 of CAZROY010000102.1, read as the reverse complement.
TAAACCATTCAAATATCTTCTTTGGAGCTAAAGGTATCTTGGAACTTTTAGAAGAGATAAGTAGTGAAATAGTGGTAAATGCTCTTGTTGGATATATAGGATTGGCACCTACAATAAAATCCATTAAGCTTGGTAAAAAAGTGGCACTTGCAAATAAAGAGTCTCTAGTAGTTGCTGGTCAATTTATAGATATTACTAAGATTGTTCCTATTGATAGTGAACATTTTGGATTATGGTATCTTTTAAACAATAGACCAATATCAAAACTCTACATAACAGCATCAGGAGGTGCATTTAGAGATTGGACAATTAAAAGTATGAAAAATGCCACATTTGCAGATGCTCTAAACCACCCAAATTGGTCAATGGGAAATAAGATAACTATAGACAGTGCCACAATGACAAATAAACTCTTTGAACTATTAGAGGCTAAATGGCTATTTAATACAACAGAGATAGAGGCTCTTATAGAAAAAAAATCAATAATCCACGCCTTAATTGAGTTTAAAGATGGCTCAACAACTGCACATTTTGCAGGGGTTGATATGAAACTTCCTATCGCTTTTGCTCTCAATAGTAAAATAGAAGAGGAGATTTTACCTCCTATTGATTTGCTAAAGATGGGTCAAATTGAGTTTCAACCAATTGAAGTGGAGAGATACCCAATATGGGAAATAAAAGAGCATATATTGCAAAATCCACATTTAGGGGTTGTTATTAATGCTAGTAATGAAGAGGCTATTAAAATATTTGAAAAGGGCGAATGTAACTTTTTTAAAATGAGTAAAATAATACTTAATGCTTATAAAAAATTTGATAATATTATAGTCAGGGATATAGATGATATTATTAAGATAGATAGAGAGGTAAGGAGTTATATATTAAGCTCTTTAAAGTTAAAAAAATAAAATAGATTAAAAAAAATCAAAATATAGGAATATTACTATGGAACAGTTTAAAACTTATATATTAATGATAGGACTAACCACTCTTTTTATCTGGTTTGGTGGTTTAATTGCTGGACAAACAGGTATGATTATTGCTTTTGTTATAGCTGTGGGTATGAATTTTTACGCCTATTTTTATAGTCATGAACAGGTACTAGACCACTATCATGCTATACCTGTAAACCGAAATCAAGCTCAAGGACTCTATACGATTGTAGAAAGATTGACATATAAAGCCAATCTACCTATGCCACAAATATATATAATACCCGATGATGTACCAAATGCTTTTGCAACAGGAAGAGATTATGAACATGCCGTTGTGGCTGTAACGGAGGGACTATTAGAACTTTTAAATGAAGAGGAGGTAGAGGCTGTAATTGCTCATGAGTTGAGTCATATAAAACATTATGATATGTTAGTAGGAACTGTTGCTGCCACTTTTTCTGGAGCTATTGCCATGTTGGCAAACTTTGGAATGATGTTTGGAGATAATGAGGATAGACCAAACCCTATTGTAATGATTGTATTAATGATTGTTATGCCTATAGCCGCAACTATTATTCAGATGGCTATTAGTAGAAATAGAGAATTTATGGCTGATGAGGGTGCTGCAAAAATGACAGGACACCCAGAGTGGCTACAAAATGCCTTAAGAAAACTAGATAATTATGCACAAAATATGGTGTTATATGATGCCCAACCCCAAACAGCACATCTATTTATTATTAATCCTTTTACTGGAAAAGATTTTTCAATGAGTCAGCTTTTTAGTACACACCCAACTACTCAACAGAGAGTAGAAAGATTAGAAGAGTTAAAATATTTTTAGCCATTTATAATTATTGCTAAAATTGAGATAAA
>CAZROY010000101.1:0-45434 GCA_964601885.1 uncultured Sulfurovum sp. | reverse complement strand
AATATCTCTAATATATGGTTATACTCCTCTTTAGTGAGTTTATGTGACTTTAACAGTTCATCTAAATTTTCTAATGGTTGTGACATTCTTTATAGTTCCTATCTTTATGGAGATTTTAAGTGCATTATTCTAACAAAAAATACTAAATATCGGTTGAATATAGATAGTACTATAAGCTATTATGTTTTTGATTAAAAATAACCAAAAAGCTATCTAAATTCAACTCCTTTTTCCCATCAAGTGCATCTTTAACTCCATATATACAAGAGCCTTTATATTTAGAGTCCATATAGGGTGAATTTATAGTATCTATACACATCTCTTTAGCACTATTGAAAGCCACTTTTGTATCTTTAGTGTCTTTAAAAATACTCTTTGCATACTCATACCCAAGTTTATAATAGGTGTGGTACTTTATTAACATAATTCTACTATGAGACTCCACTATTATCATTAAAAGAGAAAGAATAATAATCTTTTTCATCTCTATTCCCTTATTTCGGAGACATCGCCATTTATGGCAGTGAGGAGAAATAATCAATTTTACTGAAAATTAATCCCTATTGAGATTCTATCATAATTTTGTATGTAATTGCTATATGAAAACTATAATATTAACTTAAAAGAAAATTACAAAGTAAGTGTGAACAGTTAGGTATAGATTATCATCTTCAAGCCTCACCCTTTAGGGTGAGGTAGTTGACACCTTCAACATAACTAAAATTAGTGGAATAAATGTTGTAAAAATATGTAAACCAATACCAGCTATACCTGCACCAATATATCTAAGCAGTACCCTACTCTTTTCTGATTTTAGGGCAAATATTCCAATAAAGACACCCAATATGTGTATCATAGAGGTACTAAGTACAAATCCTAAAGAGAATAGAAAAGGATTTAATATATTCGGCATCTCAACACCGTGAGCATATCCGTGAAAAATTCCAAAAAAAGATATAAAAACAAGTCCAATCCTAACACTAATATATCTCTCTGTAGCTATTGCAATCCCCAATAGAAAAACAGACACAGCAATACCTATCTCAAATAGGGGAATATTCACCTCATATACTCCCAAAATTCCACCTAATACCATAAAAGTTACAAATGTAGCTGGAACAAACCATATAGCTCTATTTCCTATCTGAGAACTCCAAATCCCAACACTAACCATTGCTAAAAAGTGGTCAAATCCTAAAACAGGGTGTTCAAAACCAGATAGAAAGCCTGTTCCTCCAACTTGATGGGCATTTGCCAAAGTATATATAATCAAAAAAATAGTTAAAACTCTCATATTTTACCTCAATATATGTCCTACATCTTTTAAAAGATAGGTTGTAGTAATAGGAGAGAAAAAATTAAAAGAGTTGCTACTATCTATAATTTTATCTCTACCACCTATAAATACCTCAATTGTAACTCCTCTATCTATCAACTCTAAAACTCTATCTCTATCCCAAATATAAGAGAGTAGAGCCTCCAACTCACAAGATGTACCCATAGATAGATACACTTTTAAATCTATATTAGATGGATAAGATACATTCTTTAAAAACTGCTCTATATAACTATTTTTATCTGCATTAAAATATCTCAATTGTACTCTCATAAAACTTTTCTTATAGTTTTGAAAAATGGCAGGAGAGAGCAGTATTAATCTATCTACCCTTTTTCTACTACTATAAACATACTCAAACGCCTCTATAGCTCCATAACTAAAACCAGCAACTAAAAAATCACTATCAATTAAATACTCTTTAAATAACTCCTCTTCTCCTTTTAGAGAGAAGCCATTAAAATATCTCATCTAATATCCTTTTTGTCTCCTGCGGTGTTATGGTCTCATTCTCTAAAAGATAGTCTCTAACCTCATCTACAACTTTTGATAACTGATTTAATAGAGATTTTACCTCTAGCGTTGCATCTCTTAAAAGGGTCTCAATTTGAATATGTGAAGAGAAATACTCATCACTCATTATAAACTCCTCTACAATCTGCTGACTCAATATTTTCGCCTTAGCTATATCATCTTTGGCATTTGTAAATAACTCATTATATCTCTCTTCTGTTGCTACTCTTCCAGCTAATAAGACTTTTAACTCATTTATAAGTGCTGTTTTTGATAAAATCTCATTATGATGAGGTATAAAATTAGATGAAAGTATTCCTATTTTATCAAAATTAACATCTAACCATAGAGCTGTTACAGCCTTTGCTGATTGATAGAGTGCCTGAATTTTTTGCTCCTCTTCATTAAAAGATTGAATTTTATGTTTTCCCAATAGCACCTTATCTTTTACTGCTTCTATATCAGAATTTTCTATAATAAATTTATCTAGTCTTAAAGCATATAGTGCTGCTTCATTAACTAAGGTCTCCAATGCTGCTGTATTAAAACCTATTGTCATTTGTGCTATCTTTTCTATATCAATTGAGTGATTCTTATCTTTTAAATAGAGCTGTAGCGTTGATACTCTCTCTTTAAAATCTGGAAGAGGAATGTGTACCCTTCTATCAAACCTACCTGCTCTAAGCAGTGCATCATCTAACACCTCTATCTTATTTGTAGCTGCTAATACCATAACCCCTGAACTCTCTTCAAAACCGTCCATCTCTGTTAAAAGCTGATTTAATGTAGCCTCTCTCTCATCATTACTAAACCCTCCTCTCCTTTTACCTACAGCATCTATCTCGTCTATAAATATAATGCTAGGTGCCATCTGTTTTGCTTTAGCGAATAGCTCACTAACCCTCTTCGCACCCATACCCACATATATCTGAACAAATGATGCGGCACTCTGATAGAAAAATGGAACATCTGCCTCACCTGCTACAGCTTTGGCTATAAGGGTTTTACCAACTCCGGGAGGACCTACTAAGAGAACACCTTTTGGGAGACGAATATCAAAATCTCTATATTTTTTTGGATTTTTTAAAAAATCAATAATCTCTTCCAACTCCTCTTTAACATCATTAATTCCTGCTACATGAGAAAAATCTATTCTTGATAATTGAGGAGTTATATTCTGTTGAGGATTAGAGGCACTATTTGTCTCTTTCTGCTCTTCAATCATCTCTTCTTGTTTTTGTTGATTTTTTCGGATAAGTGTCAATATGTAGAGAGTAAAAAGAACCATAAATATAAAAAGAACTATATCCATCGTCTCTTCTGATGACTCCTCTTCATAATATACCATTGTTTTATCAAAGAGTTTATCCATATCAATAGCCCCTTTTGCTATTTTATAGATTTTCTCTTGAGTATATAGATATATATAAGGCTCTGATATAACAGCTTTCTCTATTGGAATAGTATCGATAATCTTTGTAGCTTCTCCTCGACTTACCATAATACTATTATCTCTTAATATGGAAAATAGTATTATTGCAACTATTGCAGTAGCTGTTATAACTATTAATTTCAAATTTTTATTCAAAGAGTGCCACATTTTTACTACCTTGTACAGTTGCATTTTCTATAAGTAACCAATTTCCAGATAAATCATTACTGCTTTTTACCTCTATTTTATTAAAATATTGGTCATATCCATAATATATTCCATCTCTTCCATTTTCTAGTAAAACCTCCAATTTTGAGTTGTGTTTTGTTCTAAACTCTAAATTTTTCTTGGAGATAATTTCTATTAACTCTCTATATCGCTTTTTGGCTATATCTCCTCTTACTATCCCACTCATAGTAGCAGAGGCTGTACCATCTCTCTTAGAGTATGTAAATGCGTGAATATGGGTTAATGGTAAATCTTTCACCCTATCTATAGCTTCACTCCACAACAAATCATCTTCTTGTGGGTGTCCTACAATATAATCTGTGCCTATTGCATAACCGTAAGAGCTTATCTCCTCTAGGAGTTTCATATCACTCTTAAACCTATTTCTTCTATTCATCACCTCCAACATCTTATCACTTGTATGTTGAAGTGCAATATGTAGATGTTTTGCCATAAATGGTTCATTTAAAAGCTCCTTAAACTCACTATCTATCTGTATTGGCTCTATACTACCTATTCTAATTCGTCTAACACCTCTAATGCGAGAGATTTTTTTTATAAGTTTTGCCATAGATGAGTTGGTATCTCTACCATAACTTCCAACATTAGTCCCTGTTAAGATAAACTCCCCAAATCCATTAGATGACAATTTCTCTATCTGAGTTAAAATATTACTCTCTTTATGGCTTCTAGCCTTACCTCTTACAGATGGTATAATACAGTATGAACATTTAAAATTACACCCCTCTTGAATTTTAATAAATGCCCTACTCTTGCCTATAAATTTATCTACTATAGTTGTATCTATATGTTTTAAATCCCCTATTTCATAGAAAGGGGTGCTTTTTTTCAAAGCTACATTGATACTCTCCTTTTCAGAGTGACCTATTACCCCAAAAACCTTCTTAGAATTTAAAAGCTCCTCACCTTTTGAGTATGCACCACACCCTGTTAATATAATCTTTACTTTAGGTCGTCTTCTTTTAATACCATTTAGATATGCCCTTACAGATGAGTCTGCACCATTTGTGACGGTACATGAGTTTACAACTATCATATCAGCACTATTCTCACTCATTGTTAACCTAAAATCTTTAAGTTTTGACATCATAACTTGTGTATCAAACTGATTAGTTCTACACCCAAATGTCTTAAAATACACTCTTTTCATACTTTAATATAATCCCCAATCATCAGGTTTATATACATCATTACTACTCTTTTCATATTTTTTATTAGATTTTTCCTCAAATGGCTCATTACTCTTTTTTAACTCTTTTGGAGCTGGTTGATTAATATAGATAGATTGAGTAGGAAATGCCATTGAGATACTGTCTTCTTCTCTTATTCTATTAAATAGTTCCATAGATATAGTACTTCTAAGTGTTAATGTGGCATAGGCATTTGTTAAATACCAAACAGATATTTTAATACCATTTGCATCAAAAAAGGCAAATATTCTAGGTTCAACTGCTGTATTTTTCATACTATATTTACTTCTTAATTTATTAAGCTGTTTTCTAGTCATATCTGTATAACCTTTTGAGTATTTTCTTGCAACCTCTTTAGCTATAGCTTGAGCCTTATTTATATCTGAACTAAATGTTATTACAAAATCAATTCCGTCCCAAACAGTTTTTAACCCAGAATGCGAATAGTTTGCTACCATCTCTGTAAATATGTAATTGTTTGGAACAAATATCACTCTTCCCGCTCTTCTATTTACATCATAAGTTGTTAAAGTAATATCTTCATGTAGAGTCATTCTAAGAAGTGAAATATCAACAATATCCCCTACATACTGTTTTCCATCTTTTAGAAACTTAACTCTATCTCCCACACGAAGTGAACCTGAAAATATAATTACAACCCAACCCATAATACTCATAAACCAATCTTTTAAAGCAATGGCAATACCAGCTGAGGCAAAACTCAGTATGGTAACTAAGTGTCCTACATTCTCCAAATAAGAAAAAAGTAGTATCATAACAATAATAGTGATAAATGTAAAGTTTAATGCTTTATTTGCTGTATAAAATAGCTCATTTTCGGACATATACCGTTTGACTAAATATTTAATAATTAAAAAACCCAACAGTAAAAAAAGAATAATAGAGCCGATTAAGATACCTTTTTCTATCTGTTTTGAAATTTCCTCTTTAATATTTAATTGCAGTTCAGATATTTTTCTCTCTAAAGCACTCTTACTTGTCTTAAAAATCTCTACTGTTCTATTATATGTTTCTAATTTACGAGATACATTCTCATACTCATCAATATATGTCTCATCTGTAATATTCAAGTCCATATTAAATTTAATAAAATTTTCTAAAACTTTCTTCTTTTCATTTAATTTGAGTACCATATTTTGTAAAGATTTAAATCTACTATTATAATCATCTTCAACAGCTATTAAATGTTTTTGAAAAGAGATAGCTTTTACAATATCAAGGGGGCTTAATACTACAGGCACTTCCCCTATATCATCAGGTTTTAATAAACTTTTAAAAGGGTTTTCTTTATACTCCTTAAGTTGTGCCAATTTTCCCTCAGTTGTCTTATATTCATCTTTATATTTTTTAAGTGCTTTTATCTCTTTTTTGGTTAGTTGCCTTCTCTTTTTCTTTTTTTTCTCTAAAAATTTAATCCTCTTATCTATTGCTGATAACATAAACTCCAGCTGTTTATATGTTTCATAATTAGAATATACCTTTGACCATATATTATCATCTTGTAAATAGGTATTAATCTCATCTAACTCTTTTAAAAAATTAGCTCTTTGCTCTTTTATTCTAACTATTTGACTATTTTCAATATCTGAAACCCCTTTTCCATTTCTCCTATCTGTTAAATTTTTCTCATGGGTTGAATTTTTATCTTTAATTAGTGGTTGACTCAATTCTGATATAATTTTACTAACTTTACCTGTAATATTTAAATCTGCCAAAAGAGTCTGACTTAACAATAGTAAAAGCAATAAAAACTGTTTCATCTTTTATAAACCTCAGAAAACTGTTTTAGAACATCTTGAACTATATTTCTATCAATGTCATCTCTAACTTCATAATTACCTATCCCTTTCGGTAAAATAAATTTAATCTTATTATTTGCACTCTTTTTATCTAAAAAGAACTTGTTATAAAATAGCTCTATATCTTCTATCTTATATTTAGTTGGCAAACCATGTCTTATTAAGAGTTTTTCTATTCGCTTTATCTCATTTAAAGATATTAATTTTAACCTATACGACAACAGATTTGCCATAACCATACCAATAGCGACCGCCTCACCGTGAAGAAATTTCTTATACTTCGTCTCATTCTCAATTACATGGGCAAATGTGTGACCGTAGTTTAATACAGCTCTTACTCCTGCCTCTTTCTCATCTTGATTAACAACCCAAGCTTTCAATTCTACAGAACGAGCAATTGCCTTCTCTAAACTCTTTTTAGAAGTTAAATTATCTCTCTCTAAAAAATTAAAAAAATTACTATCAAACATAACAGCCATCTTAATAAGCTCAGCCATACCAGCACTAAACTCTCTTGTTGGTAAAGTCTTTAAAAAATCGGTATCTATATATACAGCTTGTGGTTGATAGAATGTACCTATTAAGTTTTTTCCAAACCTATTATTTACACCTGTTTTTCCCCCTACACTTGCATCAACCTGTGATAGTAATGTTGTAGGTATCTGAATAAAATCTATACCTCTTTGATATATACTTGCTGTAAAGCCTGTCATATCCCCAATAACACCCCCACCAAATGCGATAAGTAGTGATTTCCTATCTAACTTTTTCTCAAATAGATTATCTAAAATATTTACAATTGTATTTAGATTTTTGTACTCCTCCCCATCAGGGATAGTAACTATACTTAAATCTTTTGATTTAATTTTGCTAAGAAGTTTCTCTAAATGTAACTTAGCAACTGTTGGATTAGTAATTATAGCAACCTTACTATTAAAATGTAAATTTGGAAGTTTATCTATTCTAATAACATACTCTATAGAGTTACTATTTTCTAAATGAATTGGAACAGTCATAACTATTTAAAATCCTATAAATAAAATTGAATTATTCTATCTTAAATTTACTTAAGCGGTAGGCAAATGCCCCTAATCCTCAATTGGAATTAAGAGTTGTGGGTGTTTTTTGATGCTCAAAAAATATCTTGAAAAATCTCTTGAAAAGAAGTTTAAAAAGGGTTTTTTTAAGATATTTTTCTTAAATGGAATAATGTGTAAAATTTCACTCTCCTCTCTTAACTCTCTAATTGGATTTATCTTTTTCTCATTAATATCAATTTTTAGACCATATATTTTTGATAAGGACTCATAATGCTCTATAATATTTTTTTTATCTAAAAAATCACCTTCTGGGTCATAATTAGATAAAGATAGTTTTAAACCTAAAGTCTCTGATAGGTCAAATACAGATGAGGATAGCGACTCCATATCATTCTCTTCACCCATTAGTATAATAGCTCGTGATATATTATATAGTGACTGTTCTCCAAAAAGATAGATAGGTCGTTTTTCTAAAAAAAGTATATTTTTAAAAGAGTTATCAAACAGTGTTCTATCTATTAAAAATAATCCAATATCATATTGAGTTGTTTCATAATTTATTTCATCTATTATCTCTTGTTTACCTTTCTTAATTAAAATCTCAATATATTCAGTCTCAAACTTTTTTAATTCATTTAAAATATCACTTTTTATATCCCCTATTACTCTAATATATAATTTACTTTTTAAAAATTTATGACTTAAAAAGACAGCCTCATTAACCCAGATTAAAATATCCTCTTTACTTTTTGTTATATCTATTATAAGATATAAATTTTTCCCAAAAGGTTCTGGAAATAGTCCCTTTCTTTTAGTTATCCTCTTATATACCTCCTCTAAAACAATCGGATTTCCTATAATTATTAATCTATCATTTGGTTTTATCATTGTGGCATTATTTGGAAAAAGCTGTTTATTATCTCTATATATGGCTACAATTCTCCACTTTATATTAGATATAGAACCAATATGTCTATAGGCATAGGAGCTACCAAATGAGACTAAAACCTCCATAATTTCACCTTGCACTAAACCTATATTTTTGGCAATTACAGGCACATTTGGTAACTCCTCATATAAAGAACTAGCTATTAACTCATTTATATTAATAACTTTGGTATTCTCATCATTTAACTTAAGCTCGTCCCATTTACTAACAAAAATTACACGAATTTTGGGCTGAATAATTCTTATATTTTTATATGAATATAAAGCCTCATCTTTATTACTCATAACTATAAAAACTGTAGCGAAATCGATATTAGACATAATATTTTTAAGTTTTAGATAACTTGTTGGGTCATCTTCTATAAAAGATAAATTGACACCATTTTGGGATAAAGACTCTCTATAGTTTTTACAAGTTATATAGTAATGGTTGTTATCAATGCGACTTTTTCCCACCCATTGGACAAAATGTTTAGCCATATCTCCATAAGCGAGGATTAATATATTTTTCATATCCAAATCTTTCTGTTATAATTACATTTTTTTTAATAAGGATAATTATATCACAATGGATTTTCAAATAGATAAAACCGATGGCAAAGCACGGGCTTGTACCATAAAAACAGCCCATTCAACTATACAGACACCTGTTTTTATGCCTGTGGGAACTGTTGGAGCTATTAAATCATTAGATGCTACTGACTTAGAGAAATTTATACAGCCTGATATTATTTTAGGTAATACATATCATCTCTATTTAAGACCAACAGATAAGGTGGTTGCTAAATTGGGTGGTTTACACGGATTTACAAAGTTTTCAAAAAGTTTTTTAACAGATAGTGGTGGATTTCAAGCCTTTTCATTATCAGATAATGTAAAAATTGATGATGGTGGAATAGTATTTAGAAGTCATATAGATGGAAGTAAACACTACTTTACTCCACAAAAAGTGCTAGATATTCAATATAATTTAGGCTCTGACATTATGATGATATTAGATGACCTAATCGCCCTTCCTGCATCAGATATAAGGATTAAAGAGAGTATTCAAAGAACTACTAATTGGGCAAAAGAGTCTATTAAGTACCACAAAGCAAATCAAAAAAAAGGCAAAGGAATAAATCAGAATATATTTGCAATAATTCAAGGTGGTACAGATAAAATCTTTAGAGAGCAATCTGCAAAAGAGCTTTGTAGCCTTGATTTTGATGGATTTGCTATTGGTGGATTATCGGTTGGAGAGAGTAACCAAGAGATGTATAGTACAGTTGAGTGGACAACTCAATTTATGCCAGAAGATAAACCTAGATACCTTATGGGTGTAGGAACTCCTCAAGACTTAGTTGAAAATGTATCAAGAGGAGTTGACATGTTCGATTGTGTAATGCCAACACGAAATGCTAGAAATGGAACTCTATTTACATCTTATGGAAAGATAAATATTAAATCTGCCAAATTTAAAGAGGATAACTCTCCAGTGGATAGCAGATGTAACTGCATGGTGTGTCGAACCTACTCCAAAGCCTATTTAAACCATCTATTTCGAGCAAAAGAGATTACATATTTTAGATTGGCAACCATACATAACCTATACTACTATCTAAATCTTATGAGTAGAATGAGAGAGGCTATACTAAAAAGGCAATTTAATGAGTTTAAAGATAAATTTTATAAAAAACTTTTATGAAAAACCACAATTTATATACTTAGATTAGATAAAATTCCTCGTGTATCAAATACCATTGAGATTTGATATTAAATTATTTTAAGGGGATACTACAATATGTTAGGGAATAGTATAAAAATTATCTTATTGAGTCTGCTAATCTTTGCCACAACTCTTAATGCAAAAGATTATACCAAACAGAAAAACACAAGACTATTTATAAATATGATGGTAAAAAAATACCATTTTAACAAGACATATTTAAATAGATTGTTTAAAAATGTGAAGTTCCAAAAAGGAGCTTTGGGTATGTTTAATCCAGCCTATAGAAAAAAAACAAAAAAGGTTAAACACTATCCAAAACATGGTAGTTGGGACAGATATGAGAAAATATTACTAGGTAGAACAAGAGTTCTTAAAGGTGTGGAGTATATCCATAAATATCGTAAAATATTTAAAAAAGTCTATCAAAAATATGGAGTTGAGCCTGAATATATAGCCGCAATTATTGGGGTAGAGAGTTACTATGGTCATAATCGTGGAAAATTTCCGGTTTTTGATGTATTAACCACTCTTGCTTTTGAACCAAATAGACGAGCTAAATATTTTAGATATGAACTAAAACAGTTTTTACTACTATCAAAAAGTGAAAAATTTAATCCAAAAGATGTTAAAGGTTCGTATGCTGGAGCTATTGGGTTGGGACAGTTTATGCCAAGTGCCTATAAACCATTTGCTGTTGATTTTAATAGAGATGGTAAGAGAAGTATGCAGACAACATCAGATGCTATTGCTGGAATTGCAAACTATTTTAAAAAAAATGGTTGGAAAAAGGGTCAGCCTGTAGCTGTTAGAGTCTCATATAAAGGCAATAGATTTAATGCAAAAAGAACAGGTTATAAACATAAATATTCAAGAGTTCACCTAAAAGGTATTGTACCTAAAAATGGAAAGTGGATATATAATGGTAAAGTCAGATTGATAAAGCTAGATAGATATAAATATGATGAACTCTGGTATGGTGCAAAAAACTTTTTTGTAATTACTAGATACAATCACAGCTCATATTATGCTATGGCAATACATCAATTAGCACAAAAAATTAAGGCAGAATATAAAAAGAGATACAATAGTTTGCCAAGATAGAGGTTCATTTTTATGATATAATAAAAAATTATATTTTTATATTAAGGATAATCAGATGAGAGATGAGACATTAGCCATTCATGCAGGATATAAAAAAGATATACAAGGCACTATGGCTGTACCAATATATCAAACAACAGCTTATGAGTTTAAAGATACGACTCATGCAGCAAATCTATTTGAACTTAAAGAGTTAGGAAATATCTATACACGACTTATGAACCCGACTACGGATATATTTGAGAAGAGATTTGCATCTTTAGAAAAGGGTATAGCAGGTGTAGCAACAGCATCAGGTATGAGTGCCATATTTTATGCTATTGCAAATGTAGCAGAGAGTGGAGATAATATTATAGTGGCAAAGCAGGTATATGGTGGAACTACAACTCTTACTTCTCATACTATCAAAAGGTTTGGAATAGAGAGCAGATATTTTGATATAAATAATCCATTGGAGTTGGAAAAGCTAATAGATGATAAAACAAAACTTATCCTATTTGAAAGTATTAGCAATCCTAGTATCGATATTGCTGATTTTGATGTAATTGTAGAGATTGCAAATAGATATAATATTATAACTTGTGTTGATAATACTATAGCTACTCCAATATACTGTAAACCTTTAACACTTGGTTGTGATATTGTGGTTCATAGTACTAGTAAATATACAACAGGTCAAGGTTTAGCAATAGGTGGTATTATAATTGAAAGGGAAAATTTAGTAGATAAAATTAGAGATAATCTAAGATATTACCACTTTAATGAGCCAGATGTAAGCTATCATGGATTAATATATAGTAACCTACCTATGCCACCATTTACAACTAGAGTCCGCCTTGCACTTTTGCGTGATTTGGGTGCTACACCTAGTCCATTTAACTCTTGGTTGTATATTCAGGGACTAGAAACCCTCTCATTTAGAATGAAGCAACACTCCAACTCTGCCTTAGCTATTGCCAAGTTTTTGGAAACCCACCCAAAGGTCAAACAGGTTAATTATGCAGGATTACAATCAAATAAAAACTATCATTTAGCCCAAAAATATTTTCCAAATGGACAGAGTGGACTCCTATCTTTTGAAGTTAACTCATTGGAAGAAGCAAAAAAAATAGCAGATAGTACAAAAATCTTTTCACTTGTTACAAACATTGGTGATAGCAAATCTATTATTACACACCCAGCCAGTACAACACATCAACAGTTGTCATCACAAGAACTAATAGATGCAGGGGTCCCAGCAGGTTTAATTAGACTTAGTATAGGTTTAGAAAATACAGAAGATTTAATTGAGGATTTAAAAATGGCATTAGATTAATATCTGTTTTGTTTTAATATTAAAAAATTTCTTAGTTTATTCAATTTGACAAAAGAGCTATTTTTTTTTAACATTAACTAACTGTTAATTTTTGGTTTTCCATTGGTTTACAAAATAGTTTTATAATATCAACATGAAAGATATAGATAAAGAGACACCTCCTTCTCTAAATCTACTTTGAAACTGTTTTGGTTTCAAAGTGAAATAAAATTTTTGTAGTAGATATTTTATATGACACATAATATTATTATAAATAAACTCCCCCTCCCTTACTCCTTTTTGCTCAAAATTTTATTTCATATCTTTCTAAAAGACATAAAGGAAAATCATGATGGTAAAAAAAACTCTTTTAATTACAACCCTAGTAAGTAGTATGCTGTTCGGAACTAGTGTCCATATAAATAATGCACCAGCAAATCCTAAACATAGATTACCAAATGGTAAAAATGAGATTTTATCATTTAATAGTGTATTAAAAGATGCTATTAATGCTGTTGTAAATATATCTACAAAAAAGATTAACTATAGAGGAGATATAAATCGTAGATTTTTTAGAGAGTTTTTTGGAAGAGATTTACCACCCAAAAAGAGTGCCAACTCATTGGGTTCCGGAGTTATTGTATCTAGTGATGGATATATTGTAACCAATAACCATGTTATTGATGGAGCTGATGAGATAAGTGTAACCATAAATGATAGAGATAAAGAGTATATAGCAAAAGTTATAGGTAGAGATAAAGATAGCGATTTGGCTGTAATTAAAATTGAAGCAGAGAATTTAAAGCCTATAAAGTTTAGTAATATTAGAGATGTAAAGTTGGGTGATGTTGTCTTTGCTATAGGTGACCCTTTTGGTGTTGGACAAACAGTAACACAAGGAATTATATCTGCTATGAATAAGTATGGCGTTGGAATTAATAAATACGAGAACTTTATTCAAACAGATGCCTCTATAAATCCGGGTAACTCTGGTGGAGCATTAATAGATAGCAGAGGAGCTTTAATTGGAATTAACTCCGCTATCATCTCTAGTAGTGGTGGAAATAATGGTGTAGGTTTTACAATCCCTGTAGATATGGTAAAAAATGTGGTAACAAAATTAATTGAACATGGTAGAGTAGATAGAGGTTTTATGGGTGTTAATATCTCAAAAGTAACAAAAGAGCTTGAACCTCTATATAAACGGCGACATGGAGCAATTGTTGTGAATGTTCAAGAGAATTCACCGGCTGAACGAGCAGGAATTCAAAGAGGTGACTTAATATATGGCGTAAATAATAGGAGTGTAAAAGAGCCTCATGAGTTGCAACATATAATTATGTCTTTAAATCCAAATGAGACCATTACTCTTTCTATAGAAAGAGATAAGGTAGATATAAAAAAATCTCTTAAACTCTCAAATTTGGAAGGTGATTTATTGGATTTAGGCTCTATTGATAGAAGTTTTAACGGACTATATCTCAGTGAATTAAAAAATCAAAATGGTGTAATAGTTAAAAAAGTTAAATTCAACTCACAAGCATATAGAGATGGATTTAATGTTGGTGATATTATTATACAGGTAGAGAATAGAGCAATAAATAGCTTAAGTGATGTAAAAGATATATTTACACGATATAGAGGAAGAGCAAAAAGAATTTATATTAATAGAAAAGGGACGATTTTATTAATAGTAAAAAGATAATCAGAGAAATCATTAACTATTGAAGAATAGAAACAAAATATCAATATCGAAAATAGAAATCATCAAAGTTTTGTCTCCATTCCATTTTTAAAATTGATTAGGATATTTATTGAAATCATTTATTGAGATAAATTTTATTAAAATAGGTTTTTTTACTGCTCTTTTAAGCTCAGGTGCAATCTATTTAGATTGGATAGGAGTTGTAAATCCACTCATCAATACTATTTTAGGACTACTAACTATATTTTTATTATTAAAGAGTAATAGTAAAGTTTGGTTTTGGAGTGGCTTTTTTATAGGTATATTGTGGTTTTGGTGGATTAGTATGAGCTTTAAAAATTATGGTTTTGCTTGGGCTATACCATTTGGAGTTTTATTTGTTGGTTTCGGATATGGATTAATCTTTCTTGTTTTTGCAAAAATATCAGAATATATATCATTTAAATTTAGTAGCCTACTATTGGATTTAATCTTAAAAGCTCTTATTTTACTTCTATTTTCTAACTTTCACCCTATAGAGTTTGATTGGTTTAAACCTGAACTTATCTTTACAAATAGCTATTTGGGAGTTAAAAAATGGCAGTTTGCAATTGTTCTATTGGCAACTCTTCTAGCTATATATAAAAAAAATTTACTATATTTAACTTTAGTTATATTCTCGTTCCCTATTAATAGTTATATAGATAGAACTCCTCTACCAAATAACGGTATAGTTCTATCAAACTCTATGACCTCAGTAGAGGATAAGTGGAACCCAAAACTGCAACCAAAGCATATTAATACTGTTTTAAATAAAATAGATAAAGCAATAAGAAATAAAAAAAGAGTCATTATCTTTCCAGAGTCCATATTTGCATTTTTTTTAAATACCAATCCTCAACTTATGACACTATTAGAGGCTCTATCTAATGATATTACTATTGTAATAGGTGGATTATATCTTGATAATAATATACCTAGAAACTCTACATATATATTTAAAAATGGACAGTTTCAAATAGCAAATAAGGCTGTATTGGTTCCATTTGGAGAGCAGAACCCTCTTCCAGAGTGGCTTGGAAATATTATAAATAGAATATTTTTTGATGGCGCACCTGATTATGTAGCATCTTCAGATGTAACAGACTACATTATAGATGGAGTTAAATATAGAAATGCAATATGTTATGAGGGTACTTCAGAGGAATTATATAAAGGTAATCCCAAAAATATGATAGTTATCTCAAATAATGGCTGGTTTGTTCCATCTATTGAACCAATAGAGCAGAAAATTTTACTTCAATATTATAGTAAAAAGTATGGAACAACCATATACCATGCTGTCAATATGTCGCCCTCGTATGTTATACATCATGGAAAACTATTTTATTAATTAAATAGTTAATTTTTATAATACATATTATAAAGCTCTTTTATCTCTTGCTCCCAAATAGTACTATCTATTGTTTCTAAAATTAAAGGAATATCTTTCATTCTATTGTCATTCATAATAAATTTAAAACAGTCCCAACCAATTTCTCCTTGACCCAATGAATGGTGTCTATCTACCCTACTACCCAATTTTGCTTTAGAATCATTAATGTGCATTCCACATAAATATTGAAATCCTACTATCTTATCAAACTGTTGCATACTATTTTGATAAGCTTGTTCTGTACGCAAATCATACCCTGCTACAAATGTATGACATGTATCTAAACAGACTCCTATTCTCTTTTTATTTTCTACCTTATCTATAATATAGGCTAAATGTTCAAATTTATACCCTAAATTTGTACCCTGTCCTGCTGTATTTTCTATTATTAGTTTAACTTTTGAGTTTGGTGTTGCATCTATTGCCATATTTATGGATTGAACTATAATGTCTAAACAGTCAAATTCCGCTTTTATAAGTTTCTGTTGATAATTTGGGTCTCTTTTCCCAATTTTAATTAAATGACTTCCCGGATGAAAATTTAACATTTCCAATTCCAATAACTCACATCTTTTAATTTCATCAATAAACGACTCTCTTGATTTTCTAAGTTTCTCTTTATCTGGACTTCCTAAATTTATTAAATAACTATCATGTGGTAATATATGTCGTGAGGATATTCCTGATTTTTGAAGATTTATTTTAAAATTTTCTACTATTTTACTATTCAATGGTTTTGCAATCCATTGCCTCTGATTTTTAGTAAACATTGCAAATGCTTTTGCTCCTATTTTTATAGCATTTAATGGTGCATTATCTACACCTCCACTAATACTTACATGTGCTCCTACAAATTTCATTATTAATTTAGGCTCAAATAGAAGAGCCTTTACTCCTTTCTTATTATTTTAATTTAATTCATATATAACTCTTTTTAAGTAATGCTTAGTATCTATTAAAGTAATGACTAATTTTTACGATGAGGTAGCTGAGTTAACTTTTATCTCTATTTTTATTTTATTTATTTTATCTTTAAATAGTTTGTTTGTCCCATTGACTAAATAGAATATATCATATTTCCCATCTTTTTTAATCTGTTGAATAAATCCACCGCTATTTGTTTTTAGATTTTTACCATTAAAAATTGGTTTACCTCTCAATATATTTTCTAATATAGAATTAGGGTAATATTGAGTCAGCATTTTTTTATTAAACTCGCTCTTTTCCATACACTCAAAGGTGGACATACATACATTCATTCCATTTATATTGAGAACAAAAAGTGGCTGTCCCATTCCATAAACCTCTATTTTAGTAAAGGAGTCACCTCTATATATAAATCCCATATCAGCATATTTAATTTTATTTGTTTTAAATATAATATACGCACTCTCTTGATTTTCTTTCTTTACCATATTTTTGCTACTGCAACCATAAATCAATAGAGTTAATAGAATAATAGATAGCTTTTTTAACATAGATTAAATCCTTTTTTGGGAGTATATCATAAATTTTGAAATAAAAAAATTTTTTTGCCTACTTTAATATTTTTTTAAGTTTATTTCGTTATAATTTTGCCATTAAATTATTGATGGCCCCTTCGTCTAGCGGTTAGGATCCATGGTTTTCATCCATGTTACAGGAGTTCGAGTCTCCTAGGGGTCACCATTAAATATATTCCATTTTTCTCCTTTGTAGTTTCTCTTTTATATGTATTTTTTTGATTGTTGTTGTAGAAAAGATTATGTAAAATTTTTTGTGTTAAAGTCCAATAACGGTTAGGGTTTTGGCTATAATTTAGCTTGACTTCTTTTTTATCATCTGTTATAATGCTTTTATCTACAGTAGGAATTATCAATAACCAAGATTTTCCTACAGGCAGACTCAATCATTATATATAAATTAAAAAAATAAGAAAAGAGAAAATGCTCTCCTATTTGAGCCTAAATTGATAATGAAATATTTTGTTAAAATCCTAACCATAATACTAATCAGTACCCTATTAGAGGCAGAAGTTTGGAACTCTCCATATTGTAATATAGACACTAAAAAAGAGATACTATTTAGCTCTTTTTCCATACCTCCTAAACATCTTGACCCTGTTATATCATATAGCTCAAATGAGTGGGAGATTATATCTCAAATATATGAACCACCACTACAATATAATTATCTAAAACGACCATATACACTAGAACCTCTTACCCTTAAAGCGATGCCAGAGATTATCTATTTAGATAAAAATGGTAATAGGGTTGATTGGAACTCAACTCTTATAAGATACTCTAAATATATACTTAAATTAAGAGATGATATAATGTACCAAAATCACCCAGCATTTATAAAAAAAAACCGTTCATTAACCAATAAAGAGTTGGATAGTATCTCTACTATTAATGATTTTAAATTAACTTCAACTAGAAAATTAAAGGCAAAAGATTATGCCTATGCAATTAAAAGAATGGCTCTTAGACAGAATAGTTCACCAATATTAGATACAATGCAGGAGTATATTGTAGGATTAAAGGAGTTCTCCAAAAAGATTACACAAATAGCAAAAGAGAAAAAAAGAGCTAATAATATTTTAGACTTAAGAGAGTACTCTATAGATGGAGTAGAGATTATAGATGATTATACTCTATCTATTATAATAAATGGTAAATATCCACAATTCCTATATTGGCTTAGTATGAACTTTTTTGCTCCAATTCCTTGGGAAGTGGATATATTTTATCAACAAAAGGGGTTAATTAAAAAAAATATTACTCTAAATAGCTCCCCTGTAGGTACAGGTGCATACTATTTAGCAAAAAATAATCCAAATAAAGAGATAATATTAAAAGCCAATCCAAATTTTCATACAGAGTATTTTCAATCTAAACGAATACCCTTTATAAAAGAGGTGATATATTCTCTTGAAAAGGAGTCAATTCCTCTTTGGAATAAATTTCTACAAGGTTATTATGATTTATCGGGCGTTAGTTCTGAAGCTTTTGACCAAGCTGTAAATATATCATCTAATGGAGATATGAGTATAAGTGACAGTATGAAAAAAAAGGGCATAAAGATGATTAGTGCTATATCTCCTAGTATTTTTTATATGGCATTTAATATGAAAGACCCTATAGTAGGTGGATATAGTACCGAAGCGAAAAAGTTAAGACAAGCCATATCTATTGCTCAAAATGAGGAAGAGTATATCTCTATTTTTATGAATGGTAGAGGAGTACCAGCTCAATCTCCAATTCCTCAAGGTATTTTTGGTTTTGACGATGGCAAAGAGGGTACTAATTTTAAGGTTTATAATTGGATTAATGGTAAAAGGGTTAGAAAATCCATAGATGAAGCAAAAAAACTCTTAGCAGAAGCGGGGTATCCCAATGGTATTTCAAAAGAAACAGGTAAACAGCTAGTTTTATATTATGATACAACAACAAGAGGACCAGATGATAGAGCTTTAATGGATTGGAGGAGAAAACAGTTTGCTAAATTGGGAATAGAGTTAATTATAAGGGCTACAGACTATAATCGTTTTCAAGATAAAATAAGAAAAGGCAAAGCCCAAATCTTCTCTTGGGGTTGGAATGCAGACTATCCAGACCCAGAAAATTTCCTCTTTCTTCTATATGGTAAAAATAGTGTAGTAGATACAGACGGAGCAGGAGTTAATAGTGCAAATTATCAAAATCCAAAATTTGATAGACTCTTTAATGAGATAAAAACCATGCAGAACTCTCCACAAAGATTAAGTAAAATTAGAGAAATGGTAAAAATTGTCCAAGATGATGCTCCTTGGGTATGGGGCGTTAATCCTAAATCTTTGATACTACACCACTCATGGTATTTTAATATATATCCAAATGCTATGGCAAACAATAGTTTAAAATATAGAAAAATCGACCCGATATTGAGAGCAGAAAAAATTGAGGAGTGGAATAGACCACTTTTGACTCCTCTTGTTATATTTATAACATTTATAGTCTTTATAGGTTATATATTACACTATGCCTATAAAAATAGGCAAAAAGCATCTGTTGTGTAAACTACCCAATCTCTAAAGAAGATTGGGTATCATTCTCATATATTCAAAGCGTTACTTTTAACACTTCTTGCTATAGGCAAAAGTAGTATTATTTATCGTAAACACTCTCTTTATTAAATTTCATAGCCAATAGAGCATAAAAATGTACTCTTTTTTTAGCTCGATTAGATGTACCAAGTTGTTTACAAACCTCTTTAATGGCATTATCTAACTCTTCATCGCTATTGGTTAAACCGAGTTTTTTCTTTAAAAATCTCTCTCTAATAGTCTCTAACTCCTTTTTTTGACTACACGATACTAATTCACTAGCCTTTTTATAAACCGATGGTCCAAGACCAATTACAACTTTTGTAATTAAATCATCACTAATTTCTAAACCTAACTTTTTAGCTTCTGCTATCATAGCTTTAATCTTATCATCTCGTTGACTCATATTTTATTCCTTTTTTTATTTTAAAGCATTATTTTACTCTTTTATTGTTTTCATATCGATGATTAAAGAGTAATTTTCCTTCTCTATTATACTTTCTATAGCGTCCATGTAACATATTATTATAATACTCTACCTCTATTTGCATTTGTCCATTTTTAAAATAGACTCTCTCCCAACCGTGCTTCATACCTTTTTTATAGTGGGTCTCTCTTCTTAGTTTTCCATTAGGATAATATATAACCTCTAATCCATCTTTTTTATCATCTTTATAGTTACACTCCCACTCCAAAATATTATGTGTATTAAACCACCTCTGTACACCATTTTTTAAACCATTTCTATAGTTACTCTGCCACTCAATAGAACCATTGGGGTAGTATTCATTGACTACACCATCTTTTTGAATAATGTTTGTTTGTACTCCTTTTTGTTTTGATATTTTAGATACCACATTGGTTGCCTCTCTATCTTTTGCAAAATTTTCTACAAGGTGCAAAAAAAACATAATAACAACTGTTATGGTTAAAACTATAGACAGTTTTTTAAGTAAATCTGGAGATAACTTTATCTGTTTTAAATTTAATATATAACTCATACATTAATTTTAACATAAAAAAACTTTAATAAATATTAATTTAAACAACTATTATCTTAATTATTAAGATGTTCGCAATATTAAGTTTTCATTATTATTTTACTCTACCGTTCATAATTGGAACAAAACGACAAGGCTCAATTGAATAGGAAATAATTTGACCATTAATTTTTTTAAATTTTGTAATAATCTGCTCTTGATTTTGTTCAATAGGAGCTAAAAGCGTTCCTCCTTCTGCTAACTGTTCAAAAATTACTTCGGGAATTCTTTTTGTAGTTGCAGAAAATAGTATTCTATCATAGGGAGCATACTCTCTCCAACCTCTTTGCCCATCATCAAAACGGGTAAAAATATTATTTATTTTATCTTTTCTAAATCTATCTTTTGCATCCTTTAGGAGTGAATCTATTCTCTCTATCGTAAATACTCTTCTACACAATTTAGATAAAATTGCAGCCTGATAACCACTCCCACAACCTATTTCTAAAACTTTATCAACACCTTGTATCTCTAAATATTGTGTCATTTTAGCAACAGTTAGTGGAGAAGAAATCCATTGATTTTGCTGTATGGGTAAGGCATCAAGTTCATAAGCTATGTGTCCAAAACCAATTGGTACATAGGATTTTCTATTAACTTCTAAAAATGCTTTTTTTATATAGGGGTGGAGTTTAAATTTTTTTTCAATTTTTTTGACCATCTCTATTCGTTGTATCTCTAATGCCATTGGTTTATATATCCCATTAATTAAATAAGTTAATGGGAATTTTATCTAAAATGAGATTAAAAACATTATTATAAAATTTGTATTTTGAATAGTTCTATCTAACTTCTTATAACCGCTCTATTATAGTCATCTGGAGTATTAAGATTTAAAAATTTATCTCTTGAGTTGAAGTAAATAAATTGACTATTGCAACTATTTAATAGATTGTTTAATCTATGATTGTCTGCACTTAAAAGATTTTGTGCAATTGGGAGAATTGCTCTTTTATATATACCACAAAGAGGCTCTATACCATTAGGTGAAATTGCCACTATAATATCTTTTGATAAAGATGCACAACTATATAGTCTCTTAATTATATCTCTGTCTATAAATGGTACATCTACACCCAATATAAATACCTCATCTATATCCAAAGTTTCAAATATAGAGATTAATGCAACCAAAGGTGATGATTGTACATATCTATCCTCTATAACTTTAACACTAAAATTAAACTTATTAGATTTAGCAGAGATATAGACATTATTAAATATCTTTAATAATCTACTATATTGATACTCTGCAAGGGTAGAGTACTCTTTAAAAGGAAGAAGTGCCTTATCCTCTCCCATGCGTGAACTTTTACCCCCTGCAAAAATAATGGCTGTATCTAACTTCATAAATTATCTGCTACCCACTCAATAACACGATTTGCCAATTTTCGTCCATATTGAGCCGACTTTCTATCATTCACAAGAACCACTACAACATACTTTTGACCAGAAATCCCTTCTACATAACCTGCAATATTTGCCACATGTTTAATTGTCCCTGTTTTCATCCATGCTCTACCATAAACTGTACTATTTCTAAATCGTCGTCTAAGAGTTCCATCAACACCAGCAATCGAAAGTGTATTCATCCATCTTTGACCATAATGTAAAGCACCATGCTCCAATAGATTTGCTAATGTTTTAGCTGTCACTCTTGATTTGCGTGATAAACCTGAGCCGTTAGATATAATTGTCTCACCCTCTAAAAGAGAATGACGATTTAGTATCCGTTTTACCGCTTGACTAGCCTTTAATCTAGTAATTGGTGGAGAGTAAAACACTGTTCCAATTGTTAAAAAAAGCTGTCTTGCCATTAAATTATTACTCTTTTTAGCAATTATAGAGATAACATCTTCCAACCTTTCAGATAAGTGTGAAAATAGATATTTAGCTTTTCTTGGTACCTTTTTTAGTTTTAGAGTACCTGTAAATTTAATACCTTCTCTTTTTAATTTATCTTTGAGTGCATAATAAAATGAACGGTGAGGCATACTTACAACTTTACAGATTGTCCTTTTTCCACATCTTTTAGAGAGTTGCCCACTAAGAGTAATAATAGAGTGTTGAGATTTATCTGTTCTAATTCCAACTCTAGGCCATGAGCGACCTTTTCTACATGAGCCGTTTACTACCTTGAGATTATTAACTATTTTATAACTCCTATCATTATCTATTCGATTAATTCGTACGGTTCTGCCACGAGGAGTTATACAGAGTGTACTCTTTCTCTCATTAAACATCATTGCATCGGGCATTGCATTATATGGACTATATCTGTTTCTATCAAAACCTGAACTATTTTGTTTAGGAACATTAAAGAGTGTTCTATCAATTACAATATTACCTAAAATTTTTCTAATACCTAATTGATGAAGATGATTTACAATATCATCTAAATCATCTGTTCCCAAAGTTGGGTCACCTGAAGCTTTCACAATAAAATCGCCACGAAGTGTACCGTTATTTACATACCCTGTAGAGTAAAATTTTGTCTCCCAACGATAGTTATATCCAAGTTTAAGTAGTCCAGAATATACAGTTAAAAGTTTTATAACAGAGGCTGGAACTCTTGATTTATAACTATTCCAAGAGACTATTGGAGTATCGCTATAAACCTCTTTTACATAGATACTGTATGAGCTAGGATTTAACGGAATTTGTCTTAATTTATAATTTAGCTCATCCGGAATATCGCCTTGCCCAAATAGAGCAATATTAAAAAATATAATTAAGAAAATTAAAATCTTTTTCATAAACAACCTCTATTTAGCTTTTTTTTTGTCCCTAGCCACCCTCTTTCTAACAATTGGGTCAAGAGATTTTTTTCTAATTCTTATACTTTTAGGTGTAATTTCAATTAATTCATCATCTTCAATCCACTCCATTGCTCCCTCTAATGTAATTTTTCTAGGACTTACAAGTTTTATAGCCTCATCAGCACTATTTGTTCTCATATTGGTTAACTGTTTCCCCTTTAAAGGGTTAACATCAAGGTCACCCGGTCTTGACGATTCTCCAATAATCATACCTGTATATACCTTATCTTGTGGCTTAATAAACATAACCCCTCTAGCTTGTAGATTAAATATAGAAAATGCAACAGCTTCACCACTATCCATAGATACTAAAGCACCTTGTATTCTACTCTCAACATGACCTGTATATGGTCTATACTCCAAATATGAGTGGTTCATAATACCCTCCCCTCTTGTATCTGTTAAAAACTCATTTCTAAAGCCAATCAGCCCTCTTGCTGGAATTTCAAACTCTAACCTAACTGTCCCATCTGGCATAGGGGTTAAAGATGTCATTTCTGCCTTTCTCTTACCCAATTTCTCAATGGTCACACCTTGAAACTCCACGGGAACATCAACTACTAAATACTCAAAAGGCTCTAATTTTACACCATTTTCCTCTTTAATAACAACCTCAGGACGAGCAAGGAGAAACTCAAACCCCTCTCTTCTCATATTTTCAGCCAATATTGCAATTTGCAATTCTCCTCTTCCAGAAACCTTAAATGAGGCATCTCCCATTGGTTCCATACGCATAGCTATATTTGTATCCATCTCTTTTTCAAGTCTAGCTCTAATCTTATTTGAAGTTATATGTTTACCTTCAGTTCCAGCCAATGGTCCATCATTAACGGAGATAATAACAGATAGTGTAGGCTCTTCTACACTCATTGGGTCAAGGGGGAGAGGATTTGTAATGTCACAAATTGAGTCTCCAACATCAATATCATTAAATCCTGCAATGGCTACAATATCACCGGCTTCAGCCTCTTCTATATCGACTCTATCTAACCCTTTAAATCCAATCAGTTTAGATATACGGGATTTTATCTTGTCACCTGAAGCCTTCACTAAAATATACTCATCACCCTTTTTTATTCTACCATTAAAAATTCTAACAATCCCTATTCTTCCTACAAAATTATCACTATCAAGAGTAAAAACTTGTGCTTGTGTATCATTATTGGGTGAGCCTTGTGGATATGGCACTTTTTCTATAATTGCATGAAAAAGAGGCTTCATGTCTATATTATCATCTTCCATCTCCCATTTAGCATAACCATCACGAGCGGCCGCATAGAGATGCGGAAATTCAAGCTGTTCTTCATTCGCATCTAATGCTACTAAAAGGTCAAAAACCTCATCTAAAACTCTATCTGGGTCTGCACTATCTTTATCAATTTTATTAATGACTACAACAGGAATTAAATTTAACCCTATTGCCTTTTTTAAAACAAATTTAGTTTGGGGCATGACCCCCTCTTGTGCATCAACCAAAAGTAGTACACCATCGACCATCTTGAGAACCCTCTCAACCTCTCCTCCGAAATCAGCATGACCGGGTGTATCTATAATATTAATCTTATGGTCACCATACACAATAGCTGTATTTTTAGAGAGAATGGTAATCCCTCTCTCCCTCTCAATAGCATCGCTATCCATTGCTCTCTCCTCTATTTGCTGATGAGAAGCAAATGTTCCACTCTGTTGAAGTAACTCATCAACTAGAGTTGTTTTGCCGTGGTCAACATGGGCAATAACAGCAATATTTTTAATTTTCTGCATTAAATAATTTCCTAATTCAATAAATTATAGAAATTATATCAAAAAGAGTTTAGTATAATAAGCTATAATATCGTTAAAATTTTCTAATAGGAGAGGATAATGGAGATAACTCTTATGCACTATACACCATTAGAGATTTGTGCCTATGCAATACGGACATGTTGGCAAAGTTTTGACAAGAGTGATAATGGTGGAGATATTGATAGAGCTTTAATTGAAAGAGTTGGAAATAAATATAAACACTCCTCTACTTTAGAGCATTTAGTCTATACATTTTATATAAAGGGGATAAGTAGAGCTTTACTCCAAGAGTTAAGTCGTCATAGAATGGCAAGTTTAAGTGTAAAGAGTACTAGATATACTCTAAAAGAGTTAAAAGGAAGAGAGAAATTTTGTGAAAATGATTTTAAAAGAGCTAAAGAGTTTATTGTTTTAACTGGTAATAGTATGGTGGATAACGCCTCAATTAAAGCTTTAAATAACCTTCAAGATATATTAAAAAATGGTGTATCTAATGATATTGCCAAATATTCTCTTCCTGAAAGTTACAAAACGGAGCTAACTTGGACAATTAATGCTAGGAGTTTGCAAAATTTTATACAATTAAGAAGTAGTAAAAGTGCATTATGGGAGATTAGAGAGATGGCGAATGGTATATATCAAAATTTACCAAAGGAACATCAATACCTTTTTAAAGAGTTTGTATATAATAATAAATAACTAAAAACAACATAATCAATAATATTTTTAATATTAATTAGAATATTTTGAAGGGTTTATTATATTTTTATAAATAAAATATGTTATACTTGTATAAATTTTAAAATACAAGGAGATTAAGTTATGAAATTAAAAAGTTCGATTATTACAATAAGTCTATTAAGTAGTATGTGTTATGCAGGTGGGGATATTGGAGGTGTAACTTCATTTGAAAATGATGATTATGTTAATGCAGAAGTAGAAGCAGTAGAACCGACACCAATAGCAATACCAACACCAACAGTAGCTCCTACTCCTGCACCAACAGTGGCTTCTACTCCTACACCAACAGTAATTCCTACTCCTAAAGTTGTAGAGCAAAAAGCTAGTGGTCTTGGACCTTATGTTGGTTTAGCAGTTTCAGATATGGGAGTTCGTTCAGACGACAGAGTAAATCTCTTTGGAGAGGAAGACCATCAAGATTTACAATTTGGTCTTACAGCTGTAATTGGTTATGATTTTATGAAATATTTAGGTGCAGAACTTAGAGCTGCTTTATCTGTTTCAGGGGAGAATAAAGGTCAAGATAATTTAGCTGAATATGGTATTTACCTCAAACCTCAATATCCTATACCTACTATAGAAAACCTCAATATTTATGGACTATTAGGATACTCATTTATTAATATGTCAGACCCAGCTACAAGTACAAATCCAAATGATAATCCATTTGATGGAGATAATTCTGGTTTCTCTTTTGGTGCTGGTGTTGATTATGGTGTAACCCAAAATATTTCAGTATTTACAGATGTGGTTAACTATTTAAGAGATTTTGGTGGTTCAAACTCAACTTGGGGCGCAAACCTTGGTGTTAAATATCACTTCTAATTCATACTCTAAATATTTGTCAAGCTATAAAAGTAGCTTGACCCTCTTTAAAACTTCATTTTAAAATATATCTAAAAATTGAAAATCTAAATTTTTAGATATATTTTAAAAAATACAATGGGGATTACCTTGCGAATTATATTTTTATTAACTGTATTATACTCTTTTATTTGGGCAACGATACTAGATACACAACTATCTTTAAAATTAGAAAATGAAACAGATAGAATTAAATCTATCTACAAAATGAACTCTAATCACCCTCTATGGATAGGACATGCTAAAAATTTTCATTCACTAATGAACTCTCTACAAAATCCATATTATAATTATAAAAATAAAAATTTCTATCAAGATACAATAGCTCAATATTCATACCTACTCCAAGACAATATGAATGTAGATGAGAATGCAGAAGAGTTGGCAATATTAGATATTACTTTAACAAAAAGCTATATGGCATTAGCCAAATTTATAGTAAAAAGTGATATAGATTGGGATAGCGTATCCCTAAAAATAGCAGAGTTAAAAGATACAAAAGATATAAAAGCAAATTGGGAAATGGTAAAGAAAAATCCGCCATCTGCAAAAGAACTCTTTAACGCACTAGTAGATGAAAAGCTTGATGATTTTTTTGATTCACTAATACCACTTAAAGATAGATATGCAAGATTAATTGAGTCTTTAAATATATATAGAAATATGGTTCAACCTCCTAAAATACCATATACAAAAAACTTTAAAGGTTTAAAATATGGAGATATTGATAATAAAATAGTTGAAATAAAGAAAAGACTAGCAATATCTGGTGATTATCCTAAAGATGGAGACTTTAGTGATAGATTTGATGATACATTAAAATATGCGATATATAACTATAAACAGAGATTTAATTTGGAACAGAATGGAATAATTGATAAGGTTACAATATATTATATGAATAAACCTATAACTTTATTAGTAAGAAGTATTATTACCAATTTAGATAAATTAAAAGTTTTTCCAAATAAATTTCCAAATGAGTACATTCTGGTTAATATTCCAGATTTCACAATGGATTATTACAGAGATGGTCAATCTATTTTACACATGAGTGCTGTTATAGGTAGAGATGAAAGACCCACACCTATATTTCAGAGTAAAATGACATATTTAGAGCTAAATCCAAATTGGAATATCCCAGAAAATTTAGTTAGAAAGGATTTAATTCCAACTCTTATAAAACAACCAGACTATATGGAAAAACATAATATTCATGTGTTCTATGGTTGGAAAAATAAAAAAGAGATTAAACATTTAGATATAGAAAAACTAATTCCATATCAAGACAAATCAAAAGGTCATATTCCTTATAGATTTGTCCAATTTCCCGGTGATAATAATGCACTTGGTAGGATTAAATTTATGTTTCCAAATAAGTACTCTGTATATCTTCATGATACAGATAATAAATCTCTATTTAGCAGAAGATACCGTGTATATAGCTCAGGGTGTATGCGTATATCAAAACCATTTGAGCTACTTGAAGTACTAAAATCCCGCTTAAAAACAAAAGATATAAAACAGATAGACAAATATAGAAATAATCTAAAAAATAAGATACTTAGATTTACAAAACCATTAGTAATTCAAACTGCATATTTTACTGTATTTAATAAAGAGGGACAGACCTTTTTTAGAAAAGATATTTATGGATATGATAGAATGATAGAAAGTTCTGTTATTGAAGAGAGAACAATTAATGAAATAACACTATATTAATATAATGAGATTAAAGAGTATTGGCATGTTTGCTCAGAGTTATTAAAAATAGTAAAATCTCTATCCCTTCAAGGGTTGCACCCAATACATCACCATTTATAAAGTTTAATTTTTTACCAAGATAGATAGATATTATAAACGCTAAAATAAATCCTACAATCATAATGATTATAAAATATGGTATTAAAATAGAGCCAATTAAAATTGTAACTAGAAATGAAGATATAAGAGATTTCCAACCCAAAGACTCTTTTAACAAAGTAACAAATGATGATTTAAAATCTAGCGTATCTATAAGAATTAATAGCGAGAGTCTGCTAATGATTAAAATTGCTATAAACTCTTCAAATAGACCATTTATAAATAGATATGCTATAGATGCCACTTTAATTATTAAAAATCCAACACCATAAAGTACTCCCATAGCTCCAACAGTGGACTCTTTTATTACCTTATAAGCATCTTTTCCATTATGTTTTGCATATATGGCATCAACTGTATCAATAATAGCCTCTGTATGTATAAATCCATAAAGCATCATATATATAATAGCCGATATAACACCTGCTAAATATCCCAATTTAGATATGAGTAAAAATACAAAAATGGTAATAGAGCCTAAAACTAATCCAATAAAAGGTAAAAAAAAGAGCATTGATGCCAAAACTTCTCTTTTGGATAAATCGTCACTTCTCTTAAAAGATACAGGAAGATTAGAAAAGTAAGATATAGACAGTTTAACTCCTAAATAGAAATCTTGCATAAAGCCTCCTCTAGTCTATCAATAGCCACTTTATCTTTAATTGCAATTCGTATAAATCTATTATCTAAGAAATCAAAATTGGAACACTCTCTAACCATAATTTTATATGGAGTCAACAGCCCTTGAAACTGCTCTGCTTTTATATTTTTTAATTTTACCAATATAAAATTTGCAACTGATGGATATATCTTTTCAATAAAGTTGACTCCTTTTAATATCTCTATAACTCTATCTCTATTTTTACTATTTATATCTTTAACCTTCTCCATAAAATCTACATCTTTTAAAGCAGATTGTATATATTGAGTATCAAACTCTGAAATTTTCCAAAGAGGCTCTTTAATCCTTAACTGTTCTATATTCTCTCTGTTAGATATAACAATACCCATACGAATACCAGCGGAGCTATAAAACTTTGTCATAGATTTCAAAATATATAGCTTACTATACTTGTTGAGATACTCTATAGCAGATTTAAAATCTGTAAAATCTAAAAATGACTCATCTATTAAAATAGTTGCTCTCTTTTCCATCCACATCTGCATTAATATATCTATATTATAAAACTTCCCATCAGGAGTAGATGGATTTACAAATACTACTAATGAGTCCTCTTTTATACTACTGTAGATATTTTGAAATCTATTTATATAATATAGATTGTATCCATTTAAAATAGCACACCTCTTATATTCCAAATATAGAGGTGCATATAGATATATATTTTTTAAATTTAACTCTCTAAATAGAGAATATATAGCAACTGAACCACCATTAAATAGCTCTATTTGACTACTATCAACGAGATAACATGTTGCTAAAGACTCTTTTAAAATATCATAATTTGGATAAGAGGAGATATTCAAACTATTAAAATCAATATCAAGTTTTGGTTTTATAAAATTTATATTTGAGGAGAGGTCTATAACCTCATCAAGAGTAAAACCATTGGCTTCTGCAAATGATTTAACATCTCCACCGTGTTTAAACTCCATTGATATAGAATTGATTATAGTAAATTTCTTATTTATATCTTTTTCTAATTTCAATATTTAATCCTATCTTTTTTGAATAAGTAGCTTTTATGTATCTATTAACATTGACCATTATCGATATAAAATAGTGCTTTTTTTAACATACTCTCATTACTATCTCCCAATTGATGTGTTAAATCATCAGGAGCAAAACAACCATCTGTAACATCTAATCCATTAAAATAGTCATAAAAATCATCTCTATTTGCTATTACAAAATTAACTAAGTAATATATATATTTACCATCTGTTCTCCCCTCCATTCCCACAGGTTTACCGTGAGTTTTACTTCCTACTATAATAATATCATCTCCTTTATAAGGCTTTAGAGCATTAATAACCAACTCACTAGCACTAGCTGTTACACCTGTTGTTAAAAATATAATCTTATCTAAATCTAAAGAGTTACTATCTGTCTCAAAACGACCAATCTGATTTTTAGCATAATATTCCTTATTCCAAGTTAATTTAAATTGTACTTCATTATCTACATTTCGCATAAGTTTATCTAAAAGTATTGAAGCTGTCACAATAGAACCTCCACTATTATAACGAACATCGATAATCAAATTTGTAATATCTTGTGATTTAAAAAAATCAAATGCACTATCTATCTCTTCCGTTGCTTTTGATGTAAATGAGTCTAAACGCATATATCCAATATTATCTCTTAATAATATCGCCTTTGTTACTTTAAAACTATACTCTTGAGCTAAAATATTTATAGTCAAATTTTTATCTAAGGTTGGTCTATATATTAAAAATTTACTTTTCTTATCTATATTTAGGGTTGCCTCTTTTATATTTTCAATAGTTAAATTTTTATCATCTACTTTTAGCAATATATCTCCTCTTTTTAATCCTGCTTTATCTGCTGGTGAATTAATCCTAACAAAGACAACAATAGAGCTATTATCCTCCAATTTTGAGTAGGAGAAACCAAATCCTATAGATTTTTGATTTAAGAAGTTCTCATTCTGCTCCTTTGTAGTGACCATACTCCATCTATCCTTCTGCTTATATTTCAACCCATCTATCATCTCTTGTGGAGTGTGGTATTTATAATATGTTACATGGCGAGATACTTTATCTGCCCAAAAATATTGGGTAGTAAAAAGTTTATATAAAAACAACTTAAAGTTATTATCTGTACTACCTGTTCCACACCCAATATAAAATATAGTTATCATTGGGATTAATATATATTTAAATTTCAACTTAAATCACCCCTATATATCTTATTTTTTTCTTTTCTAAAATCTACTTTAGAATATATATTATATTTACACCCATAAGAGAACGATATACTATTTGCATGTAGAAGTAATCTTGAAGCTTTAGTTGCTTTTAATCTATCCTCTATAGATAATTCTCCCTCTAGGTATCTATTTGCTATATCAAAAGATGTTCCATAGATGGGGTCACCTAAAATATTATGTTTCACATGAAACAGATGCACCCTTATTTGATGGGTTCTGCCTGTAATTGGATAGCACTCTACAAGAGTTGTATTTAATTCACTATCATACTCCAATGGGATAAAATCTGTTCTAGCATATTTACCATTTTTTGATATTTCAACTTTATGTTTACTTAAAGTATAATCATCTCTTATCTTAATTGGCTCTTCTACAGTAAAACTTTTATCTATTTTACCTTTTACCCATGCTAAATAGCTCTTTTTTACCATTTTTTTCTCAAATAAACCTTTTAAAAATCTCTCTGTTATTTTATCTCTACTTGCTAGTACAACTCCTGATGTCTCCATATCTATTCTATGGACTGCATTTGCACTATCTCCAAAATAGACTCTTATCTCATCTAATAAAGAGTACTTAGCGGAAATTTTATTTGGGTGAACCAAAAGACCAGATGGCTTATCAAATAATACAAACTCTTTAGTTATAAATATCGGTCTTAAACCCATACTTCTAGGTTCAAAATAGATAACTTCAATATCTCCTTTTATAACTGCACTTTTATTATACATTGGCTCTTTATTAACAACTATTCGCCCTTTTGATATAAATCTTTGTGCCTCTGCTTGTGTAAAATTAAACTCTTTCATCAGAAAAAGAAAAGCTTTTATATCTTGTTTGATATGGAAGGACTTTTTTATAAATGGCATTTTAACCTCATATAATTAATGTTTTATTAGTGAACTATCAATTGCTTTTATATTTTACTACTCTCTTTAAGAGGCAATTTATAGTATTAATCTAGTTGCAAAAGTTACAACTCTCTATAATCCAAAAAGTAGTTATACAATAATTTTACAAATAAGGCAAGTTTTAAAAAAGTTAATATATTTTGGTAAAAAAAAATAATATAAAATATATAACAACACTTGATTAATATCAAATATATATAGACTTAAAATTAGTATAATGTTTGAATTTTAAAAAATATTATATCAAGGGGTAAATTATATGAAATCTGTTCTATTATCTATTATCCAAAAAAAATTCCCTTTAACTTCCAGACCTTTTGCTACTATTGCAGATGAACTAGGCAGTGATGAAGAAACAGTTATAAGAATTTTATTAGAAGAAAAAAAGAAAAATATTATTAGACAAATCTCTCCAATATTTGATACTAAAAGATTGGGATATAGCTCCTCTTTGGTATCTTTTAAAGTTAGATATGAAGATATAGATAATGCTGTAGCAGTTATCAACTCCCACCCGGGTGTATCACACAACTATGAGAGAGAACACCCTTTTAATATATGGTTTACCTTAGCAGTTGCACCAAATTCTAAACTAGGTTTAAAAGAGACTGTTGATATATTAGCAAAAGAGGCAAAAGCAATTGATTATATTGTACTACCAACTCTTAAACTTTTTAAAATATCCGTAAAATTAAATACAACAGGTAAAGATGCCAAAAAAGAGAAGGTTGCAAAGCCTAGATTAAAACATATAGAATTGACTCCTCTCCAC
This sequence comes from uncultured Sulfurovum sp., assembly GCA_964601885.1. GTDB lineage: Bacteria > Campylobacterota > Campylobacteria > Campylobacterales > Sulfurovaceae > UBA1140. The sequence continues at coordinate 11,902 of CAZROY010000101.1, read as the reverse complement.
CATAAAGTTATAAAATTAGCACAAAATGATATACCAATTATCAAAGAGCCATTTAAAGATATTATACAAGAGTTAAATATGAGCTATGAAAAATTCTTTTCAATTTTAAATGAATTAAAAGAGGCAGGAGTTATGCGTCGTTTTGCAGGAATACTTAACCACAGACGAGCAGGATTTCATGCAAATGCAATGGTTGTATGGGATATAGATGAGAAAAAAGGTATTCAAATAGGTGAAAGGGTAGCAGAGTTTTCTGCAGTAAGCCACTGCTATTTAAGACCTAAATATCCAAATTGGCCATATAATCTATTTACTATGATTCATGGAAAAACAGTAAAAGAGACAAATCAGATAATAAAAGAGATAGCATCAGAAATAGAACACTTTTCAAGAAGACCACTATACTCTACAAGAGAGTTTAAAAAGGTTCGTATTAAATACTTTTCACCAGAATTTGAAAAGTGGGAGAATGAGAAGATTGAATTGGTTTAGCAAAAATTCCAATAATTATTATTTATTAAATGTTATAATAAATTAATATGTTTAAAAGGAATTAAAAAGTGAAAAAATTGATAGTATATATATTCATCTTAATAATCTTAACAGGTTGTAATCTAAAAAATGAGTATGTTATGTTCAATCAAACCCCATCAATACAAGAGGGTACAAAACCTCAAAATCTAAATAGACCAATAGAGACACGAATAGACCCTGCTATATTTGAGTATAAAATTCAACCACATGATAGGTTATCAATTATTACATATAAACACCCAGAGTTGAGTACAACTGCTTCGGGACAGATGGGAGCTAGAGGTGGATTGGGTCAGGGTTTATTAGTATCAGCTAATGGAACTATTAGATTACCTCTTATAGAAGAGGTAAGAGTTGCAGGATTAACGCAACCAGAAGCACAAAGAAAAATAGAATCTATGTTTAGAGAGTATCTAAAACACCCAAGTGTCCAACTAGAGGTTTTAAATAAGAGAGCATTTGTGTTAGGTGAGGTTCAAAGACCGGGTCCAATTGAACTACGAAATGAGCAAATTCCACTACTTCAACTAATATCAATCGCAGGAGACTTAACAACAAGAGCAAATAGACAATCCATAATGATACTTAAAAATTACGGTAATAGTGTCCAAACAAAAGTGGTAAGTTTAACAGATACCAACTCAATTAGAAGTGCAAATCAGATGATTAGACCAAATGATATAGTCTATGTTTTACCAAAAGATATAAGTATGTTTAATAATAAAGTTAATGAGATTAACCCTATATTTCAACTTATATCCAATGCCCTAACTCCTTTTTTAACAATTAGGCTCTTGACAAGATAACTCTCTCTTCAGATGATAAGATAGTATTTAAATATTTTTTTATCACTATTCTATCATCAAACTCATTAATAACTTTTAGTCGCCCTCTAATTCCCATCTGCACTCTCTCTTTAAAAGATAAATTAATTATCTTCTCCATTGCAATAGCCAAAGCTTGACTATCTTTAGGAGGTACTAAAAAACCGTTATATCCATTATCGACAACCTCTCTACAACCGGTTACATCAGTTGTAATAATCGGTTTTGACATACTTCCAGCCTCTAATAGTACTCTTGATAACCCCTCTCTATATGATGGTAAAACGATACAATCTACCTTCTCTATCTCCTCTAATACAGCATCGGTATATCCTAAATACTCCACTATTCCACTATCTACCCAAGATGTCACCTCCTCTTTAGATATTGCAGATGGATTTCCAAAATAGTATGAACCTAATATTTGAAACTTAGCATTTGGATATTTCTCTCTAATAGATTTAATTGCCTCTATATACTCAATTATACCTTTATCTTTTATAAGCCTCGCAATCAGTAAAAATGTTATATCTTTTCGTTTTGTAGATAATTTTTTAGGTTTAAATGAGTCTGTATCAATTCCAGAGCCTAAAATTACAGTGGATTGACTCTTTTTAATAATATCTCTTCTTATAAATTCTCTACTATCATCTCTATTTTCAAAAATAACCCTATTTCCATATAGAGCTATCTTATATAACCATCTAGCCAATTTTGAGCTTGGTTTATCATCTAAAAAAACAGTACCCAATCCAGCAATTACATTAATAGTTGAAATATTTAAAAGTTTAGATACTATACTACCGTATATATTTGGTTTAATTGTATATATTAGTAGTATATCAGGCTCTATTTTACTGTAGAGTTTATAGTATTGATACATTAATTTTATATCTTCTAATGGGTTTGTACCCTTATTATCTAAGTTTATATCATAATATCTACACCCCAAATCTTTTAATCTTTGAGTATAATCATCTTGTGGTGCAATTAAAATCACATCATAGTCTTGTTTTTGTAAAGCTCTTATAAGACCTCGTCTAAAATTATATAGATACCAAGATGTATTACTACAGATTGTAATTTTTTTACTCATAATATTATCCTTTTAAAATAAATTCATACTTTTTTATAATGAAATCTATACTATATTTGTCTATTATCATATCTCTTATTATCTCACTATTGAATGTTTTACTATTAATACTCTCTATAGCCTTAGCTAAAGCATCTATATCTTTATAGGGTACTAAAATACCATTAATTCCATTTTTAATAATTTCCGAAACACCTCCTATAGAGTTAAAAGATACAATAGGTTTTCCTAATAGGTTTGCCTCTAATAATACATTGGGAAAACCCTCATATTTTGATGTTAATATAAATATATCAGCATTCTGAATAAATGGGTATGGATTTTTAATATAACCTAAAAATGCCACTCTCTTATCTATCTTTAGTTCTCTTGCTAACTCTTTTAATTCATCTCGTTTTATACCATCTCCAATAATCAATAAACTATATCTATTATCCAATTTTGCAAAAGCTTGTAATAGTAAATCGTGTCTCTTCTCATACCTTAATCCACCTACGGATATAAGTTTAATACTACTCTTATCAAATGGATACTCTATAATTTCTTTTGAGAGCCTTTCTATATTTTTATTATCTATTGGATTATTAATAACTGTACTTTTTTCTTTTGGAAAATTATAATTTTCTATTAAATCTCTCTGCATATATTGGGATTGACATACTATCTTGTCATAATTTTTATATACTCTTTTATATAAAAACTCATACATTTTTGGACTCTTCTCTTCTTGATTATTAAGGGTCAAAATAGATGCTTGTCTTGCAATCCATCTTATATTTGGCAGAATATATCTCATAATTGGTATAAAAATAGATATATACAAATTCAGATTTCCTATACCGCTAAATAGTATATCAGGCTTAATTTTATATATTGTAAATAGCAGTTTTGGAATTCCTTTTGCTACAGAAGAGAGCTTTAAGTTATATACAGTTATATCACTATTTAAATGTTCCATTAATAAACCATCACTATTAAATAGAACCAGACTAATATTAAAATTCTCTCTATTTAAATGGTTAATTATATTAATCATAACCCTTTCAGCTCCGCCTGTATCTAATCTTGGCATTACAAATAGTATATTATTCTCTCTTTTCATCGTTAATTTAGGCTCAAATAAATCATCTTTCAAAATGGTATGGAGAGCCTTGCCTCCTTTTTTCCTTTTAAATTGCAATTAGCAAATAGCCAATTAAGAGTTGTACCAACCACCTAAAAGAGTTAAAAATTAAATAATTGGGTTGTTTAGAAATCTCCAAGCTTTACTCTTTAGGGTGGGGTGGAGTTATTTTCTAATAGATTTTATAAAATCTTCTATAATAAAATACTCAACTCTTAAAGGTGTCTCAATCCACTCTAAATCTCTAGTCCAATATCCTAAAGCTTTTGGAAAACCTCTTGGTGATGCAGCATAACTTATCTCTACAATTTTATATCCATCTCTATCTTTTACAAAATCAAATGCAATTGATTGAGCCTGAAGTCTATCAACTACATCAAATGCTATCTTTACACACTCCTTTCCCTCTTCTCCTATATCCCAACTCATCTTTCCACTACCTGATGCTCTAAAGTCACCCTCTCTAACCATTCTTTTTTTTGTAACAGCACGATTGCCAATAACAAAAACTCTAATATCATGGTCACAGTTCGGAATAAAATCTTGTGCATATAGATAGTTTTTCTCTATAGGTAACATAGTATAAACCTTATGAGGAAATATATAGCGATATATACCTCTGCCTATTCCTATAAGAGTTGTAACTGTTTTATCTCTCTTAAAATGCCATATTTTTTCATTTAAAATAGCACCTCTATGATTAGACTCAAATCCTTTTCCAAATACTCTATTAATATATTTTCTAGCCTCATGTTTAGTTTTTATAAGTTTCACATTAAATGCTCCAGCCCCATTTCTAAGTTTAAATACTTTTGGAAAAGAGGTATTATTTATCCAATTTAGAGAACTTTCTTTATCATAAAATAGATAACTCTTTACCATTGGAGCATTAATTGCCTCTAATAGATATTTCTGTCCCAATTTATCATCAAAATGCCAAGAGGTATTACTATTTGGATAGACAGGGAAGTTAATTCTATCTAATGATAATATTAACTGTTTTGCAAAAAGTTTAGCTTTATAATCTATATGTTGCCAATGCCACATTAAACCGTCACACTCTTTTAATTGCATAATAATATCACTATCATAGCAGTTGACAATTTTATAATTAATATTATGATTTTTGCAATACTCTATCCATTTATCGGAATAGGAATCATCTCCTTTTGTATGTTCTATAGCAATAGTTATTCTCTTTTTCATTTATAACCTTTTAAATTTATAAAAAATATATAATAAAATTTATATTTCAATTATATTTTAAATTGACTTAATAAATCACCATTGTATTAATACAATCTCTTACCATTTCAAATCATACCACCTTTTATATTATATTATGTTGTATTTTAATATAAAAAAACAGTTTATGATACATCTGTTATTATAGGTTTTCACTAAATAATATTATCTCCCATCATAGATGAAAGTGGTAAAAATTTAAAAAAAAATTAAGTACAATATATAAATTAAATAAAATATAAGGAAATTAAATGCCTATTAATATTACAGAGGAAGAGTTTTATGAGATGTTATGGTTTCGCTCATCTATGCTTTTTACCGATAGAGAGAAGGAGTTAATTAAAAATGCTAAAGTGTGTGTTGTTGGTGTAGGTGGTACAGGCGGTATTGCATCTGAACAGTTAATAAGGGCAGGAGTTAGTAATATAACCCTAGTTGACCCAGATATATTTGAACTCACTAATATAAATCGTCAACACTTCTGTACTATCTCTACTATAGGTATGAAAAAGGTAGAGGCTGGAAAAATCAGACTCTTAGAGATTAACCCTTTTGCAAAAATTAGAACTTTTGAAGATGGAATTAACAAATATAATGCAAGAGAGATATTGAGTGAAGTTGATATTGTAATTGACGCAAGTGATAATAAATCAGCCCACTATCCACTCCATCGAATAGCAAAAGAGTTAAAAATACCAGTTATATCAAGGTCACATAAAGTACCAGATTTTACATTTGGAGCTAAGGCAAATCTTTGGGATTATAGAAAAGATAATATACCAACTAGAGAGGAAGATGAGAACTCATTTACAGCCTCCATTCCACTACATGAGATAACCAACGAGCAGTTTAAAGCAAAAGACAAAGCTGTTCACGAGGAGTTTAATTTTATATATAGAGAACTTTTTAAATCAAAATATGCACACAAATTACTTCTAAGTGAAAATACTCCACCAGAAGATTTTTTTACAAAATATAATGAGGGAAGAGACAATCTAGTAGAAGGTACCAATTGGGGTCCTACTGTTACCATTACAGGTACTTTTTTTGCTACTATTGTTATTAATTTAATTATTGATGCTACAGATATATTTTTAGGTCCTATATCTATAAAAGCTAATGCCTCTATTCCCAATATAATAGAACAAAAGGAGATTAATTAATAAACTCCTATAAACTATTTGACTAAGAATAGCAAATAATAACAAATTCGCTATTCTCAACTCTTCACTTTTCATTAAAAAAATCGGGCTTTTTTTACTCAAACTCTTTTACTATAAACACAATCCCACAACTCAAAATATTATTATATCCTCTCTTGTGAACTAATGATATTTAGTTTGTTTAATAACTAAATAGCTGAAATCCCAATCGTCTAAACTTGTTTAGCGGTTGAGTAGTTCACTTGCACTCTCTAATGATTTATCTTTAATCTCCCGTTCAAACTCATCTATTATTTTTTTAGCTCCATCACTATAGCCAATCTCTTTTTATCTCTTTTATGAACTAAGATAATATCAACTCTACCATAACCTACCTCCTAATAAAAAAGCGTGATAAATTGCTTCTATATTTTTTCTATTTTATTTTTTGACATATAATACAAAAAATAACAAAAATAAAGATATTTTAATATAAAAAAATATATAATAATCAAAAAAGTGTTTTGAGTATGGATTTTTATATATTGGCATTTTTATATTGTATCTTTTTACTTTGGTTTGGATACCTATTTATTCAATATAAAATATCTCTATATACAAGTACATATATTATCTATACTCTCTTAATTGGTATTCCCTTTTTTATAATTTTTGCCGAAGTTCAGGGAGTATTTTATATCTCAAAAGTTATCCATAGAACACTCAATGCCAAAGTTACTCTATCTTTAAATAATGGATTTCGCCCTGTAACATATATGCTTATTTTTAATTTTATATACCTTTTAATGGGTTCAGTTGGCATATCTGAATTCAGACAAACCAAAATTATAAAATATAATATTAGTAAAGAGTATGCCAAAAAGATATATAATATTGCTTTGATTTTATTAATCGTATCATTTGCATATATTTTTATACGATACATCTTTTTACCTGATTTTCCACTGTTTGTTTTAATTAAAAGTGGATTTTCAGGTGATGCAATCTTACGAGATATTGCATTCTCATATAGTCATAAACACAATATACCCTATATCTTTCTACCATCAATAAACTCTCAGTTTTATAGAATATTAATTCCAACATCATTTTTTCTATTACTATATTATTATCAAAATAGTCATAAAGATACAAATATTAAACTACTATTAATTTTCGCATTTATAGTAACTATTACTTTAAACTTTGGGACTTTTAAAAGAACACCAATCCTATATCTCTCTACATGGTTTATATTATATCTCTATATATATTCAGATGATTTGCGCTCTTTAGTAAAAATAGTATATTTTGTCTCTATCACTGTTGCTCTTCTAATATTTATTACCACACTATATACAGATAAAGAGCTACAAACTATTTTATATAACCTTTTGGCAAGATTTGCAGTTGGTGAAGCTATTGGCGAGTTTTTAGCAATTGAACACTTTGGAACAACCTTTGATTATATGTATCTTGATATTTTTACTGTTTATTTTCAGAAAATTTTAGGTATGGATGTTATGACATTTAGTGAACTATGGAAAATATTAACAGGAGGGACAAGAGGTTACACCTCAATAGGAATTATTGCAGAATTTATTGTATCATTTGGATATATATCTATCTTATATTTCATATTATTTTCAGCCTTAATTATTAAATTGGACATCTTTTTTAAACAAAATAGCAAATCACCATATAGACCCATTATTGCCGGATTAATGACAATTATATCATTTATGATGGTTAAAGGTTTTTTTGCTCAACTATTTACAGGGGGGGTTGTTGTTCTGACATTTATATATCTGTTAATAGAATTTTATACAAAAGATTTAAAAATAGTTGAACCAAAAAATCTAAAAAAGGTATCTTATTATGAACACAAATCAAGTATGTAGAGTTATCTGCTTATTAACAGTTAGTTTAATTATTGGAAATTCACGACCTATTATATTAAATGAGTATAATGGAGTTGAAGAGGAGTATAAATTAAAAAATAATGGATATGACACTTTTTATGGGCGAATAGATGGCAATGGTGGCTCGTGGGTTGAAATGATTGTAACAGAAGATAAAATAGATATTCGCAATGCTCTACTCAAAATTACAGGACATGGTGGTACACACTTTATAGGACGATTTCCAGATGAGGAGGCAATATCAAATTTAAGAAGTGGCACAATTTTAACAGTTTCTAAAGAGCCAACAGATTTAAGTTATGACCCATTTAATCAATGTAATCCTGATTGGACAATTAATATTAATAGTGACGATTTAACTCCAATAGAGGGAGTATATGAGATTAATCATAATGAATTAAAAATTTCTATTATATCGGAAGATGACTCAACACTTATGACACAGAGTGGTGAGGGGATTTTAGGTGGAGGAATAGACAAAAGAGAGATATTTTTATTAAAAACAGACCCCAATGAGGATATAAAACCTGATGATGATAATTATGGTGATAACGGCTCCAAACAACCAATAAGCACTTTTGGAGATGTAAATCGTTGGATAGATGAAAATAATCAAACCCAAATACAAGATTTAACAGCTTTAAGATTAGAAGCAAAAGAGAGAAATTTTAGAAATCAAAAAACATATATGATATTAAATGAGTATAATGGAGTAGCTTCAGATAAACTTTTGAAATTGGGTGGAACAGATAGCTATTTTGGAAGAGTGTTAGGAAATGGAGGTGATTGGTTAGAGTTTATTGTTATTAAAGACCGTCTCAATTTACAAAATGCTCTTTTTACAATCAAAGAGGGGTGTAGCGAAATTTTTTCTGCCAATTTTCCAGAGCTTAAAACTATAGGTTTTTTACGAAAAGGAACTATGCTTACAATATCTAATGAACCAACAGATATGAGTTATTTTCCATTTGCACCATATAATGAGGATTGGAAAATCAATATTAATATTGATGATTTTATAAATAAAACAGGTGAATTCTCAATTGGTAGTAATAATACAGATATAACAATTACACGGGAAGATGGAACCAAAATTCGTTTAGCAACAACAGGTGAAGGTGTAAGAGATGAGGATATTATAGACAATCAAGAGGTTTATAAACTAAAAGCCAATCCTACAAAAGAGACTTCACCTTATAATAGAGATTATGGAGATGATAATGACTCAGAGGCAATTAGTACATTTGGAAGTGAAAACCAATGGAGAGATGAGAATGGAACTCTAAAAACACAAAAGTTTGATATTAGAGAAAATAAAGATTTTGAGGAGTTAGATGGTATAGCACTATCAAATATTTCAGCCTTAGATACTCTAAAAGATGGTGAGTCATTATTGTATATTGGTGCAAACAATAGCTTATGGATTGCAGATGACGATTCCCATCAAGTTTTTGAAATGGATTACACAACAAAAGAGATTAAATCTGTATTTAATGATAGAGATTTGGGTGAATTTACCAATGGAGATATACAAGACCATTGTGGTAATCATTTGGGTGCATGTGATATTGAAGAGATTGCCTATAATGATATAACTGATACACTCTATATATTAACAGGCAAATCACCCGGTACACCTGCGATATATAAATTAGTAAGAGATAATATAGACGCATCATTCCAATTAGATGATTACAGAAAATTGGATAGTCAAACAGAGTATCCATCAGCTATTTTTATAGATGGTAATTTTATTGTATCTATTGGGAAAAAGCTTTATAATTATAATTTTGAAACAAACACAATAGGAGATAATCCAATATTTGAAATAACCGATGATGTCGGTAATTTTGCAGGATTAGCATATTATAATGGAACATTATGGATAACAACAATTAAAAAATTCAGATTAATAAAGGTAAATTGGGCAACAAAAAAGATAGAAAAAATTTATAAAATGAGAGATAATGGTGTTTATGACCCAAGAGGAGTAGAGATTATTAATAATAAACTGCATGTATTAGAGGGATATGATAGTAATGTTCCTAAAAAGCATGTTTTAAAAAATGCAATTCACATATTTAACACTCCATCTCATTAATGAGATGAGGTGGTTTTAAGTTCCGTAAGGCAACGAACGAACATTATAATAGAAGCCATTTGACAAAAACCTATTCACAAGAAAATATTTAAAAAAATAGAGGTCTTTACCAAAATATCTTTTTGGCAGGTCTTGTTGTTGTTTTTATTTCAATTTGGTTTCCAGCCTGACCTTCTCCTGACCATGTTTCATTTTTATCTCTAAAGGTATTTCGCCAGAATGGAATTCCATTTCTACTAGGGTCACGATTATATTTAAGCCAAGGGCTAACCTCCATATTTACTTCAACTTTAGCAGGGAATGTATTGCCACTATATCCTGTTGTGATATTTAAAATTTTACCAACTTTTTTCTCATTAAAATTTGGTAATTTATCAGCTTTTGGATTAACCTCACATAATGGATTATCTAATATAAAATTAATCACCTTACCATCAATATTACTATCATGCAAAATAGCTCTATACCAACCATTTACTGTTTTAACACTATTTAATCCATTATCCCCTATCATATTACTACACCACAATTTGGTATGTTTACAGTATATCAATACACTAATAGGTGTTCTACTAGCCCCTTCATACTCATCGGGATAGTTCTCCATATCAGGAGCTATCCTTGAGTAGTATAAACTTTTAGATACACCTATATTCTTTTTCCCAGATGCACTTTTGTCTCTATTATTGATTTTTGATACATTTGTACTATTTATATCTAAAGAATTAAAAGATATTTTTATAGGATTTATAGGCTCACTTAGATGTTTTGTTAAATTATATAGTATAGAAATTGAGGTGTTGCCATCATTACTATCTAAAAATTTATCTGATGATATAGTTATATTGTTATCTAGGTGTGTACTCTCCACATCTGAAGGGTTAAAACTAGCTCCATTAAAAGAGATTACTCTTTTAAATCCAACACTAGAACCTTTTACTGTATCTATTTGAGTATATGTTGATTTATTATCAATAGTATCTGTAGTAATATTGTAATCCAACGAGAGATATATATCTGTAGCTTGACAACTTTTTGTAAAGTTTGTCAATACAGTATTTTTCTTACCAACAGCTGTGATATTTGCTTTAAGATTTATTGCCATATCTAAACTACTATTTAAATCTCCCATATAGATATAGTTTTTTCCACTTATTGGATAATTTTCTACTCTACTATCTATATTAAATCTATATGGATGAAAATTTATCTCTATCTCTCTGTATCCATCAACTGCAATAGTTGATATATTACAACCGGATTTTTCATCTCCACTATTGGATATTTGACTACTATTTGCTATACAACCCCCCTTTTCTCTATCCAATTTACTCCATTTACTATCCTCTAATCTTAGAATATAGTTGCCAACATTATTATGAGATATAATATTTTTCATCAATCCGTTATTAAATATATAGTTATCTATATCTATATTACTCTTATCTACACAAGTTGATTTATCATGAAATATGAAAGTTGCATTTATATCTCCACTAGCTGTTGTATAACCTACTGTTGTAGAGTGATTTGCATCATAACTTATAGCTTTAGCTTCAATTTTATATTCATACTCTGAAGCTAAATTAAGTGGTATAGTTCCACTATAATTGCTACTTCGATATAGTACTGTTTTATTATTCTCATCTATATCTTGTATTTCTATATTATAACCTGCCGGTCTAATGGTAAAGTGACTACTTGCGTCTTGTGAAATTTCACTATATCCAGCTCGATTATAAATTTCACTATAACTTGCCTCATTTGCATAATCTCCATGATATATTGTTCCATTCTCATCTCTTAAAAATGAAACTTTAAAACTAGCATCTTTTGTGGCAGTTAATATACTTAAATCGTTATCAACTTTTACATCAACTCTCTTTCCACTCTCTATATATTTATAACCTCTATA
>CAZROY010000100.1:0-15707 GCA_964601885.1 uncultured Sulfurovum sp. | reverse complement strand
AGACCAGATAAATTTAAAGAGGGTTTGGCCAGAATAAAAGTTAATGGCAAAATTGGTTTTTTTAATAGAAACTTAGATATTATAATTGAACCGTTTTATGATTTTGCTTTCCCATTTCATAAAGGAGTGTCAGATATATGTATGGGTTGTAGAGAGGTTCAATATGATAATGTCAAGATGTTGGACGGTGGAGAGTGGAAGAGAATTAATAGGTCTGGTCTTATTATAGAAGAGTAGAGGAAGATTTATGTTTTTAAGATTTATTTTAGTTGCTAGTATAATAGTTCTGTCTGGGTGCAATGTTGATACTCCAAAAAAAGATAGTGATATAACAACACTAAATGATAATAGTACTACAAATATAGAGATAACTGAGTCAAATAAGAGTACTCTAACTTCACAACAGAGAGAGGTGATAAGAGTTCATAATAATAAAAGAGCTATTTATTTTACAGACTCACCTTTAAAATATAGCTTAAAGTTAGAGCATGAAGCACAGATATATGCAGATATTTTAGCCCAAAATGGAAAATTTGAGCATGATATAAATAATCATAAAAACAATTATGGAGAAAATCTATACGCCTCAACAAAAAAGAAAGCATTAACTATCAATGATGCAATGCCACATTGGTTTGAAGAGGAAGAGCCTCATTATAACTATGACGATGGGAGTTGTGATATTGGATTTCAATGTGGACACTATACACAAGTTATTTGGCAAAATACAAAAGAGGTTGGGTGTGCTACAGCCAAATATAAAAGGGGGGAGTATAAAGATGGCTTTGTCTATGTTTGTAAATATTATAGAGCTGGAAATATATTTACAAATGGTGAAGCAGAAAAGCCATACTGCTCTTATGATATGAGTGATTTCTATCTTAAAGCTTCTCCTCCATCAACTATATCTCTTGCCGGTAAAAAATTTTCAATAGAGCTTATCGATGAAGATAGAGTAAACTGTACTAGAACCAATATAGATAACTCTGTTATTGAGTTTAATTCAGATGTAACTCAAGCAACCATTCCTGATTTTCAGATTTTTAATAATGGTGAGTATCCAAATAGTTTGGAGTTTGATAATATATCTATTGAAGATAATTTAATTACTCTTGTGGGTATAAATAAAAATATATCTGATACTAAATATAAAAATAAAGTTATTTACATGAAAATTAGAATATTAGCAGATGCAGAAGACTACTACACAGCTGAGTTGGAGTGGAATGGGTTAGATAAAAATCTACCTCAATATTCAAGAAGAATGAGAGCAAAACTATATCATGATTAATAGTAAACTATCTTTTGGCTAAAGAGCCAAAGGTTTTTTGTTTTAAGTTATAGAGATAGTTCCTATCCCAAACGACTATAGTCCTCTTTTTAATCGTCCTAAGTTAGGACGATTAAGATTTCTGCTAAAAGTTTTTAAATTACTCTGACAGTAATAACACCTTGAATATTCTCTAACGCTTCTATAACTTTATCAGTTATATTACCATTAATATCGATAATATTATAGGCAATCTCTCCACGACTCTTATTTAACATATCACAAATATTGATATGATGTTTAGCTAGAACAGCTGTTAAGTTACTAATAATATTCGGTATATTTCTATTTGATATGGTCACTCTTTTTCCATCAGCTTTTTTGGGTAGATAACATTTTGGAAAGTTTACAGAGTTTCTAATATTGCCATTTTCTAAATAGTCTTTTAATTGCTTTGTTGCCATAATTGCACAGTTTTCTTCAGACTCTAATGTTGATGCACCTAAATGTGGGATAGGAATAACTCCATCAACTCCTAATATATCTTCCGTTGGAAAATCGGTTACATAACATGACACTTTGCCATTAGATATTGCCTCTTTTATATCACTATTATTTACTAAACCTCCTCTAGCAAAATTCATAATTTTTACACCATTTCGCATCATAGCAAATGTTCTACTATTAAACATATCTTTTGTACTATCTAAGAGAGGGACATGAATAGATACATAATCAACTTGTGAGAGAAGTGTCTCTAAACCTGTAGCTTTCTGAATATCACTAGAGAGTTCCCATGCAGCCTCAACAGATAGATATGGGTCATAACCAATAACTTTCATTCCAAGCTGAAGTGCTATATTAGCAACCATTGCCCCAATAGCCCCAAGTCCAATGACACCTAATGTTTTACCCTTTAGTTCATTTCCAGCAAAGTTTGATTTATTTTTTTCTATAAGTTTTACTACATCTTCTTTTCCCTTAATAGTTTGTACCCAATTGACACCACCTATTATATCTCTTGATGCAATAAGCATACCTACCAAAACTAACTCTTTTACGGCATTTGCATTGGCTCCCGGTGTATTAAATACAACAATCCCATTTTTACTACATCTATCTATAGGGATATTATTAACTCCAGCTCCAGCTCTAGCAATAGCTTTGAGGTTACTAGGAAACTCCATATCATGTATCTGAAAGCTTCTAAGAATAATACCATCAGGAGATGTAAACTCACTTGCTACTTCATATTTATCTCTAGGAAATAGGTCTAAACCTTTTGGTGAAATCTTATTTAGTGTTTGAATTTTTAACATATTAACTATTCTCTTTTTGAAATTTTTTCATAAAATTAACAAGTGTTTCTACACCTTCTATACTCATAGCATTATATATAGATGCTCTAAGTCCTCCAATTGAACGGTGACCCTTTAATCCAATCATTCCGGCTTCTGTTGCCTCTTTAACAAATTTTGCTTCAAGTGTAGGGTTATCTGTTCCATCACTATTTTTGATATTGTAAGAGACATTCATTAATGAGCGAGACTCCTTGATAGCATGTCCTACATAGAAACCATTACTATCATCTATTGCATCATATAGCAGTTTAGCTTTAGTTATATTTTTCTGTTGTATAGCCTCAATTCCACCATTTCTTTTTAACCAATGTAAAATGAGATTTAAAATATATATACCAAAAGTAGGAGGTGTGTTAAATAGAGAGTTTTTATCTGCATGAGTTTTATATTTTAGCATGGTTGGAATATCTTTTCCACCTCGTGCTACTAACTCTTTTTTAATAATTACAATTGTAAGTCCTGATGGACCAGCATTTTTCTGAGCACCAGCAAACAGCATACCAACCTTTGACCACTCTATTGGATATGAAAAAATATCACTTGATGCGTCAATAATTAAAGGTGCTTTAGTTGTTGGAAAGGTGTGGTACTCTGTACCATAAATAGTATTATTTGAGGTAATATAAGCATAGTCTGCACTGTTATCAAACTCTATATTGTCAGGAATTCTATCATAGATTGTCTCTTTTGAACTAGCAACCACCTCATAATTAATACCCTGAATTTTAGCCTCTTTAATAGCTTTTGATGACCAACTTCCACTATCAACATATTGAGCTTTTCCGCCCATATATAGGTTCATAGGTATCATAGCGAACTGTAGAGATGCTCCACCCTGAACTAAGAGTACTTCATAATCATCTGGTATCTTATATAACTCTCTCATAAGTGAGATTGCTTCAGTGTGAACCTTCTCATACATTTTTGAACGATGAGATGCCTCCATAATTGAGAGACCCTCACCTTTATAATCTACCAACTGCTCTTGTGCCTCTTTTAAAACCTCTAAAGGTATAGTTGAAGGTCCTGCTCCAAAATTAAATATTCTATTCATTTCTGCTCCTAATTTTTTGAATTTGATATTATCTCCAAAAAAGTTTAAGAATAATATAGAAAGAAACAGAACAGAACAATTATTTTAATCTATTATTTGAAACTACAACTCCATCTTCATCAACATATATATAATCTCCATTTCTAAATTTAACCCCACCAAAATTTAAATCGATACCAATCTCTGCTCTATTGTGGTCAAAGCTCTTTTTTGGACAAGTTCCAATAGCAAATAGTCCAACAGGTATAGTTTTCGTCATTTTTATATCACGAACATATCCATTAATAACTATACCAGCCCAACCATTTTTATAAGCAAAACCCATAAGAGTATCACCAACAACTGCATAAAAATCTTTCCCAACATCCACAACTGCAACTTTTCCCTTTCCTTTCTCATCTCTTAGTATCTCTACTAATCCATGATTATTTTTATTTAATTTTATAGTAACTATTTCTCCATTAAAACTGCTAATTGCCCCATAAGATATTAGAGATGTCTCTAATACTTGAACTCTATCTCTATATTTATCACATAAATCTGCTGTTGAAATACTCATATTTTCTCCAATTTTTATGAAATTATACATAACAAACGGCTAAATATTACTACAACTTACTATATGTGATGATATATTTATATCTAAATTTTTACTATCTGTATTATTACCATAATAAAAGCACTCTTCATAATCCATATATTGATTATATAGTATCTTATAATATCCTATTGGAACAGCGATTTTATTATCTCCTATACGAGTTGGAGTTGAGTTAAACTTTATAACATTAACCACATTTAACTCTCCTAACTCTTTAGCCTTCTCTCTTGCATATCCTTCTATTCTAGCCCATACTTCTCTGTTAACTATTGGTACTTGTGGGATAATATTGGCTAAAGAGTATGTAGCCTCTAAGCTCTCTATACTCCAATCAAACGAGGCATCTGGTGCTAAATGTCCTCTATCATAACCTGAATGAGTATAATCACTATATGTTGCTCTATATCTCTTCTCTATTAATTCCTCTTCATAAAAAGATGGTCTATCTGCAATATTTAACTCTTCAACTAAATCCCCCTCCAATAGGTAGGCTACACTTGTAGCCATTTTTAATCCATAGTCATAACATATTACTAAAAACTCTTTATCTAATATTTGGTCACAACTACTATTTATAAATCTATCTTTATATATTATATTTCTATTTGGAGTAGTATCTGTTTGAGTCTCTGTTACTGTACTATTTTGATTACTCTCTACTACTGGTCTGTTGTTAAGGATAGTATCTATAGGTGATGATGATGCAGAAAAACTATCATTGCTATTATTATCTATATCTATATCTACACTATCTGTTATCGGCTCTATTGTTGATGTAGGAGAGGGAGTTGGAGTTGGAGATTGTGTAGGAATTGATGTGGGTATTGCTATTTGTTCTACTGCATTGGTACTATTTGTATCATACTCATTAATATCCCCACACCCTATCATAAGTAATAGTAGAACACTATTTAAAATTACTCTTATAAAAAACATAAGCAACTCCCACAATCTAATGTTTATCTAAGAAATCATATTAAAATTTTACTTAAATATAACTTTTAAAGTTATATTTTAACTATTTTTAATTTCTCTTTGGGAACAGCCTCTTTATATTTACAGCTCTTTTCAATACATTCAAAAAATTGTCCACTTTTTAATATTTTATGGACAACCATACCACCACACTCTGGGCAACTCCACTGCTGTGGTTCTCCATTTGATATAAATCTACACTTTGGATACTCCGAACAACCATAAAAAGTTCCCCTTTTACCCTCTTTTTCTAAAATTTTAGAGCCACATCTTGGACAAGGCATTGATAACTCCTTAGGAGGGATTAATGGCTTTGTATTTTTACATTTGGGATAAGCTGAACAGGCGTAAAATCTACCTTTTTTACTATCTTTTATAACCATAAATGCACCACACTTATCACATTTAATATCTGTTTTTTCTGGTTCTGGTGGGGGATTACCATCTAAATCAGTCGTATATTTACATTTAGGAAAATTACTACAAGCTATAAATTCACCATATCTACCTTTTCTTTTTACAAGTTCACTTCCACACCTTGGACACTTTTTACCTATTGGAATTGCTATTTTTTTACTTTTTATATTGGCTTTCCCATTAGATATTTTCTCTATAAATGGTTGATAAAAATCTGCTAAAACTTTCTGCCAATCCAATTTACCTTCACCTATCTCATCTAAATGAGCTTCCATAGTAGATGTAAATGAACTGTCAACAATCTCAGAAAAATGTTCTTCTAACATCTTGATAACGGTGAAAGCTATTTCTGTTGGGTGTATTTTCTTCTGCTCTATTTCTATATATTTTCTAGTTTGTAAAATAGTAATAGTAGGTGCGTATGTACTAGGTCGTCCAATCCCTAAAGATTCCAATTTCTTAATAAGAGTTGCTTCACTATATCTTGGAGGAGGTTCTGTAAAGTGCTGTTTTTTTTCTATCTTATTTAGAGTTACCTTTTGAGATTTATTTAATGAAGGTAGGAGTTTATCTTTTTCATGGTATCCAATAACTTTATAAAATCCGTCAAAAATTAGTTTTCTTCCACTTGCCTTAAAGAGACTTCTTTGACCTTTAAAGAGTAGAATTTGAGACTCAAATATGGCATCTTTCATCTGAGATGCTAGAAAACGGTTATAGATTAATCTATAGAGTTTAAACTCATCTCCACTTAGATAATCTTTTGCAACTATTGGTGAGAACTCAACCATAGTAGGTCGAATTGCCTCATGTGCTTCTTGAGCATTTTTTGATTTGTTGTTATATGTTTTCGCTTTTTTAGGTAGATAATTCTCTCCAAAGTTTCTATCTATATACTCTCTTGCATTCTCTACTGCCTCGTTTGAGAGATAAAGGCTATCCGTTCTCATATAGGTAATGACTCCCATATTTCCCTTATCCGTTTTGACTCCCTCATAGAGTTTTTGAGCTATCATCATTGTTTTTTTAGGAGAAAATCCAAGTTGAGTTGATGCTGACTGTTGAAGAGTTGAAGTCATAAATGGTGCTGGAGTTTTTGTTTTTTTCTCTTTTGTCTCTAAAGAGTAAACAGTAAAACTTTCACTCTTTGCAGAGTTTACAATCTCTTTCGCCATTTTTTCATTTTTGATAGTAAGTTTATCTATCTTTAAACCATCAAACTCATATATAGATGACTCTATACCATTTTCAAAAAAACCATTAATACTCCAATACTCTTGTGGATTAAATGCGTTAATCTCTCTTTCTCTATCAACAATAATTTTAAGAGCTGAGCTTTGAACCCTTCCTGCACTAAGACCCTTTTGTATTTTACTAGCTAATAGTGGAGAGAGTTTATAACCTACTATTCTATCCAATAGGCGTCTTGCCTGTTGGGCATTAACTGAATTCATATCTATTCTTCTTGGATTTTTTAAGGCGTGATTTATTGCTGATTTAGTAATCTCATGAAACACAATTCTAGGTAGTGAAGTCGGCTCTTTTTTAATGGCTACAGCAATATGGTATCCAATCGCCTCTCCCTCTCTATCTTCATCAGTTGCAATATATATAGTCTTAGCATCTTTAGCAAGTTTTTTTAACTCTTTTACTATTGGATTTATCTCTCTCGGGATTGAATATTTAGGTATAAATGTTCCATCTTCCTCAATAGTAATACCAAATGAGCTTTTTGGCAAATCACGAATATGACCCTTTGAGGCAACAACTTTATAATTTCTCCCAAGAAAATTACTTATGGTTTTGGCTTTTGCTGGGGATTCAACAATAATTAAATTTTTCATTTTTAAGACCCTATTAGAATAGTAAATTTTTTGGCATTGTATCGAAAAGTATATTAACAGATAGCGAGTTCTAAAGCTTTAATTAACTTTATATATTTATTATTATTTCAATTTTAATTCGATTGTTAACCTTTTTTTTGTTATACTTCATTAAAAATTGGGGTTTGAGATGAATATTCTATATCTTGGATTAATAATAATTTTAGTTATAGCCATGAGTGTTACTATTAGTGTAAAAGTTTATGGATATTACAATGGAACAAAGACAAAACTTAATAATGAGTTGGAGTGTCAAAAATTAAAAAGAAAACAGCTGTTTGATAATTGGTACTACTATTTTTGGTCAAATCCAAAAAGATTTATCTGGATAACTATTTTTTTCCTATTTTTAATCCTATTGGGTATGGCAATTGGTGGTTTTGGTGGAATACTATTTAGTGTTTTTATTACATTGTGGTATATACCATTTCTTATCTTTGCAAGAAAGAGTTATGTTTGGTTTCCCAAATATGCAAAGGCAAAATTAGAGAGTTTTGAAAAGGCTGTTACAGAGGCAATAAAAAAAGAAATAACTTTTGAGGGTGATAATATTCAAAAGTTTTCAGCCACAGATGAAGAGTTTGATACAGAACCTAAAATATTTATCTTTCCTGTTAATGTGAAAAAGTTTGACTATCCAATATTTGAAAAAAACCCTGTTAAAAAGACAATAATCAGTGAAAGAAAATTGGAGTTTTTAATCTTGTCGAGAGAGTATTTTAGTATCTGTAAAGGTGCTACACCATTTAATTTAATTAATCCTAAACGAGGACCTGTTGCTAAGAAGTGTCCAGAGTTAAAAGGTGGAGGCGAGTGTAATGAGTTTTACTATTCACAGATGCAAAATGTTGAGTATGATGGTAAAGCTATTATCATTAAATATAATACAGGAACTCCTGATGTATCTTTTCAATGTAAAAAAGGTCCTGTTCAAAAAAATGCTATGAAGGCACTTAAAGAGAAATTAAGATTAACAGAGCGACAGCGACTTAAAAAGATACAAGAACATAGAGATTATGAAGATATAAAAGAGAAAAGAAGAAGAGCTAAAGAGAAGAGCTAGAGTTATCACTTATTATACTTCTGCTATAATTTCAACAATTATATAAAATCGAGTTGAAGTCAACTACCTTACCCTAAATGGTGAAGTGTGGTTGATACACTATCAACTAACCATATACTAATTATACTTCAACTTAAAATAATGAGAAAGGAGAAAAGGCTCTCCTCACCGTTTTAAAAGACGATGTCTCCGAGCCTACATTAACGATGAATTATGAAGTAATAGTGGTGGGTGGTGGACATGCAGGGATTGAAGCATGTTTAGCATCTTCAAGAATGGGTGTTAGAACCCTTTTAATTACAATATTAGTCGAGCAGATAGGAGCATCATCATGTAATCCTGCGATTGGTGGTCTTGCAAAGGGACATTTGGTAAAAGAGTTAGATGCTATAGGTGGTCAGATGGGTTTAGCAACTGATGCTTCAGGATTACAATTTAGAATATTAAATCGCTCTAAAGGTCCAGCAGTTAGAGGTAGTAGAGCTCAAATTGATATGGATAGATATAAAATCCATATAAGAGATGTTCTATTAAGGAGTCAGAACCTAGATATAAAACAGGAGATTGTAACATCTCTTCTTATAGAAGATAATATAATAAAGGGTGTAGAGACTCAACTTGGAAATCTATATTATGCTCCAAAGGTTATTATAGCAACTGGTACTTTTTTAAATGGATTAATACATATTGGTAGTAAGAAACAACAAGCAGGACGACAAGGGGAGTTCGCATCTGTAGAGTTGGGCGAATATCTAAAAAGATTGGGTTTAGAGATTGGTAGATTAAAAACAGGAACTTGTGCTAGAATAGAGGGTGGAAGTATAGACTTTTCTGTTATGGAGGCTCAAAATGGCGATGAAAAACCGATACCATTCTCTTTTAGAACACCAAGAGAGAGTTTTAATCCAACCCAACTCCCTTGTTATATAACCTATACAAATGAGAAAACACACAACATTATAGAGAGCAACTTCTATCGTGCTCCTCTTTTCTCAGGTCAAATTGAGGGAATGGGACCTAGATACTGTCCGAGTATAGAGGATAAAATCAACCGTTTTAGAGATAGAGCAAGACATCAAATTTTTGTTGAACCTCAAACAGCAGAGGCTAATGAGTTTTATATAAATGGAATGAGTACATCACTGCCAACCGATGTCCAGCTTGATATGATTTGTTCTGTAAAAGGGTTAGAAAGAGCAAAAATAGTCCGCTATGGATATGCAATTGAGTATGATTTTATACAGCCAACAGAGTTAAAACATACATTGGAGACAAAAAAAATAAGGGGACTCTATTGTGCAGGTCAAATTAACGGCACAACAGGGTATGAAGAGGCAGCGGTACAAGGGTTAATGGCTGGAATTAATGCAACACTTGCTATAAGAGGAGAAGAACCATTTATTTTGGGTAGAGATGAAGCGTATATTGGTGTATTAATAGATGATTTAGTTACAAAAGGGACACAAGAACCGTATAGAATGTTTACAAGCCGTTCAGAGTATAGACTTCTTCTTCGTGAAGATAATGCAGATATTAGACTATATAAGTATGGAGAGAAGTTTGCTCTATTGGATAGAGAATATTTAGATAAGGTAAAAAAGAAAGAGGCCAATATAAAAGAGGCGTTAGAGTATTTAAAAGAGAATTTTGTAACACCTACAAAAGAGTTTATTGAGTTTCTATCTACTTTGGAAGAGGATAAAATTAATGACAAGACATATCTATTGGATTTATTAGCTCGTTCAACTATGACGAAAGAGAAACTATTAAAGATTATACCTCAATTTGATAGATATAGTGATGAGGTTATAGAACAGATATTAATTGAGGCAAAATATAGTAGATATATCCAAAAACAGCAATTTCAAGTGAATAAAATGAGAGATATGCTTCAAGTTAAAATCCCCACAAATTTTGATTTTTCTAAAGTATCAGGACTTAGTAATGAGATAGTGGAAAAATTAACCAAAATTAATCCTCCAACCCTTTTTAATGCATCACAAATATCAGGAGTTACCCCTGCTTCATTAGAGATTTTACACATATATATAAAGATGACACAAAAGGCTAGATAGGCTTTATCTAGCTTTTATCTCTCTATTAACTTATAATATTGTATTAATATGATATAATAATTAAAAAATAAGGTAACAATAAGATATGGAAAAGAAAATAATTGAAATTTCACAAAAATATAACCTAACAACTATCATAAAAAATATTGAAGCTTTAGAGAAAAATTTGGACTTGAAAATAGGAGTTTTAGGGGAGTTTAGCTCTGGTAAATCGACTTTAATTAATGCACTTATTAACCAAAAGGTACTACCTGCTATGGATAAGCCTACAAGTAAAAGTATTATAGAGCTGATTGCAAAAGATAATTTAAATGATTTAAAGTTTTATGAGATTAAAGATGGTGAAAAAATTGATATTTCTTCAATTAGATTTTCTGAAATTGCACTAAATGAGAGCAGTTCAACAGCTACTGTTTATGTACCATCAAATAGTTTTTTTCAAGATGGTTATATAATAATAGATACACCGGGTATATCATCATTAGATGAGAGTGATAAAGATATTACCTATGGATATTTACCTTTTTTAGATTGTGCTATTATCTGTAATCATATTCAAAAGGGGAGTTTAACTGACTCTATTGTTAATTTTCTATTAAAAGGTGAGATAAAACACATTATTAATAATATCATATTTGTTATTACAAATGCTCATAGTAAACCACCTAAATCTCAACTTAAAATTAGAAAAAAAATCATATCTCAGTTATTAAATTTAAATAAAAAATACTCATTAGGTATGACAGATATAGACTCTAAAGTTGTAACTGTATCAGCACTAGAGGCGATGGAAGGGAAAAAAGGTTTCTCTTTGCAATCTTTTAAAGATAGTTTTAGAGAAAATTTTATAACTAAAAAGGTTCTTCTGCAAAAACAGAAACGAAATAAAGAGATGAAAAAAATTCAAAATCAACTCTTAGAACTGTTACTTTTTAAAAAGAAGAATGGTGGTTTAGATTTATCACATTTAAAGAAAAAAGAGAGTTCTCTTGAAGAGGAGATATTGAGCTTAGAGCAGAAAAAATCAAGAATACTTAAATCTCTACATAGTATCAATATAAAGATTAAGGATAGAATATATGCTATCTTTAATAAATATTTACCTCAAATTAAAACCCTTAAAGATGAAGATAAAACAGCAGAACTTATGAATGAGTTACAAGAGGTTATGGGTAGAGATGTATCTAAGATTATCTCACTCCACTTTGTAGAGTTATCAAAATTGGATAGCGATATTATAATCTTTAAGGAGCTAGAGTTACTTATCCAAAATCTATTAAGTCAAGTAGATATGGGTAAAGATATTGGAATGGTGATATTAATTGAACTTTTAACTCTAGGTACAGCAGGTATTGCCGGTGCTTTTGGTTTCTTTTTAAGAGATAGCTCTAAAATGATAATTAACCATAAAGATGTTAATAGCAAAATAAAAAATACAGCTAAATTTATACAAAAGGTAAATCCATTAGAAAGAATGGGAGATATAATTAGTTCAAAATTAATTGAGAGCCATATTATACCAAGATTAGAGGAGCTATCAAAAGAGATAGCACAAGAGATAAGAGAGGAGTTAAAAGTAAAAATAGAGAGTGAAATTTTTACACCTTTAGAGGAGCAGTTACTACTTAAACAGAAGATGTTACATCAATTATATAAGGAGAAATCTGAAAAATTAGAGGAGTTTACACTATTTAATAAAGAGATAGAAGATGATATTTTAGAGTTAAACCTAATTATAAGAGGATAAGATGTCGGGTTTTTTCAAAGATATAGGGGAGGAGCTTTATTTCTCTAATAGTACAAATATAGATAGATTTTCCCAAATTATGATTAAGGATTTGGCATCTTTTAAAGTAATAAAAGAGATTTTAAAAAAGAGCAATATATCAACTAATGGGATAGAGAGTATTGAACATAATGCTTTTAATCTACTTATTCGTCAGATTGAACTTGAAAAGGGAAATAGTAAGGTAGAAGTTGGTGTAATTGGTAGTTTTAGTAGTGGAAAATCGACCTTTATCAACTCCCTCTTTGGAAAACCAATATGCCCTATGGCTGTTAGACCAACCACCTCATCTATTACTAAATTTTACTATGGATATAAGGAGAAAATTACGATAGATGGTAAGGAGATTACAAAAGAGGAGTACCATAATTTATCTCAACATCAAAAAGGTAATGGTAAATATACCAAAACATCTTATATCCAATATGCATATCCATTTGAGAGATTGAATTCAATTATTATATATGATACACCGGGATTTAATAATAACTTAAACTATAATGATACAAAAGTCACTATGAAGACATTAAATTCAGTTGATGTTATTCTTTTTATTGTTGATATATCTAAAGGTGAAATAGATATGAGTTCAATAGAGAGACTAAAAGGCTTAAAAGATAAAAGAGTATATTGTATTTTAAATAAGTCTGACTTAAAATCCAATAAGGCAATATCAAAAATAAGAGAGAAAATTGTATCTAAAAAGATTTTTTTGGAGGTAATAGAGTACTCTGCATCAAAAGTTTTGGAATTTGGGGAGAAAGATTACATAAGAGACCACTTTAGAGATATTGAAGAGAGAGCTATTTCAAAAAGGGAGAGTTTTATTAGTACTATAAAGGGTGTAAAGATTACAAAAAATGGTAGAGTTAAGGGCAAAGTTGAGTATAGATTACATCTTGATAATAGTAGTTTTATTATTGATAATTTCTATACAAAAGCTAAAGAGCAGAGATTAAGAGTTGAAAAGATGTTAACTAGACTCTTAGATAGTAAACAGTTTACGCTAAAACAGAAACTGAAAAAAGATGTATATAATTATCATAAAAAAGCCATATCTATTATAAAAAAAACTCTAAAAGAGATTACTACTCAAGAGGAGAGTATAGATATTTTAAAATTAAAAGAGGAACTAAATAATTTTATTAAAGAGAAACAAGATAATGTTACAAGATTATAAAGAGCAGAAGAAAAAAATATTGGGTGAGTATAAGAGAATATTAGAATTACCAAATATACTTTCTATAGATATTACACGGGAAGAGATAAAAGAGAAAAAAAGACAACTAGAAGAGGAACACTTTTTTGTTAGCTTTACAGGACAGATAAAAGCGGGTAAATCTACTCTTATAAATGCTCTTATATTTGGACAAGAGATTATTCCAGCTGATGATACACCACATACTGCTAAAATAACAGTTATTAAATATGGTGCTAAACCTAAGATAGAGGTTCTATTTTATAATAAAAAGGAGTGGGAACTACTTCAATCAAATCAAAATTTTTATAATGAATTTTTAAAGTCTGATATTGAAAATTCCATTAACAATGGTGTATTTGCAGAGGAGCTTATATATACAACTGCCAAAATAAAAATAGATAATAATTTAGACAATCTTAAAGAGTATGTAGCAAAAGATGGGAAATACACACCTTTTGTCAATACCGTTGCACTATATTATCCAAATGAGATATTAAAAGATATAACTATTGTTGATACACCCGGTACAAATGACCCAAATAGATTAAGGGATAAAATAACCAAAGAGTGGATACATAAAACAAATGCTAATATATATATAACTTATGCAAATCAGGCTATGGATAAAGTTGATACAGATTTTATAGATACTTTTTTATTAACTGTACCAAAAGAGCAAAAATTGACAGTTGTAAACAAGATAGATAGTGTAAATGGTACAGATGGATTAGAAGAGTATATTGATGAGCTTTTAAATAATGAGTCTCTTCAGAGAAGAGAGATAGTGAGTACTAGAGAGAGTTTAGTTTTAGTTAGTGGACTTGGTGGATTAATTGATAAAATGTTACAAAATGGACTACCTCTTAGTGAAGATTTGGAGTATTATGCAGATAGGTTAGAAGAGATGGGATTTTTAGAGCCTACAAATCACAAATTACCTCTATTAGAGAAGATGATAGAAAAACAGTTAATAGAGAATAAGGGTAAAAATATTATAAATTCCCATGCCAAATTTTTAGAGGCAATTTTCACAAAGAAAATTCAAGAGTTGGAGCAAAAATTAAAGAGTTTAAGAGATAGTTTATCTAATCTATTTAAGAGTAAATTGGAATTACAAGATAGAAAAAAAAAGATAAATGAGATGATACATTTTATATCAAAAGAGAAGAAAAAGATAGATAAAAAGTTTATACATCTAATAAATAAGAGTATGGACGACTTTTTTGCTCTAGGAATTAAACAGAATAGAGTAACTATAAGAGATATAAGAGAGGAGATAGAGTCTATTAAAAATATCTCTAACTATAAAAATGAGGTACTTTGGATAGTTAAACAGAGTTTAGATGATAATTTTAATAGGTTAAGAGAGGACTTACGAGGGATAACAGATAATTTAAGTAAAAATATACAAAATGAGATGGATATATTAAAGATAAATTTGACCAAAATAGATAAAAACATCTCTATAGATATTACATCTGTAACATTTTCTATCTATTCCCTTAAATTAACATCAGGCATAAGAGAGTTGGCTAAGAGTCAGTTTAAGAAGAAGAGTATTAATAAAATTGTGCAAGGGAATAGTAATATATGGCAACAGATATTTAATACAAAAGGTGCTTTAGTTAAGATAAACTCTAAAATAATGAGTGATATTCAACTCTTTTTTGAACAAAGTTCTATTACTATGCAGAATGAGTTTGAAAAGATGTTAAGTAAATATATCCATGAAAATATTTTAGATGAGATTATGAGTGAGCTTAATACAATTATGAGCTATAAAAGAGATGAGGTAGAAGAGTATATAAAAATTGAACAGAATAAAGATAGTTTAATAAGAAATAAGAAGGCAGAGATTACAGCATTAGAAAAGGAGTTAGAGATACTATTACTAACAAAAAGGAACAGAGGTATCAAATAATAATAATAAGTTTGTCAACTTTGCTTTTTTCTTGCCACATATTTTGTGTTATAATTTCACAATACATCAAAAGGCAAAAGATGAAAAAGATAATATATGG